>CAMOGT010000007.1 GCA_946614295.1 uncultured Bacteroidales bacterium
GGTCCGGAGCTCAAGATGCACGAGTGCGGTCTGCCTAAAGAGATGGCAGCGGAACTCTATAAGCCGTTCATCATCCGTAAGCTCATCGAGCGCGGTATCGTCAAGACCGTTAAGTCGGCTAAGAAGATCATCGATCGCCGCGAGCCGGTGATCTATGAGATCCTCGAGCACGTGATGGAGGGACACCCTGTCCTGCTGAACCGTGCGCCGACACTGCACCGCCACGGTATCCTGGCTTTCCAGCCTAAGATGATCGAGGGTAAGGCTATTCAGCTCCACCCGCTGGCTTGTGCCGGATTCAACGCCGACTTCGACGGTGACCAGATGGCGGTTCACTTGCCGCTGTCCAACGAAGCTATCCTTGAGGCGCAGCTCCTGATGCTCGGCTCCCATAACATTCTCGACCCGGCTAACGGTAACCCGATTACCGTGCCGTCGCAGGATATGATCCTTGGTCTCTATTATATTACCAAGGAACGCGCAGGCGTGAAGGGCGAAGGACTGGTCTTCTACTCTCAGGAGGAGGCGATCATCGCGCTCAACGAGGGCCGTGTGGACATCCACGCCAAGGTCAAAGTGCGTATCAACGGCGAGCTCATCGAGACTACCCCGGGTCGTGTTATCGTCAACCAGTATGTGCCCGCGGAGATCGGTTATCAGAATACCCTGATGAAGAAAGGTGCTGTCAAGTCCATCATCACCAAGGTTATCAAGACCTGCGGTGTAGCGCGTGCGGCACAGTTCCTCGATGATATCAAGGACCTCGGTTACTACCGCGCTTTCCGTGGTGGTCTGTCCTTCAACCTCAATGATATCCTTATCCCGGAGGAGCGCAAAGACGAGATCGCGAAGGGTAACGCCATCGTCGATGACCTCTATGCGAACTACACCATGGGTCTTATCACCGATGACGAGCGTTATCGTAAGACCGTGGATACATGGAAGGAGATTGACGAGGAACTCAAGGGCCTCGTCATGAAGCACATGCAGGAGGCGGACGAGGGATTCAACTCCGTCTATATGATGATGGATTCCGGTGCCCGTGGTAATGCGGACCAGATCAAACAGCTCGCCGGTATCCGTGGTATCATGGGTAAGCCGTTGAAAGCCGGCTCCACCGATACCCGTACCGATATTGAGAACCCGATTCTTGCGAACTTCAAAGAGGGTATGTCCGTGCTCGAGTACTTCATCTCCACCCACGGTGCCCGTAAGGGTCTGGCGGATACCGCTCTGAAGACCGCTGATGCCGGTTACCTCACCCGTCGTCTCGTGGACGTATCGCACGATGTGATCATCAACGAGGAGGACTGTGGTACGCTCCGTGGTCTGGCTACCCGTGCCGTGAAGGATGGTGACCGCGTTGTCGCTTCCCTCTCGCAGCGTATCCTGGGCCGTGTGTCCGTACATGATATCCACGATAACGAAGGTAACCTCATCGTCGCTTCGGGCGAGGAGATCCGCGAGCCGCAGTGCGAGGCTATCGAGGCTGCCGGTATCGAGGAGGTGGTTATCCGCTCCGTACTCACCTGTGAGTCCAAGCACGGCGTCTGCGCGAAGTGCTACGGCCGCAACCTGGCATCCCGTAAGATGGTGCAGAAGGGTGAGGCAGTCGGTGTCATCGCAGCGCAGGCTATCGGTGAGCCGGGTACCCAGCTGACCCTCCGTACCTTCCACTCCGGTGGTCTGGCGGGTGGTTCGGCAGCGCAGTCCACTTACGACCTCTCGCGCGACGGTATCGTTGAGATCGAAGATCTGCGTACCATCACTACCGCTGCCGGAGATGTTATCGCCGTATCGCGTAAGAACACCCTCTCTCTCAAGGACGAGAAGACCGGTGTCGTACTCGCTACCTTCGATATTCCTTACTCTGCCAAACTGTTCGTCACCTCCGGTGAGAAATATACCAAAGGCACCCGTGTCTGCGAGTGGGACTCCTATAAGATTCCGCTCCTCATTGAGCAGGATGGTTTCATCCGCTTCGAGGATGTGATCGAGGGTGTGACCTGCAAGACGGAGACCGATGAGCAGACCGGTAAACGCGAGGTGTACATCACCGAGTCCAAGGATAAGACCAAACTGCCGCAGGCGCATATCGTAGACAAGGCGGGTAATATCCTCCGCTCCTACAACCTGCCGGTGAAGGCGAACCTCGATGTCAAAGACGGTGATGAGGTGAAGATCGGCGACTCGCTCTTCTCAACCGCACGCGCCAAGAACTCGGGTGGTGATATCACCTCCGGTCTGCCGCGTATCACCGAGCTCTTCGAGGCGCGTAACCCGTCCAACCCGGCTATCGTGGCTGAGATTGACGGCGAGATCTCCTATGGCAAAATCAAACGTGGTAACCGTGAGCTCTTCGTCACCTCCAAACTGGGTGAGCAGAAGGCTTACCTCATCCCGCTGACCAAGCAGATCCTCGTGCAGGAAGGCGACTTCGTCCGCGCCGGCGCACCGCTCTCTGACGGTGCCATCACGCCGGATGATATCCTCGCTATCCAGGGTCCGACGGCGGTACAGAACCATATCGTCAACGAGGCACAGGCGGTTTACCGCATGCAGGGTGTGGAGATCAACGACAAGCACTTCGAGATTATCGTGCGCCAGATGATGCGCAAGGTAGAGATCCTTGAGCCGGGTGACACCCGCTTCCTGGAGGGTGACATCATTGACAAGCTCGACTTCCTCGAGGAGAACGACCGTATCTACGGCCGCAAGGTGGTTACCGATGCCGGTGACTCCGAGAACCTCCGCGAGGGACAGATCGTTACCGCCCGCCGTCTCCACGATGAGAACTCGTCTCTCCGCCGCCGCGACAAGAAACTCGTTCAGGCGCGTGATGCCGAGTGCGCTACCGCCAAACAGATTCTCCAGGGTATCACCCGTGCTGCCCTCGGTACCAAGTCCTTCATGTCCGCTGCTTCCTTCCAGGAGACTACCAAGGTCCTCAACGAGGCGGCTATCCGCGGCAAGGTGGACTACCTCGAGGGTATGAAGGAGAACGTGATCTGCGGTAACCTCATCCCTGCCGGTACAGGACTCCGCGAGTTCCAGAAACTCGCCGTTCACAACGCCGAGGAGTACGCTGCCATCCAGGCTGCACGTGAGGCGGCTGAGGCAGCCCTTAACGGCGAAGATGACCGTTACTAAGCTCTGTACTGACATACTGAGTTGAAGCCCTGATGGCTGATAATCCGCACTCTCTCCTTGTTTATAGGGGAGAGTGCTGTTCAAAATAAAGTAGAGCAAATGAAAAAACTGATCCTTTGTACCTTTTCGTGGGTACTCTCTATCCTTTTCATCTCCGCACACGCGGAGGACAAAGCGTATCTGACTTTGGAGCGGACGCCGGACGCGGGTGTCTATCTGCCGGCTCCGCCCGACACGGCGTCGGTGCATTTCGCAACCGATCTGTGGACTTGGCAGTTAGGCAAGACCCTCCGTCCTACCGCCCGCGGCGAGCAGGCAAGCAAGGAGAGTGCGTGGTCGGCGGAGGAGATGATGCGCATCCTCTCCGAGGCGATGGAGCACCCTGTCTCGGACAAACAGACCCCTGCCATCGCGCGGTTCGTCCGCCGGCTGACGGCCACCTCGCATTGGGCGCCCTATGCCGCCAAGAAGAAATACATGCGGGTTCGTCCTTTCGCCCGGATGAACGAGCACCTGACCTCTGCTTACGACGATGAGGCCTCCCTCCGCAAGAACGGGTCTTACCCCTCGGGGCATACCTCGTTAGGGTGGATGGTAGCTTTGGGAATGACGGAGGTGGCGCCTGAGTTGGCGGACACGATACTCCGCAGGGGTTTCCAGTACGGCGAGGACAGATGGATCGTCGGAGCACACTGGCGGAGCGACGTGCAGGCGGGATACCTCTGCTCATCGGCTACGTGGGCATGCGCCCATGCTAATCCGGAGTACTACGAGGATCTGGCTGCCGCTCGCGCCGAGTGGAGCAAATATGCAAAAACCAAAGCCAAGGCAAAAACCAAAGCCAAAGCGGATGCCCAAGCCGGCGCCAGGAACCTTCCGGTCCCCGACGGGCTGAGGATCATGGAGACGCCTGTCGATACCGCTTCCTTCCTCTATTACGATGACCTCATGGGCTACTATGAGGGGAAGGCGCTGCGCCACACCATGGCGGGACAGAAAGCTATTCAGGGAGCCGCCAAGAAGACCGAGGACCTGATGCGCTATTTCTCTCCGGCGGTGGATATACCGGTATCCAAGGAGACGACTCCGGCACTCTATGCGCTGATGGACTATACCCACGACTACCTCAAGCGGTGCACCAAGAGTATCAAGAACCGCCATCCGCGCAAGCGTCCGTTTGTGCAGTTCGGCGAGCCTACGCTCATGCCCGGACTGGAGAGCGATTCCGAGGCTACGGCCTCCTATCCCTCCGGCCATTCCGCAAGAGGATGGGGCATGGCGTTGCTCCTGACGGAGGTCATGCCCGACTGCTCCAACGCCCTTCTGGCGACGGGGTATGAGTACGGTCACGACCGTGTCGTAGCGGGATACCACTACTTGTCGGATGTGCAGGCAGCACGGATCGTGGCATCCTATGCTCTCGCTTATCTTCATACTGACGAGCAGTTCTGCCGGCTCATGGAGGAGGCTAAAAAAGAGTATCAGGCACAACGTCCCATTGTAAAATAGAAAAATAGTACAACAGATATGAAACCAACACTTTTTGTACTTGCTGCGGGTATGGGCAGCCGTTACGGCGGTCTGAAGCAGCTCGATGGTCTGGGTCCTCACGGTGAGACGATCATGGACTACAGTATTTATGACGCTATCCAAGCCGGGTTCGGTAAGGTGGTTTTTGTCATCCGCCGTGTGTTCGAGACGGACTTCCGCGAGAAGATCGTCTCCAAATACGAGCACCGTATTCCGGTAGAACTTGTGTTCCAGGATCTGGACAACCTGCCGGCGGGATTTACCGTGCCGGAGGGGCGCGAGAAACCCTGGGGCACCAACCACGCCGTGCTGATGGGTAAGGACGTGATCCGCGAGCCGTTCGCCGTCATCAATGCCGACGATTACTACGGCCGCGAGTCATTCCAAGTATTAGCGGACTACCTGCGCTCCATCGAGGGCACGGAGGGACGGTACGCCATGGTCGGTTACCGCGTATGCAACACCCTGTCGGAGTCGGGATCGGTAGCGCGCGGCGTATGTGAGACCAACGCGGAAGGTTACCTGACCAAGGTCACCGAGCGCACGAAGATCCTGCGCGAGGAGGACGGCGTGATCCGTTTCTTCGAGGAGAACGGTAAGTTCCCGCTGGAGGAGAACACACCGGTGTCGATGAACATGTGGGCGTTCACGCCGGATTATTTCCGCCACTCGGAGGAGTATTTCGTGACGTTCCTCAAGGAGCACGGCCAAGAGCTGAAATCGGAGTTCTATATCCCGACGGCGGTGGATAACCTGATCCATTCGGGTAAGGCGACCTGCAAGGTGCTGGACACCCCGTCCCGCTGGTTCGGCGTGACCTACGCGACCGACCGTCCGCAGGTGGTAGATAAGTTCGCCCGGTTGGTAAAAGACGGCGTTTATCCCTCGCCCTTGTTCTAGATATTCATTATTCATTATTCATTATTCATTATTCATTATTCATCTTTCATTTTTCATTTTTCATTATGAATATCCTTGTTACCGGCGGAGCCGGATTCATCGGCTCCCATACCTTGATAGAACTCTACCGCGCGGGGCACAGCGCCGTGGTGGTGGATAACCTCTATAACTCCGACCCCGAGGCGCTGAAACGTGTCGCAGAGATTATCGGCGTAGATGAGATCCCGTTCGTGAAGGCGGATATCCGCGACCGCGAGGCGCTGGAGGAAGTATTTTCCGCGCACCGCTTTGATGCCTGCATCCATTTCGCGGGACTGAAAGCCGTAGGTGAGTCGGTCGCCAAACCGCTGGAGTACTACGAGAACAACATGAACGGCACGTTCGTGCTGCTCGATGTGATGCGTAAGCATAACTGCAAGAACATCATCTTCTCCTCCTCCGCGAC
This sequence comes from uncultured Bacteroidales bacterium, assembly GCA_946614295.1. The sequence continues at coordinate 6,026 of CAMOGT010000007.1, forward strand.
GGTCTATGGCGACCCGGCTGTCATTCCTATCACCGAGGAGTGCCCGAAGGGGCATTGCACCAACCCTTACGGTCAGACGAAATCGATGCTGGAGCAGGTGATGATGGACCTGCAGAAAGCCGATCCGGAGTGGAACGTAGTGCTGCTGAGGTACTTCAACCCGATCGGTGCGCACCCGTCGGGACGCATCGGCGAGAACCCCAACGGCATCCCCAATAACCTGATGCCGTATATCACCCAGGTGGCTATCGGCCGCCGCGAGAAACTGAACGTCTTCGGCAACGACTATCCTACGCCGGACGGCACCGGTGTGCGCGACTATATCCACGTAGTGGATCTGGCAACGGCACACGTGGCTGCTCTGCAGGCGATTGACCGCAATCAGGGTCTGGCGATCTATAATATCGGTACGGGTCACGGCTACTCGGTGCTCGACGTCGTCAAGACCTTTGTGAAGGTCAACGGTGTGGATGTACCGTACGAGATCAAGGAGCGCCGCGCGGGCGACATAGCGACCTGTTATTGCGACCCCGCCAAGGCAGCAAAGGAGTTGGGATGGAAAGCCCAATATGGACTGGAAGAGATGTGCCGCGACTCCTGGAACTGGCAGAAGAAGAACCCTAACGGCTATCACTCATGAATCAATAGAGAGTGATCAAGGTGTAAAAATCGGCAGTTTTAGTGGTAAAAATTGCCGATTTTTTTATATTTATTTGCATGTATGCAAAATAATTCGTATCTTTGCGCCGTGATATAATGCAAACACAATGAAGACGACAGCGGAATACATAGAGACATTGAGACAGCACGCCCCGATTTTGCGTGAGCGATTCGGTATGACTTCTATGCAACTGTTCGGGTCTGTAGCTCGTGGCGAGCACAACGAGGATAGCGATGTAGATGTGTTTGTCGAAATGCCCGCAACGTTGCGTGGTGTAGGTGGTGCTCATGATTATTTGGAACAATTAACCGGAAGACATGTAGATATGATTTTAAAACATCGTAATCTTACCCCGTTCTTCCTAAATGAGGTTAAAAGAGATGGTGTTAGAATATTCTGAAAATGTGCGACTCGCTCATGAAACACTTCTGAATGTGCAGAAATCAATTCTCATGTTGCAGGAGTGGAATGAGGATGTTACTAGTCCTGAAGAGTGGTTGACTTCTCCTCTGGGAATGCAGAGGTTGGCGGGTAACGCAATGATGGTGGAGGTAATCGGTGAAGAAGTTAAAAAAGTAGAAAAGCGTTTAGGGATGGACTTCCTGAATCAACGTCCAGAGATACCTTGGAGAGATATTATGGGAATGCGTAATCATATTGCTCACGGATATTTTGATATAAATGAGGAGTACGTATTTTCAGTTATTAAGAACGACCTTGCCCCGTTGTTAGAGGCGGTAGAGTATCTGATTCAAATAACCGATGAATTGTATTTAACAGTGTAAAAATGAAATTATAAATCAACACAAATATTAACTAAAAAATCTAATGCTTATGAAGGCCAATTTTCTAAATTTGGTAGCGAAGATGCCCCAAAACACAGGGGGGGGTAATTCGCAAAGTTTCACATTGCAATCTATAGGTGCGCAGTATTTTACTCGTTTATTAGGTTCGTCATGTCGTGTATGGAAGTATGTTGCATGCATGCTGATGGTTCTCGTACTCGGCATCGGACAGATGTGGGGAACGACAGGAGACCTTTTGGATATAAATTTTACCGATTGGTATAATGATGGAGGTACTACTCAAGCGTCCGGAACACATTATATCTATACTGCATCATCTGGAACATATAAGCGTTCTAATGTGGCATATTTTACAAATAGCGCATATTCTCAATCAGTACCAAGTGCTACTAATTATGTTTGTGTAACGTGTAGTACATCAACGTACCATGTTTATGCTAAAAATAATAAATATTTGAGTTCGTCTGATCCTGAAACTTATTCGGATAGTTACACAGTATCGCATAATTCGAACACAACCGCACCAACAACTGTAGTGTTTACATTGTCTTCGCCTGCGATTATTGAACTTTTGGTTGGAGCTTCTTCAATTGGAAATACTAGTGCTACTTACGGCTATACGGCTCCAACGGCAAATGCCTCTAAAGTTCAAAGAGCATATCATTTCTTGAAGACATATGATTATGCGACAGGCAGTTATCCTTTAGCAGATGAGATAAAACTAAATTCGAAAGATGCAATAGCTTATGTGACAGATACAACAACGGTTGCAGGTACTGTATCCTATGAGTTTGATGCAGGCAAGTTGTATTCGGCATCTGGAACGAATAATAAGAAATTCTATATTTATGCAATTCGTGTAACTACGTATTCTGCAACTCCGGCGACATATACATTAGCATGGAATTTGGACGGAGGTAGTGTAGATGTAGCAGGAACGGCAGCAGGCTCTTATGCAGCAGGAACGACTATTACTGCTCCAACAGTTTCTAAGACGGGTCATGCTTTTAATGGCTGGGATCCGGCTGTACCGGCTACAATGCCAGCTGCAAATAGTGAATATACGGCTACATGGACGCCATCTGTATATTCAGTAACTTTGCATACAAATGACGGAACAATCAATAGTGGAAATGTAAGTTCTTATACGTTCGGTGTGGGAGCTACGCTGCCGACGGATGTATTGAAGGCAAGTTGTGACTTTGCAGGATGGTATGCAAGTTCTACTTTCGAGGGCGAGCGCGTTTATACTATCGGCACTGATGCGACGGGAGATAAAGAATATTGGGCAAAATGGCAACCAGCAGCGACAAAGCATAGTATTACATATGCCGGTTATGGCAGTGCAGATATGAGTGGTTATCCGACGCAGTATTCCGAGGGAGTAGGTATTGCTTCTTTCGAGTCATTGGAGGATACGGAGGATGAGCACTTCTTGGGTTGGAATCCGACATTTATTAGCGCTGAGGCAACTACAGACCAAACTATTACGGCTACATGGGAGGATAAGAAAGTGGTTACTTTCAATAGCAACGGCGGAAGCGCTGTAGCGGCTGTGAAGGTGGTTAGTGGTGAAACTGTATCGGCTCCGACTGCTCCGACTCGTTTGAACTGGACATTCCAAAAATGGCAAAAGGATGGAGTGGATTATGATTTCGCTACCGCAGTAACAGAGGATATTACGCTGGATGCGGTTTGGAGCAGAAATGAGATTAGTGGAGAAGAAAGCAGTGAGGTAATAGTAAGTGAAACTACCAATCCAAGTGCTCCATTGACTAATCCTGAGTATGGATATTCTCAAACATATACTGAAAAAGGGAAATATGCCTTGACAGGTGGTATGTACGGCGGAGATACAGGCAAGCGTTATGTGAAATTTACTATACCTAATGGATGTACAGGTGTGGCTTACCTAAAAGGAACTAAAAGTAATACAAGAAAATTAGTCCTAATAGGCGAAGCAACAAAAACAGCACATGACGAAGCAACAGGAGATGCAAAAACACAATTTAACGATGCTAGTGAATGTGAAATATACATATCTCTATCGTCGGGAACATCTACAGCAGATGGAACTTCTGGAACGTTGTCTTCTGGAGATTATTGGGTGACTGCTTCTGGTGGAGGCTTGGATATTAATACACTTACGGTAGCATTAACAAGTTCACCTCTTTCTGTTAAGTTGAAAGTAAATGGCGATGTAACGCAGACTATCAATGTGACATCGGGAGAGAAGTTAGGTAACTTGTTCCTGAATGGTGAACTGCCGGAATTAGTTATTACGGGTTATACCTTCAACGGATGGAAGAACGAGGAAGGCGATGCTGCGGTTTCGAAAACTACGGAGATCACCAAGTCGATGGTTATTTATGCAGATTTGAGTGCAGCAACTTACGATGTAACGTTGAGTGCAGGTACAAATGCTACGTCAGCCGGAACAGCTACTGTTCAGATGGGAGCAGGTGCCCTGACCATCACTTCTGCAACTACCGGGTCGGGTGCTTTGAAAGGATTCTATACCACGAGTGACGGCGATGTAAAAGTGGCTGAGGCTAATGGTACGTTGGTAACAGGCGATGTAACGGGTTATGTTGCAAACGGCAAGTGGGACAAAGCAAGTGATACTGAGTTGTTCGCTCAATATGCGCCGTCTTATGATGTTAAGTTCTTCCCCGGTTATGGCGAGAATACACAGATCGGTGAGACGCAGAGTATCTTAGGTGGTAGTTATGCTGTCGCTCCCGCAGACCCTGAGCGCGAAGGATTTAAGTTCTTAGGATGGTCCATCACAACATCGAAAGACGATATCAAGACGGTTGGCTCGTATGGTATATCGGCAGCTACGGACTTCACGGCAATCTGGCAAGAGAAGTTCAAAGTAGCTTACTATGATGGTGCAACCAAGTTAGGCGAGGAGGATGTATATGATGGCGAGAGTCCGGCGCATAGTGGAGATTATGAGGAGCGGATGTTGGCTGATTTCGATGGCTGGTACAATAATGCTGATTTGGCAGAGGGACATAAGATTACAAGTGTAGCAGCATTGGAAATTGATGACAACGCCAATATTTACGGAAAGTGGACAAAGACCTATGCGTCAGATGTAGATTTCGTGCAGCTGGTAACCGATGAGGGAAAATCATATGACTATGCTACATTCTTGAGCGGTAAGGGTTATCTCTTAACGCAAGGAACCGGGCATCAAAATGAATTAGATAATACCAATGCGTTTGACACCGGCTTAAAGTTGAAGAATAGTACGGGAAATAAGCTCCAGTTCCGTGCTCCAGTAGGAAAATTGGTTAAGGTTGTAATGGGTAAAGTAAACGGAATGACTTATTCCGTAAACGGCGCCACTGCAAAGAGCCTGAATGGCGGAACGGATAAGGATCATTTAGGCGTTACGTATATGTATAATGCCGGAGAGCAGGAGATTACTCTGACTGAGACAGCTACGGCTTATAACATGCTTAAGTCGATTACGATGTCTGACGCTCCCGTAGTAATTTACGATGCAACGACGAATGGCGGTACTTGCGCTACGGCAGATGCTACCTTTACGGGTACAGCCCTGACTCTGCCTGCTGCAACAAAAGACGGAAGTCGTTTCGACGGATGGTTCACTACTGCTAATGACGAGACAGAAACGGGTACATTGGTGGGTTTGGCAGACGCTACATATACACCTGCATCTTCCACTACTCTCTATGCCCGCTTCACGCAAACAACCTCTCTTGCAACGCTGACGGATATTAAAGTGAACGGCACAACGGTAACCGGCTTTGCTTCGGATAAATACTCCTATGATATAGTGCTTCCGTACAAGACGGCATCTATCCCGACCATCGCTTATACTCGTGGTTATGAGGGCGATGGAGAAAGTGCTGGTGAGGCTGTGACCATGAGCCCGAATCCGATTACCTCCGCAACGGGCGACGTGACACTGCATGTTGTATCTGAGAATGGAACTGTAGAGCAAGACTATGTACTGCATTTTACGGAAGCACCGAAAGATATGCTGCGTATTATCAAGATAGCGACGACTGGAGGTTCGAATAAGACTGTAACCGGTTATTTCGCAAAAGCAGCCGATTGTGCAGTTAGTTTGCAGAGTAATAGTAAATTCGGTACCAGTTCGTACATGAAGATGGCTTTGGATGAAGAGGAATTCCAAGCCGGAGACGTTTTGAATGTACATATAACAGCTGTAGCAGGTGACGGATCAATAGCGCTCTATTCGACGAATAATTCGGATGACGCATTGTTGTACAACTCCGGAGTAAGAGGTGTAGTGGGTGATAACAAGATCACATTGACAGATGCTATAGAAGGCCGCTCGACCTTGTATCTCTGCCGTACCAGCAATAATGAATGGAATCCGTTTGTGGATTATATAGAAGTATATCGTCCATACCCGAAACCGTTGTTGACCGGAATAAAGATTGATGAAGCAGTAGCAGTGGTAGATGAGAACGATGCAACGGTTTATAATGTAACCATTCCGGCGGGTTCGGATCTGGCTTCTCTGGATGTCGTTCCGACCTTCCTATCGAATGACCCGAGTCAGACAAACGGAGAAGTGACTTCTAATGAAGGAGTATGGATAGTTGGCCCAAATACCTATGTGGTGACCGATAAGGATGGCGATAGCAAGTCCTATACCATTAACATTGCACGTGATGTGGCTGTAGAAAGTTTAACCGTAAGCGGCAAGACAACCGTAGCTGCCAAGTCGCAGATCACGCTGACCGCAACTGTTCTGCCGGCAAATGTAGCCAATAAGGCGGTAACCTGGAGCAGTAGCGATGAGACGAAAGCAACCGTGGATGCTAACGGCGTAATAACCGGTAAGGCGGAAGGTACAGTAACGATTACTGCAACCTCGGTGGCAGACGGAAGTATTTATGATACGCATGTGATTACGGTGACTAAGTTCGTTGGAACGGAATATGCTTACTGGTTCACCAATAGCGCAGATATTCCCGATGATTTGGCAAATGACGACGGAACAATCTTTGAGAGTGCGCCAAGTACAAACTTAAGTAATCTATCTGCTTCGATGACCGTCGAGATAGATGGCGTCAATCGTGAATTTACAGTTACTAAACGAGCCGGAGATGTTTCATTCGGTACATTCCATGTGCCGGCAGACTTCACCGCTAACTTGTATGTACTGGCCGTAGGCTCCGGTGATGGGCGCACAGTCAATCTAAGAGAAACAACGACAAAGACTGTTTACACCTCTACTCCTGCGACCTTTGGTAATACAGCAACCAAACTCGTTTACAGCAATATCCCTGCCGGCACTTATGAGTTCGTTAAAGTAAACGACCAAAATAGTCGCGTTGCCATGATGGTTGCTGAACTGAACAGCTATCCGTTGACAAGCATTGCATTGGAGGAAAGCTTCAACCTGCGTCTGGAGCAAAGCCGTACGCCGGTATTGACGTTAACTCCTACCAAAGCAGCGGTAGTAAGCCAAGTATGGAGCGAGGTATCCCGCACCGGTGCAAGTGATGCAACGTTTAGTACGACTACCGGTGAAATCTCAGCAGGTAACGAGGAAGGTACAATTACTGTCAAGGTTAAAGTAACCGACGCCTTTGGAAATGAAGCTGAATCGGGTAACTGTGTTGTGAATATCGTAGACATCATCGAGCAGAAGAATGTAACCGGTTCTATGACATGGAATTGGACAAGTGCCGGAACTGCCAATGTGGCAATTAGTAGTGATGATGCCCTTGCTCTTGGCAACTACATTAGTGGTGATGAATGGGCTTACATCAAGGGAACTAAGAATGATTTCGCTTACAATACCAATAATGGCGGCTGCTATCAAGGAGTGGGGACGTTGAGTTTCACCACTACCGTTCCGGGACTTGTAACTATTACGGCGCGCCGAATAAGCGAAGACGCAAGTATTAAGATAGGAAGCGTTGATGTCTTGAGTATATCAAGTGCAAATGTAACATCCAAGGCATTCTTTGTTCCGGCAGGCGAGGTAAATATCGTAGCTGACGCAACGAATGGAATGCGAATCTTGAAGATAGAGTTCGATGCTGACCTGACAGCAGATAAGGCGGAAGGCTCGTTCTACGGCGGCTACACCCGCAATGTAACAGAAGGACGGATGGGAACCGTTTGCGTGGATCACAATGTGCCGGCAGGCTGTATTGTCGGAGCAGAGGTTTACAAGTTGCTGTACTGGAAGTACGGAACGAGTTATGAAAACTGCCAGATGGTAGATTTCGAGCAAGTAGATGAGATGAATGCCGGCGAGCCGTACATGATCATCCCGACCGGAAGCACGTGTGCACTCTTCTACGGCGCAACGAAAGTGAATGCTCCGTTGGCATTGACGAACGGTTTCACCGGTACGTTTGATCCGATTACCGCTGCTTCTGATGCGCTATATGGCATGTACGGAATAGTGAACAACATGATTCAGAAACTGGGTCACGACTGCTACTCACAGGCTAACCGCGCATATATTGATCTATCGCAGACTCCGTCTAAGGAAGCGTATGACGCTCAACCGCATATGACAAATCACGCTCCGAGAAAACGTGTATCTCTCGGTCATAAGATAACAACGGAGGAAGAACCGATTGCAACCGGCTTAGATGCCATCAACGTAGAGAACACAGATGTGCAGAAAGTGCTGATCAACGGCGAGATGTTCATCATCCGTGACGGCCACATCTACAGCGCAACCGGTATGATGGTAAAATAGTAGAAACTAAAAACAACAAACGAATATGATGAAGAAGAAAATGTATAAGGCGCCGCGCACCGGTGCAGAGAGTTTGACCGGGTGGCAGCTGATGAATGTGAGTCCTCAGGTGTCGCACGACGAAAAAAACGGTGTAGAAATCGGCTAACAATGCACGATGCAGAAAGAAAAATCGCTCGAAAGGGCGATTTTTTTCTTAGCCGATGGTGCGATCAATGAGATTTATCTTGCAACATATAATCAATCTGATTCCAACCAAGGCTCACTGATAACAACAGTGAGCCTTTTATGTATATCCTATTAAAAATGCAGAAAAAAATCATTTTTTAGCCAAAAAGTTTCGGTATATGGAAACTTTTTCGTATCTTTGCACCATAAAAGGAGGATATAATATGGAATTTTACACGCAAGAACAAATGGTCGATAAGCACGTCGGAGCGAAAGGAACCCCGGCGCGCAATGAGTATGATGAGCAAGTAGAACTAATGCTTGTAGGAGAGGCTATCCGCAAGGCTCGTCAAGCCAAATCGTTGTCCCAGGAACAATTAGGTGAGATGGTAGGTGTCCAAAAGGCGCAGATTTCCCGTCTGGAGAACGGAAAAAATCTTACGCTGGCATCTATTTGTAAACTATTTAAAGCCTTAGGACAACAAGTGTCCTTGGACATACCATCAATTGGCAGAGTGGCACTCTGTTAATAACCGGAAAAAATCGCTCGAAAGGGCGATTTTTTTCTTAGCCGATGGTGCGATCAATGAGATTTATCTTGCAGCAGTAATATCAAGAAACCGATGCCCCTTAATCGTCTCGGTATGCTCCTCAAGAAAGCCGGGTACACTCAGAAATGTTTGAGCGGTAAAGCGAGAGGATGGTTAGTACGCGAGCGCGGATTAGAAGAGGTAAACGCCAATAGAAACATTAATGCTCGTCCATGACAGTATGACAGATGACAGTTCTTTTTATATATCTCACACACGCGTGGGTGTGTATATTTTAGGAATTTATCTGTCATCTGTCATACTGTCATACGCCCGCCCCCCGCCGGTCACCCTAAAAAACAGCGTCCATTAGGTCGGATACCATCCGACATCCCTCCAACTTCGGTCCAAAGCCGCGATATGGCCGCGACGTGACCGCGACCTCACGGATAGGTAACAGATAAATGTCAAACGTATGAGAATTATTCCGATTATGCCGATAGAATCCATGTATGGCATGGTCTATCATCGAGCCGGATACTTGCCCATCTCGCAAAAAAGTAGTACCTTTGCATTGCTTTTCGGTTAGATAGGATAATGAAACATCTTGCACTTTTGTCGCATCGTTGCGACAACTATACAAGATGGAGGGTAAATGCACGATGCGGAAAGAAAAATCGTCCCTCGGGGCGATTTTTTTTGCATATATCAAAAAAAAGCAGTATATTTGCACCGTAAATGAGAAATAGATGGCAGAGCACGAAGCAATAAAACTATTTGAAGAAAACAAAATGCGCGTTTTCTTTGATGATGTACAAGAAAAATGGTACATCTGTATTAACGATGTCATCCAAGTGTTGACGGATTCAAAAGATCCGGCTGACTATTTCAAAAAGATGCGTCGGCGAGATCCCGAGTTAGATAATTTCGTGAGGGGGACAAATTGTCCCCCCCACCAATTTGCATCTACAGATGGGAAGAAACATGCAGTAAGATGTGCTTCATTGCAAGATATATTCCGTATCATTCAATCGATACCCAGTAAGAAAGCAGAGCCGTTCAAACAATGGTTGGCGCAGGTGGGGGCAGAGCGAATCAGTCAGATGCGCGACCCGGAACGGGATATAGAGCAGGCTATCAGAGATTATCGCAGGTTAGGGTATTCCGAGAACTGGATAAACCAACGTATTAAAACGATTGAGATCCGCAAAGGACTGACGGACGAATGGAAACGCAGCGGCGTAGAGAACGAAAGCGATTATGCGCGGCTGACAGACCTGATGAGTAAGATATGGAGCGGAATGACAACGCGCGAATATAAGGAACACAAAGGTCTGACCGACCAGAACCTGCGGGATAACATGACCAATATGGAACTGTTGCTCAATGCGTTGGCGGAACAGACGGCTACGGACTTGAGCAAGGAGCGCAATCCCGAAGGATTGATAGAGACAGCCCATGTAGCCAAAGACGGCGCAGAGGTAGCGAGAAATGCCCGCACCGATATTGAACACCGCCTCGGTCATTCTGTTATCAGTGACAAGAAAGCTATTGATTATATAAAACCCAAAGATGAACTCCCTTTTGAGGAGAAAAAGTAATTATGAAAAATCTATTTAGTTTGGAAGGCAAGAACGCCTGGGTGACGGGCGCATGCTACGGAATAGGCTTTGCTATAGCGAAAGCCTACGCACAGGCAGGGGCGGAGAACATCATCTTTAACGCCCGCAGTCAAGAAGCTATCGACAAAGCCATGGAACTCTATCGCGCGGAAGGAATAAAGAACGCGCACGGGTACGTGTGCGACGTGACGGACGAGGTAGCGGTCAAAGCGCTCGTGGAGCAGATTCACCAAGAGGTAGGACCGATCCATATCCTGGTCAACAACGCCGGTATCATCAAACGCATCCCGATGCACGAGATGAAGAGGGAGGATTTCCAGCAGGTGATTGACATCGACCTCGTGGCTCCGTATATCGTGAGTGCCGCCGTGCTGCCGGAGATGATGGAGCGGCGCGAGGGCAAGATCATCAATATCTGCTCGATGATGTCGGAGCTCGGCCGCGAGACCGTCAGCGCCTATGCGGCAGCGAAAGGCGGTCTGAAGATGCTGACCCGTAACATCTGCTCGGAGTACGGCGAGTACAACATCCAGTGCAACGGCCTCGGTCCGGGTTATATAGCAACACCGCAGACAGCTCCGCTGCGCGAGCCACAGCCCGACGGCAGCCGTCATCCGTTCGACGCGTTCATCTGCGCCAAGACTCCTGCGGGGCGTTGGCTCGAGCCGGACGAACTCGGCGCGCCGGCGGTGTTCTTGGCGAGCCACGCAAGTGATGCCGTGAACGGACAGATACTGTATGTGGATGGGGGTATCTTAGCCTACATCGGCCGCCAACCGAAGTGATTTTGATTTTTCAGAGGCATCTTCGGATTTTGGTTTGGTCATTATGGACCCCATGATTTTGTTTTTTCAGAGGCATCTTCGGCTTTTCGGTTCGGTCATTATGGACCCCATAACTCCCTCACCGGAAAAACCAAATCTGCTCTCTGAAAAATCCAAAATAGAAAATTACGAATTACGAATTACGAATTACGAATGAAAAAGATACTATTATTTGCAATGATGGCACTGGCGTTTGGTGCGTGCCAGAAAGAGGCGGTGCAGCCGAAAGTGTACGGGCGGTACGTGCCGGAGCGGAAAGATGATTTCGCGTGGGAGAACGAGTTTGCGGCGTACCGGATGTACGGTCCGGCGCTGGCACCGGAGAACCCCTCCAACGGTGTGGACCTGTGGCTCAAAGCGAGCCCCGAACTGGTGGTGGACAGTTTCTACTACCGCGAGCACGTGCTCGGCAAACCCTACCATATCAACTACGGCAAGGGGCTGGATTGCTACAAAGTGGGTCACACCTGCGGTTGCGGCGGTCTGGTCGTGTTGGCAGAGGGTAAGACATGGGTCGGCGGTCCGTATGACCGGTGGGAGATCATCGAGCAGAGCCCCGAGCGGTTCGTGTTCCGGCTGGAGTACGACAGCCTGCAGGTAGGCGAAGCGGTCCTCAAAGAGTCCATCACCATCACTGCCCAAGCCGGCGAGGCGCTGAACGAAGCCAAGGTGGTGCTGAGCGGCGATTATGCAGGTGAGTTGCTGGCAGGCGGCGGCATATACATGCACGACACGATCGACCATTTCGAGGTCTATGACTCGTTAGGAACCATCTTCTATGAGGAGGATGCGCTGAGCGACAAGACGGCAGCGGAGATGAACTACCATTATAACGGCTCCACCTCGCAGGGACGGATCTATATCACCGTCCGCACGCCGGAAGCCACCGTGATGGACATAGAGGACGGCAACCTGATTGCCGTCAAACCCTATACCTTAGGCGATACGCTAACCTATTACTTCGGGGCTACTTGGTCCGAGTGGAAGGAGTAGTTTTCTTGGCTGCAGTTTTCTTGGCGTCCGCCTTGCGGTGCCGTTTGCGTTTGCGCGCCTCACGCCGTTTCTCGGCTTGGCGCGCTTCGCGTTCTTCAAGGGTGAGATGTGGCGGCGGAGTGATGCCCTGCTCGATGAGGCGCTGGTCCTGGATCTGCTGCTGGTGCTCGATCATCTGCTCTTTCTCCTCGCGCTGGAGGGATTCGACCTCCTGCCGGGACAGCGGTTCGTGGGACATCAGATCCTCGTAGATAAGGAGTGTAGCCCAGGCATCGGTGGAGGCATAACGCGCCTGCTCCGGCGTGAGATGCGTGTTCTCCCAGTTGGTGAGCTGCTGCGATTTGGATATCTTGCGCCCGAAACAGATGGCGTAGATCTTCTGGAGCCCCAGGTCGAGAATACCGTACTGGGGCACGAGTTTCTGAATATCGATACAGTTAGCGGGTGTGAACTCGCGCCGGCGGCGAAGACCGTTGATGTCGTCGCGGAAAGCGAGTCCCACTTTGCACACCTCGGGGTCGGCGAAGAAATCCGCCAGCTCCTGCGGCATACCGATATGGGTGAGGCGGAAGAGGTAACAGCGCTTATGATCCGCTATCTGCACCAGCGCCGTGGGGTAATGGATACCGCGTTTGAAAGAGGGTCTGGACTCCGTGTCCACCCCTACCACTTTCTGCTTGCGCAGATAGCTCACAGCAGCCGGCACATCCTCCTCTTTATCAATGACGATGACCTGACCTTCGAACACCTGCACGGGGTAGTGCTGGAGCAGATCCTGGCTGATATGATGAGTCTGGTAGTACAAGTGAAAAATGAAAAATGAAAAGTGAAAAATGAAAAGTGATAAGTGAAAAAATCATGAATTATAGACGTCGTTATTGATGGCGTGCAGGGCTTTCATGACGGAGAGGAGTTTGGTCCCCCAATGGGTGTCAAACGCCTCGCGGCAGAGCACCACGGCATCGTTCATGACAGGTTCATCGCCGGTCTGGAACGCAGCCGCCATATCCTTGAGCTCCTGATAGATGTCCGCCAAGCCCTCCGAGATATACGCCGTCTGGATCTCATCGGTATAGACCCCCTGCTCCACATAAATATCGAGATACGCATCGTCCGAACCCAGCAGGTTGCGCATTCCGGCGAGGGCGAAATTATAATCCTCCTCGGTCACAAACCGCTGCGGCTCCTCCTCCAACATGGTATCTCCGGGCTCCAGGAGCCGCGTGCGGAGATACAGGACAGGCAGCATGCGTAACATCTGCTCGCGCCAAACTTCGCGCTCATGCTCCGTCGTCTGCTCAATGAGCAAACAGGTCTGGGCTGCAATGGTCACAAAGGCGACCGTACTATCCTCATAAATTAATTTTTTCATACCTATTCTTTCAAAAAATCGTGCAAAGATACAAAAAAACTTGCACATATGCAAAAAAAGCAGTAAATTTGCAAAGTTTTTTTGACAGATAGTACCATTTTAAAACTATAACAGATATGAAGAAAATTGTATTAATGGCTTTTGCAGCCTTGAGTTTGAGCGCAATGGCTCAGCAAGTAACCCCCGTAACTATCCAGCTGACAAGCGTTAATCTGGATTCCCTGCGTACGCTGTATATGACGGAGCCGATCATGTACCGTGCATCGTTGGAAGCACTGTCGCAGGCGCTGGAAAAGAATGCAGAGGAGCTGAAGGCCGCCAAGGCGGAGCTGAAGGTGGAGCAGGCTCACGCCAAAGAGATGGGTGCTTCGCTCAAAGAGGCCACCAAGACGATGGCGTCGATGAAGAAACTGTATTCGAAGGAGGAGGCGGAGCTGAAATCGATGCAGAAGACGATCGAGAAACAGCAGAAGACGCTGAACAAGCAGAAAGAGCTGAATGCCGAGACCCGCGATTCGTACACCCAGATCCTGAACAAACAGCAGAAGGAGTTAGGCTACTCGCTGCGCGAGATCGCCGACCGTCAGCGCGCCGTATCGGATATAGAGACCACCCTTCAGAACGGCCAGAGCAAGATCTCTCTCTATGAGCAGCAGACAATCCAGAAAGCCGGTCAGCTGGCTACCATCGAGGCGCAGCTCAAAGAGCGCATCACTGCTGTCAAGGCAGAGCAGAAATCCGCTAAAAACATGCAATAATGAGAGTCATCAATCTATCGGAGCATAACAGCGTGCTCAGCCAGTACCTGCGCGAGATCCGCGATGTGAATATCCAGGGCGACCGGCTTCGTTTCCGCCGTAACATCGAGCGCATCGGTGAGGTCATGGCGATCGAGGTGAGCAAGGTGCTTGCCTATGAGCCGACGGAGGTGCAGACGCCGCTGGCGAAGGCCACGGTGAACACGATCGCCGAGCCGCTGGTATTAGCCACTATCCTGCGCGCCGGCATGCCCCTCCACCAGGGATTCCTGAATATCTTCGACCATGCGGAGAACGCCTTCCTGAGCGCCTACCGCCGGATGGGGCGTAACGTGCATGGCGAGGAGCAGCTGGAGATCGTAGCGGAGTATCTGGCAGCCCCGTCGATAGAGGGCAAGACGCTGATCATAGCGGACCCGATGTTAGCTACCGGTATGTCGATGGAGGTGGGCTATCTGGCGCTCCTAAAACACGGCAAACCCAAGCACACGCACCTGTGCTGCACGATCGGCACCAAGCAGGCTGTGGAGTACCTCCGAAAAGCGCTGGGCGATCCCGAGGATGTGACCCTGTGGTGCGCCGCTATCGATCCTGAGTTGAACGAGAAGAAATATATCGTACCGGGTCTGGGCGACGCGGGCGATCTGTGTTTCGGCGAGAAATTATGATATACCCTCTCCGTGTCTGGCGTCCGGATGATGAGGCCTACCCGTTCCGTCTGCGTGAGTGCCCGCACAGGCCTGCGCAGTTGTTCGCAAAGGGGAATATCCCCCCGATGGACGGTCCGGTGGTAGCCATAGTCGGAACGCGTCAGCCGACGGAGCGGGGGAAGGAACTGACCGAGACGCTCGTGCGTGAATTGCACGAGCGCCTCGGTTCGCTTACAATCGTCTCGGGCGGAGCGTACGGCATCGATATAGCGGCGCACAGAGCCGCGCTCCGGTACGGCGTGCCGACGATCATGGTGCTGGCGCACGGTCTGGACAGGATATATCCGTACCAGCACACCCGCGAGGCGGAAGAGGCGATGAAACGCGGCGGCGTCGTATCCGAGTATCCGGAGGGTGTGGAGCCGTTTGCCACCAATTTTCTGCAACGCAACCGTATCATCGCCGGCATGGCGGATGCGGTGGTGATCGTGGAGAGCAAGGAGCGCGGCGGCAGTCTCAACACCGCGCGATGGGCGAAAGGGTACGGCAGGGCGCTGTTCGCCTTCCCCGGCAGACCGGGCGACCTGTCCTCGCGAGGGTGCAACGAACTGATCCGCACCGGGCAGGCACAGCTCATCAACTCCGCGGACGACCTGATAGAGGCGATGGAGTGGGGCGAGAGACGTGCTGCCAAAGGCGGCGTGCAGACCCAACTGATAGGACTGATAGACGGGCTGACGGAGACGCAGCAAGCCATCCTTGAACGGCTGCAGGCAGCCGAGGAAGGGATGCATATCAACCTCCTCGTGCAGGAGACGGGAATACCTTACGGCGATGTGGCATCCGAGATCGTCATGCTCGAGATGCAGGGGCTCGTGAGGGCTGTACCGGGCGGAATTTACCGATTTGTGCGGTAGTTTTGGCAAATAAAAAAGAATTTTCTTGCATATTCGGATTTTTTTTTGTAACTTTGTGCCCGATTTGAAAAAGACAAACATTAACGCGTTATATATCATGGAATTATTCAAGAAGTATTTAGGAGTTTGTCTCCTTATTTTAGGTGTCCTGTGCCTCGTAGTGTATAAGTTCGCTATGCCGGAGAACTGGCTGCTGGTGAGCTCGATGGTACTGGAGGTGGGCGGTATCTTAGCCTATATTTTCATCAATAAGAAGGGATAACAGCGGATGGCGTCCCAAGGTGGTTTCAATGATGCGGTGAAGTATCATTTGACAGGCATGTACCAGGACTGGTTCCTGGACTATGCTTCGTACGTGATACTGGAGCGTGCAGTGCCGGCAATCGAAGATGGTCTGAAACCGGTACAACGCCGTATCCTGCATGCGATGAAGACGGTCGATGACGGCAAGTACAACAAGGTAGCCAACATCGTCGGTCAGACCATGCAGTACCACCCGCATGGCGATGCCTCCATCGGTGACGCCCTGGTGCAGCTGGGCCAGAAGGACCTGCTGATCGATTGCCAGGGAAACTGGGGTAATATCCTGACGGGTGACGGCGCTGCCGCTCCCCGTTATATCGAGGCGCGGCTGAGCAAGTTCGCGCTTGAGACGGTCTTCAATGCCAAGACCACGGAATGGATGAAATCCTACGACGGCCGCAAGAACGAGCCGATCCATCTACCGGTCAAGTTCCCGCTACTCCTGGCGCAAGGCGTGGAGGGTATAGCGGTAGGTCTGAACTCGAAGATCCTGCCCCATAACTTCAACGAGCTCTGCGACGCCTCACTGGCGTATCTGAGAGGTCAGGAGTTTGCACTGTACCCCGATTTTCCGACGGGCGGCGTAATCGATGTGACCCGCTACAACGACGGCGAGCGCGGGGGCATGGTCAAGATTCGCGCCCGTATCCAGAAAGCGGATGACAACAAGACGCTCGTCATCACCGAGATACCGTTCGGCACGACCACCTCAAAGATCATAGAGACCATCCTCAAAGCCAATCAAAAGGGAAAAATCAAGATCAAGAAGATCGATGATTTCACAGCAGACAGCGCCCGTATCGTGGTGCAATTAGCCCCGGGTTCGTCGTCCGACAAGGCGATAGACGCGCTCTACGCCTTCACGGATTGCGAGGTGAATATCAGCCCTAACTGCTGCGTGGTGGAAAACCGCAAACCGATCTTCACGACCGTCAGCAACCTGCTCCGGCTATCAACGGAGAACACCAAGGCGCTGCTCAAATGGGAGTTGGAGATTGAGAAAGGCGAGTTGGAGGAGAAGTATTTCTATACCTCGCTGGAGAAGATCTTCATCGAGAACCGCATCTATAAGCAGGAAGGCTACGAGAACGCGCCGAACAAAGAGAAGCTGATCGCGTACGTGGACGAAGCGCTGACACCCTTCAAACCCCAACTGATCCGCGAAGTGCGCACCGAGGATATCGAGAAACTATTCGAGATCCGCATGATCCGTATCACCAAGTTCGACTCCAAGAAAGCGGACGAACTGATGAAGGAACTGGAGAAGAAAATCAAGGCGTGCATCAAGAACCTGAACCACCTGACGGACTACACGATAGCGTGGTTTGAGATGCTGAAGGAGAAGTACGGCGCGGCATACCCGCGGCGCACCGAGGTACGTAATTTCGGCGCCATCAATGTGCAGGCCGTGGTGGAGAATAATGTCAAGCTCTACATCAACCGCGAGGAGGGCTTCATCGGTACGGGACTCAAGAAGGACGATTTCCTGTTCGACTGCTCCGACATAGACGATATCATCGTCTTCCATCGCGACGGCAAATACAAGGTAACGAAGGTAGCGGAGAAACTATTCGTCGGCACCGATATACTGCATATTGCGGTCTTCCAGCGCGGCGATGAGCGGACGGTCTATAACGTCGTCTATCGCGACGGCAAGAAGGGTACGTATTTCATGAAACGGTTCAATGTCACGGGCGTGGCGCGGGACAAGGAATACGACCTGACGCAAGGCAAGCCGGGATCGAAGATCGTCTATTTTACTGCCAACCCGAACGGCGAGGCGGAGGTCATCCGCGTGTTGCTCAAACCGCAACTGCATCTCAAGAAACTGGAGGTCTGCAAGGACCTGTCCGAACTGGCTGTCAAATCCCGTACGGCGAGAGGAAACGTGCTCACGAAATTCGAGATAAAGGCTATTACCCTCAAGCAGAAGGGGCACTCGACCCTCGGCGGACGCAAAGTATGGTTCGACGAGGATGTGCTGCGTGTCAACTATGACGAGCACGGCATATATCTCGGCGAGTTCTATGACGAGGATCGTATCCTGGTATTGACCAAGGACGGCGGGTACTACGCTACTACGTTTGACCTCACCGCCCATTTCGAGGATAATATCCTCCGCATTGAGAAACTCGATCCGGATAAAGTATGGTCGCTCATCCAGTGGAACGGCGAACTGAAATATTACTACGGCAAGCGGTTCAGGTTAGACGACGCGCAAGCGAAAGTGCAGTCCTTCCTCGGCGACGACAAGGATTCCCGCATCGCGGTGCTTTCCGACCGCGCGGAAGCTACCTTCAAGGTTATCTTCGCGGACGAGAAGAAGGAGCCGATGGAGATCCTAATGGCTGATTTCATAGACGAGAAATCCGCGAAGGCGAAGGGCAAGCGCGTGACAACCCTCGAGGTGGCGGCAATAGAAGATATCACACCGGAGCCGGTGAGCGTAGAGGACACTGCGCTACAGGAGGAGAGTTCAGAGGACGCTCCGTTGCAGGAAGAACCGAAGGAAGAACCGAAGGAACTGGAGGTAGAGGGCGTGAAGATGACATTCGAGAAACCCGCCGATACCCAACTTGATTTATTCTAATGGAGATTATTTTAGGCAGTCAGAGCCCGAGGCGGCGCGAGTTAATGGCCGGTCTCGGGTTACCTTTTACCGCTATTTCAATTGATGCGGATGAGAGTTATCCGGCTCATGCGCAGGGCGGTGACATTCCTTATTATATATCGCGTGCGAAGGCGCGTGCGTACGAGGACCGCTTACGCGATGACCAACTGCTCATCACCGCCGATACCATCGTCTGGTCCGACGGACGGATGTTAGGCAAGCCTCATAGCGAGGAAGAGGCGGTGGCGATGCTCCGGTCTCTCAGTGGCAAGACCCATCAGGTCTATACCGCCGTCACTTTTATGCAAAAAGGTAGAGAGATGGAGACTGCGGTCGATAAGACCGATGTCACCTTCGCGGAACTGACCGATGAGGAGATACTCCATTATATACAAAAATACCGGCCTTATGACAAAGCCGGTGCCTATGGTATCCAGGAGTGGATAGGTTATATCGCCTGCACGGAGATAAGAGGCTCGTATTTCAACGTGATGGGATTCCCCGTTCACCTCGTTTATAAAGCCCTCAAGCAGATACTATAGAGCATACCCAGAAACATGGTCAGTTTCACCACCTGCTGGCAGGTCTTGTAATCCGATGGGATCTTCGCCGCCCATAGCAAACCTAATGCCCCGAGGAGGGGCGTTATTATTCCCAGTACTATGTATCGCGTGCTGAGGCTGTTCCATCCGATGGGGAAGGGCAGCACATGGAACCATAAATGGCCGATTACTGCAAGTGTGAGGACGATCAGTCCCGTAACAAACACCTTCGTCCATAGCTCCCCCCATACGACAGGCATGGAGTGGCATTCCAACTCACGGTCGCCCATCTGATCCTGTATGTCTTTGATGATCTCACGTATCCACGTGAGCAGGAACGCAAAGAGCGCAAAGCCCCCGAGCCATGCATAAAGGTCATGCACCAAGGTGGTGTATGGCAGGATAGTGGCGTAGAGCAGTTGGAGCTGCGCTACATTCACCATCGCTACCAGCAACGGCGTAACGGCGGCTAACAGGGCGATTATCAGGTTGCCGATCATAAAGAGCCGTTTGTAGCTGCTGGAATAAAACCAGAGCAGACCGGGGATGAGGATGAAGAGAATCCCGATTGTCATGCTCCGGAGTATCGCGGCAACCGCCAGACCACAGACAATACCTATTCCGCTGAGGATGAGGCTTAGTCTCATCGCTGCGGGCTTGCTGACAGAGCGGGTGACAATCACCTCGTCGGGACGGTTGATGCGGTCTATCTTGACATCAAAATAATCATTGATCACATACCCGCCTGCGGCAATCAGCACGGTAGCGAGCATCACGAGCAGGAGGATATACCAAGGGAGTTGTTCGCCGAAAGCGGCTTTGTTCAGAATGGGAACAGCCACCCATTTCTCCATTACCCAAACCAGCGCGGCGAGGAAGAGCAGATTGCTCCACCTCACCAGCCGCATTATGTCTGTAAACTGATTCAAAATAAATTATCAATTATCAATTATCAATTATCAATTATCGAATCTTTAGTACTACTCCTTTCCAAGCCGGCAGAACGATCTCGAATATCTGATCGGGTGCGAAATCAATGGGGTACTTTTCGCCCCTCAGGAGGTCTGTCGCAGTGGTGTTGGCCTTTCCGTCCAGCCCGAGATACACAAACGCATCATTTGGGATTCGCACTCTGATCTGTTGCTCGCGGTCGTGGAAATTGACCACCACCAACAGTGTCTCGCCCTTCACATGCCTTAGGTACGCGAACTGTTCGTGTTTGTTGAACCCTTCGCCCTGAGCGTAGGTGATATCGTACATCTGTCCTTTCTGGATGGCTTTGTCCTCACGCGCGAGGGTCAGCAGCCGCTGGTAGAAATCCCGCAACTCATGCTGCGCATCGTTCATCTTGCCGCCGTCGAACTTGCCTTTGTTCGCCCATGCCTGCAGGCTCTTCACGCCCCAGTAGTCGAAGATACTCGTCCGCCCGTCGATACCGCTGAACCCTTCCATATCCATGCCGCGCTCGCCTAACTCCTGACCCGAATAAATCATCACCGGGCACTGGTTGAGTGTCGCAGCTACTATCATCGCCGGTTCCGCACAACGGCCGCTGCCGCTGAAAAAACCGCTGGCGATACGCTGCTCGTCGTGGTTCTCCAGGAAATAAAGCATGTGCTTGATCCGCTCATCGCCGTGCTGCATCCATTGGTGGGTGATTCCCTCGGCTGGCCAGTTCTTGCTGGTAACTCCGCGCAGGTAATCGTACATGCCCACCTTGTCGTAGAGGTAGTCAAAACCCGCTGCCAGATACGCATCGTACCGGCTGGGGTCGTAGCACTCACCGATAAAGAGGAATTTCTTATACTTGCGGCGAACGGCCTTGATCGCCCATGCGAAGAACTCGACAGGTACCATCTCCGCCATATCCACGCGTACGCCGTCTATGCCTTTTCCAGCCCAGAAAAGCAAGATGTCCCGCATCTTGATCCAGGTTGACGGGATAGGGTCGAACTGCTTCTCACAGCCGCCTTGATAGAACACGCCGTAGTTTAACTTCACCGTCTCGTACCAGTCGTTCTGGCTCGGGTGGCTTGTAAAACAATCATTGCCGGTTACCTTCGCGGGGAACTCTTCATAGCCTCCCAGATCCTTGTCCATCGAGAACCGCTCGCCGGGTAGGTAGTAGAAGTTGTTGAGCGGTGAGAATGCCCATTCGGGATGATCGTTCTCGCCGAGGTCCTCTACGCCGGCAGGCTTGCAAAGGCTCTTGTATTCACGCGCCACGTGGTTGGGCACAAAATCGATCAGTACGCCTAATCCGGCATCGTGTGTGCGCTGTACGAGGGCTTCGAACTCCTGCATGCGTTTGGCTTCGTTTTTTGCCAGATCGGGATCGACATCGTAATAGTCCGTGATGGCATAGGGAGAGCCGGCGCGCCCTTTGGTGATGGAGGGCGTGTTGAACCGGTCTGTAGCATGGCGGATCACGCCTGTGTACCAAACATGCGTGGCACCCAAGTCCGAGATGGACTTGAGTGCACGCTCGTTGATATCTACAAACCGTCCGCAACCGTTCTCTTCCTTGGTGCCGTTGTATTTGCGGGTCTCGTTGTAGTTCGCAAACAGGCGCGGGAAGAGTTGGTAAATAATGGGTTTATTGATCATATAATGTAGTGTGTCTTTCTATGGTAAAATATTTTGCATCGACTATGCATGGTTGATTTATACAAGAGAGGCCGTGTCGGTCGCGATCATGAGCTCCTCGTCGGTCGGGATGAGGCAAACAGTGACCTTCGATCCCTTCTTGGAGATGATGCGCTCCTCGCCGCGTACGTTGTTGGCCTCTTCGTCCAACTCGATACCCAGGAACGACAAGCCCTTCATGATCTCGGCGCGGATATACGGGTCGTTTTCGCCGATACCGGCAGTGAAGACGAGGATGTCGATACCGTTCATGGCAGCTGCATATGCACCGATATATTTCTTCACGCGGTAGATGAACATCTTACGCGCGAGGTCGGCACGTTTGTTGCCCTCCCGGATGGCAGCCTCGATATCACGGCAGTCGCTGGAGACACCGGATACGCCGAGCAGACCGGATTTCTTGTTCACCAGGTTGTTGAACGCAGCGGTGTCAAGGTGCTCCTTATCCATGATAAACGTAGCGGCACCGAGGTCGAGGTCTCCGGAGCGGGTACCCATCACAAGACCCTCTACCGGCGTCAGACCCATGGAGGTATCTACGCTCTTGCCGTCCATCACAGCGGTACAACTGCCGCCGCCGCCGATGTGCGCGGTGACGATCTTTTTGCCCTTCGGGTCCACACCGAGGAACTCGCAAACGCGTGCAGATACGTAGCGATGGCTGGTGCCGTGGAATCCGTAGCGACGGATGGCGTATTTCTCGTATAACTCATAAGGAATCGCGTACATGTACGCGTAATCCGGCATCGTCTGGTGGAAAGCGGTATCGAATACGGCTACCTGCGGAACGCCCGGCAGAATCTTCTCAATGGCATCAATACCCTTCAGGTTAGCGGGGTTATGCAGCGGAGCGAGGTCGATGCACTCGATAATCTGCTTTTTAACCTCCGGGGTGATGAGCACCGATTTGTTGAATTTCTCGCCGCCGTGGACTACGCGGTGGCCTACGGCGTTGATTTCCTTGAGATCTTTGATGCATCCGATCTGCGGATCCACGAGTTTCTCTAAAATCAGCTCGATACCTACGGTGTGCTCCGGCATCGGTTTCTCGAATTTCACTTTCTCGCCGTTCGGCAGTTTGACAAGGAGAAAAGAGTCCGGAAGACCGATTTTCTCGATACCGCCCTGAGCCATCACCTTCTTGCTCTCCATCTCGAAGAGCTTATATTTAATACTGCTGCTACCGCAGTTCAATACTAAAATCTTCATAATTTTAATAAATTAAAATTCTGGAGCTTCGGCTTCGTCGAGTAGCGTAAGCGAGCTTACACTCGACTTGCACGAACCTTCATATATTACTTAATAGCTTGATTGGCTGTGATTACTACCATTTGAACGATGTCTTGTACTTTGCATCCGCGGCTGAGGTCATTAACCGGAGCGGCGATACCCTGAAGGATCGGACCTACGGCATCAGCACCGCTGAAACGCTCTACGAGCTTGTAGCCGATATTTCCTGCCTGCAGATCCGGGAATACGAGTACGTTGGCTTTTCCGGCAACGGGGCTGCCCGGCGCTTTGGTCTTGGCAACGCTCTCTACAAGGGCTGCGTCGGCTTGCAGTTCTCCGTCGAGTTGAAGTTCGGGAGCCATCTCTTTAGCCAGCTTGGTGGCCTCTGCTACTTTGTCCACGAGCTCATGTTTGGCACTGCCCTTGGTAGAGAAGGACAACATAGCTACTCTCGGTTCGATGCCTGCAATGGCTTTTGCGGTCTCTGCCGTCGAGATAGCAATCTCTGCCAGCTGTTTTGCATCCGGATTCGGGTTCACGGCACAATCGGCGAAGAGGAGGAACCCGTTCTCGCCGAGCTGTTTGGCCGGAGTGAACATGAGGAACGCACCGCTCACGATCGAGCAGCCCGGTTTGGTTTTCAGAATCTGGAACGCCGGACGGATGGTATCTGCCGTCGTACCGCGGGCACCGGCCAACTCACCGTCAGCATCGCCGGCTTTGATCATCAAACAGCCGAGGTACAGCGGATCCTGTGCTTTCTTGGCGGCCTCTTCCTCCGTCATGCCTTTCGCCTTGCGAAGCTCAAACAGCAATTTGGCGTACTCCGGCATCTTCGGATCATGGATCGGATCTACGATCTTAGCCTCATGGATGTACTCATAGCCCTTCTCGGCAGCCATACCCTTGATTTTCTCGGGATCGCCGATCAGAATCAAGTGAGCGATTTTGTCTCTTAACAGAATGTTGGCTGCTTCCAACGTACGGGGTTCGTCGCCTTCCGGCAACACAATGCGCTGCGGATTGGCTTTCGCACGCGCGATCATTTGATTTAAAATGTCCATAGATAATGTATTTTGTTTGTGTTCTTGATTTTCACGGCACAAAGGTACGAAAAAAATCCCACATATGCAATACTGACTATAAAAAATATTTTTTTTTGCTAAAAAATTTGGTTAATCCAAAAAAAAGTTGTACCTTTGCACCCTGAATTGTGAATATTGAGAAACTAATACTCTCTTTTATCATGAAAAGAAGCCTATTTATAATCTCGCTTTTATGTGTCTCCTTGGCCTTGTGGGCTCAGGAGGAAAGCGTAGGTGTTAAAGGAGCTCACCCGTACAAAGTAGCTGAGAATGAAAATGTGGCTACGGAGTATGCACATTGGTCAATCATCCCCCACGTCGGTTTTAACGTGTTTGATGGCGATTTTAATTCCGAGATGGCGCATAGTGTCTTCTTCCCGAATGCAGGGTTGGCTGTTGAATACTCGTTTACTCCGGTTTGGAGTTTGGGCGTCGATTATATGTTTGACCGCTATGGAGTAGAGGGGAAAAAGGGAGCCGATAATGCGGATATGTTGCTCAAGGGCTTGATGCATCAGGTGGGAGTATATGTGTCCATGGATGTAGTCAACCTGTTCTTCCCCCATGCGCATCGCAAGATTGTGAATATCCAGCCTCTCGTGGGTGCCGGCCACGCATGGTATAAGAATACGGTGATGTATGATGATGCTTCGCGTGGACATACTGCGTCCTATGTATGGCCCGACGGCACGACGGGGGCAAAGGCGATGGATGGTTATCAAGGAGCGTTCTCTATCCGTGCGGGTCTGAATGTGGAGTTTAATCTCAACCGCACCTTGGCTTTGGGAATACGTGCGCAATATAACTATTTCGTCAATGACTATATTGATAACCGCGGTTTTTCAGGTATGAATTCTTTGGCTTCGAAGAACAACGATGGTATAGCCGATGTTACGCTGAATATGCGGTTTAAGTTAGAAGCTGTGAAGAAGACGCACGTACGCAATGTGGTACATGAGTTGGAGGCAGCCAAGAAAAATGATGAATCGAAATATATCCACGATACAGTCATCATCCGTCATGACTCCATCATTGTTCGTGAAACAATCAGGGAGGTGACGAAGGAGAAAGAGCAGCAACGTGTTTACTACGTTTATTTCCAGAACAACAAGTCTGTTCTGGATGAGAAAGCGCTGATCACTATCCAGCAGGTAGCGGACATCATGGCTGAGGATACTTCTGTCTATGCAGTGGTCACCGGTTTTTGCGATAATACCGGTTCGGCTCATCTGAATTATGTGCTGGGTGACAAGCGCGCTGATGCGGTAATCGGCGAGTTGCGCGAGGAGCATGCTATAGGTGCGGATCACTTGTATGCGATGGGTATGGGTAAGTTGGTAGGTCACCGTAGCATGGCAGCCTATGGTCCTAACCGCCGCGCTGCTATACGGCTGGTGGACAAAGCAACCTTCGACCGCATGAAGTCTGATCTGAATGACAAACGTGCGCAACGCGACGATCCGGAGGAAAAGGAAGAGGTGGTTCCTGTTCAAGAGGAGAAAACTATTCCGCTCTCCGAGAGCGCCCGCCCCGAGAAAGTGAATATTTACAAGCAGCGTGCTGCCGAAGAGGTGACGACCGATAAGACTACGACCCTCTCCCGTCTTGCGCGTCAGTATTATAACAACACCTATTGCTGGGTATATATCTATATTGCCAACAAGGAAAAAATCAATAACCCCAATGCGCTCGAGCCCGGGACGAAGCTGATTATTCCTGAGTTGACACAACATGAGATGGAGATTACCAAAGACGAGAGTCTGGTTGTTTACAGCAACGCTCGTTCAGGCAAATAAAATAACAAAATCCAATCCTCTCGAGACGTAAGGCGGTAACGTGTTTGCGGATCGAAGAGCGAGGGTCCCATAGCTCAGTTGGTTAGTAGCACCTGACTCATAATCAGGGGGTCCTTGGTTCAAGCCCAAGTGGGACCACGACAGGAGGATAGTCCCGCGACTATTCTCCTGTTTTTTAATAGAAAATGCGTACGCGTTTCACCATATGGCTATGTGTGCTCTCTCTCCTGTTCGGAGGGGTAGATCTTTATGCGGCAACCAATGCGCAGAAACGGGCAAAGGCAAAGGCTCAGGCGGAGCGTAAACGCGAAGCTGCCAAACGCAAGGCGGAGAAAAAGAAAGCCGCTAAGCTGAAGGCTGCCAAGAAACAGCGGATAAAGGATGGCAAACCCCTGCTGTATGTCTATTCCTATAATCTGAAGACAAACGAACCTTTACCGGCGACGCACATTACGGTTCAGGACAAGAATGCACGTCCTAATAAAAAACCGAAGATCAATAAACCAACCGATAATAAACGCTCGCGTGTCTCGCGGGGATTGCCGACAGGCGAGTACTGGGCTACGGCTTCGAAAATCGGTTATTTCCATTCGGACACCCTTTTCTTCAAGCACCGCGAAGATGAAGATACCGTCAAACTGTATCTGTACCCCGAGACGAGGCTCGCTTTTACCGTGACGGACTCCTTGACCTCGCGTCCGGTAGCGGCGAATGTGATTGTGCGCAATAATGTGCACAGGAAGGTGATGCAGACCACTTCCGATACTCTCCATACGGTACTGGCTGTGCTTTTGGATGACCGCGTCCCATTCTATACTGTAGAGGCTACGGCGGTCGATTATTTCCCGTTCCGCGACACTATTACGGACCCTGCGTTGTTCGGCGGGGTGGTTATGTCTCCGAAGGAGGTGAAATCCTTCGTGCTGCATAATATCTATTTTGCGAACGGTAAAACGCGTATTCTGGATACTTCGGAGGACGCTCTCAACGAGCTTTATCAGTTCTTGCAGACCCGTCCGGCGCAGCGCATACGAATCGTCGGTCACACGGATAATATCGGTTCGGACAGGGCCAACCAGATCCTCTCGGAGGGGCGGTGCCAGGAGGTGCGCAGAGCCATGAGAGATCGCGGTATAGATGCCGGACGGATTGAGGTCGAGGGGCGCGGAGAACGTGATCCGATAGTCCCCAATGATACAGAAACGCACCGGCAGATGAACCGGCGCGTAGAAATAGTACTTCTCTAAATCCCTACCATTTGGCCACAGTGTCGTTGTATATGCTCTCTGAAATCTCCGTGATAATCAGAGCGCATAGTTCGTCCTGTACGTCTGTCAGGAGGCGGCTGGCGTCGAAGGTCTGGAATGCGGTATAGGTCTTGTCGAAAGACTCCTCGGGGTATATATTATTCGTGAAATGTACGTTGACGCGTATGGTGAGCCTGCTTTCCGAAGCATAACTGTCCGTGGAGATGGCGCTTTGCGTCAGGTCGTACCCCACAATCTCTCCTTCTAATTCCAAATCCCCGCCTTTCCTGAGAATCTGCAGGCGCGTTTGGCGTTGATAGAGGTCACGGATCCCCTCCGATAGTGCATTGCTCAGGTTGGGATTCACCATCGGTGCGTTATTCGGGAAGTCGGCTATGGAGATAGAGTGGGTGGTCTGGTAGTTGATGTTGGCACCGTTGAACTTATAGGAGATGGAACAGCCGGACAGAATGAGTAGGAATGCGCAGCATATAATACCGACATAATACCGACATAATACCGATTTAATACCGGTCAAGTGTGTGCTGTTATAGTCCATACTCTTTGATTTTGCGGTAAAGGGTTCGTTCTGAATAACCGAGCTGCGCAGCAGCCTCTTTGCGGTTTCCTTTGGATCGCTCCAAGGCGCGTCGGATCAGTTCTTTCTCATTGTCGTCGATCCGCAGACTGTCTTCCTCAATGGGCACAATCTCCTCCAGGTCGCGGGTAGGAATCACTTCCTCCTTCCGCGCGGGTTGTACCTCCGCTTTGCGGAGCTCCGGGAGTCCGGTCTTATGGCCGGAGAGGAGCATCTCTTTCAGTTCCTCCAGGTCTTTCTTGTTTTGCATCACCATGTTATAGAGTATTCCGATCTCGTGGGAATAATCCTTCCCCGTCTCCTGCGTGGGGGTGCGCAGAACAAGTCCCTGCTGGTTCTCCTCTGCGGGCAGGTACCTGCGGAGCGTCTCTGCATTGATCTGATGGTCCATTTCTATAATGGCTATCTGCTCCGCAAGGTTTTTGAGTTGCCGTATGTTTCCTCGCCAATAAGCATTCTGGAGCAGCGCCGTAGCCTCTTCGTTGAGGGAGAGAGGCGGCATCTGGTAGCGGTTGCAGAAATCCACGGCGAATTTTCGGAACAGCAGTGGGATATCTTCCTTGCGCTCTCGGAGAGCGGGGACACGTATCTCCACGGTGTTGAGACGGTAATACAGGTCCTCGCGGAACCGTCCGTCGTCAATAGCCTGCCGCATATTCAGGTTCGTAGCCGCTACTACGCGTACGTTGGTTTTACGCACCTGGCTGGCGCCCATGCGCAGGTATTCGCCCGTCTCCAGTACACGCAACAAACGAACCTGCGTCTGAAGGGGCAGTTCTCCTACTTCGTCCAGAAACAGCGTACCGCCGTCGGCAATCTCGAAATATCCCTTGTGCTCGTTCTTGGCATCGGTAAAAGCGCCTTTCTCATGACCGAAAAGCTCACTGTCTATCGTGCCCTCCGGGATGGCACCGCAGTTCACTGCGAAATAGGGTCCGTGTTTGCGGGCGGAATAGGCGTGGATAATCTTCGGGAAATGCTCTTTACCAACACCGGATTCCCCGGTGATGAGCACGCTCAAATCGGTACGCGCTACTTGAACGGCAACCTCAATGTCTCTATTGAGCAGCGGACTCTGGCCGATTATACCGAACCGCTGTTTGATGGCTAATAATTCCTGTTGGGTCATAATACCTGACAAAATGTCATGCAAAGGTACTGCTTAATTTGCATATATGCAAATATTTTGATAAAAAAATGCGAATTTCTTGTGTATGTCAAAAAAAAATCGTACCTTTGCACGCTCAATTTATGAAATACAAGAAATTATGCGTGCGATAATAAAACAAGTAGGAGTGTTATTGCTCATGGTTGTTGCGGCTTCGGGTTGTGTGACGAAGCGAAGTTTGACGTATTTGCGTGATGTCACTCCCGAGTCTGCGGACTCGATAAACAAGTCTTTTGTACCGAGCGCGGAGATTACAATCAAGCCGGCGGATGCTCTGACAATCTTCGTCTCCGCGTTGGATCCGGATGCCGTAGCCCCGTACAATCTGCCTACCGTTACTTTCAATGACCCTGCCTCTACGGTGGTTAGGACAACGCCGATGTTGCTCACTTACCGCGTGGATGAGGAGGGCTATATTGAGATGCCGGTGTTGGGCAAGTTGCATGTGGCGGGCCTGGTACGAGCCGAGGCGGAGAACTTGATCAAATCGGCGCTGGAGAAGCAGGTTCTGAACCCGATGGTGCAGGTGAACCTCGTGAGCGCAAAGGTATCGGTGTTGGGTGAGGTGGCGCATCCCGGTACAGTGAGTATCAGTAACGGGCGTCTTACGGTTCTGGAGGCGCTTGCTGCCGCCGGAGATATGACGCCTTACGGCCGTCGTGACAACCTCCTGATCACGCGGGAGGTGAATGGAAAAATGGAATTCGCCCGTCTTGATTTGACGAAGGATAATTTGCTCACTTCGCCGTATTATTACCTGCAACAGAATGATGTAATCTATGTCTCGCCTAACGGCGTGCGTGCTGTCAATAGTGCGAACGTGAGCTTATGGCTGAGTACCGTATCCACCCTCGCCAGTGCGGCTACGGTGATTGTAACGATCCTTAATGTCACTCAAAAATCAGCTCCGGCGACTTCTACCGGGAAATAATAAGTTATGGAGAATAATACGAACGTAAACGAGATAGATGTACGGAAAATCGTACGGGTGATCCTGGAGCACTGGTGGTGGTTTGCCATAGGGCTTATATTCTTCCTCGTAGTAGGAGGTGCTTATTTGCTTCGCAAGACGCCTAAATGGACGACGGATGCAGCGATCATGCTCCGTCAGAACGATGGTGCCTATGAGGGCGCGGAGGCGCTGACTATGCTGGGGCTTTCTGGAAATACGGCGGCGGAAGACGAGGTGGTGGTGCTGTCCTCGCGCGGGCTGTTATATCAGGCGATTGATGCGCTCAATCTATGGGATGAGTCGTCTAAAAAAGGTGGCCTTAGATGGGAGGGGGAGTTCCGCAATCCGGCACTCACGATCGATTATATTGAGTTGACAAAGAAAGCATCGGAGTCCCCATTCCGGGTAACGGTAAAGCCCACCGAGAAGGGCTACAAAGTGAAGACGAAAATGGGGCGTTTCCGTCGTTCTACCACCCGCGTGGCGGATCTGAACAGCCCCATTGAGACAGGTGTCGGTACGCTCTTTATTCATGCCAACCGTCCGTTGAGTAAGGATACTGTCTATCAGGTGGCGCATTCCCGTAGGGAATTGGTGGTGGCAAGATATCGTAAGAACATTCACGTCTCGCAGAACAAGAAAGAGTCGAATATCATCAATCTCTCCACTGTCTCCACCTGTCCGGAGCGTGACAAAGCACTCCTTGCGCAAATCATTGAGCAGTATAATCTGAATGCGGTGGTGGATAAGAATATGATAGCTACCAACACGGCTGCTTTTATCGAGGAGCGTCTGGCTATCATCACCGATGAGTTGAGCGATGCCGAAGATGCGGTGGCGGATTATAAGGAGAAGAATAAAATCGCGGATCTGGGCGAACAGGCGAAACTTTTTTTAATGGAGAGCACCACGGAGCAGCGTGCTCTGGCGGAGATAGAGACGCAGCTGAGCCTGGTGGAATATATAGATGAGTTCCTCCGCGATGATACCAAGCGTAATAACCTCATCCCCTCCAATATCGGTATCGAGGATGCTTCGCTCGCCTCAAGTCTGTCGGAGTATAATGCGCTTCAACTGCAGCGGATGCGTATCCAGCGTACCGCCACTGAGGAAAACCCCGTGGTGGACCAGATGAATATGCAACTGTCCTCCATGCGCCAGAACATCATTGCTACTATCGGTTCGGTTCGCGAGAGTCTGAAGATCCGTCAGCGCAGCCTGATGACGCAGGACTCGAAGTTCAATCGCCGGATCCAGGATGCGCCGGAACAGCAGCGGGAATACGTGCGCGTGGTGCGCGACCAGCAGATCAAGGAGCGTCTGTATATCTATCTCTATCAGAAACGTGAAGAGAACGCGCTGATGTTAGCTGCTACCGCTATGCCGGCTAAGGTGATAGACATGCCGCAGCGGGATGTGAACAGCATGAGCCCGAAGCCGGCGAAACTGCTTCTTCTCTGTCTTATCTTGGGCCTCATATTCCCGGCGGGATTGTTGTATCTGTATATCCTCTTTAACGATAAGATAGATGATGCCAAGGAGTTCGAGCGGCGGATCAAAGCACCGCTCCTCGGCCAGTTGGTGCAGAATTCACGTAATGCGCATGTGGCTATCCATGAGGGCGAATCCACAGTCTCGGCAGAGCTCTTCCGGCAGATTCGTACCAACCTGCGCTATGTGCTTCCGGCGGATAAGAAATCGCCGGTCATCCTGATTACTTCGTCTATTAACGGCGATGGTAAGTCTTATGTGGCTACTAATACGGCTCTCTCATTGGCGATTCTGGGTAAGAAAGTGGTGCTTGTGGGCATGGATATCCGTAAACCGATGCTGGCTGCCTATTTCGGGTTGAAGACAAAAGGCCATCTGACGGATTATCTGGCGGAACCGGAGATAACGGTAGATGATATCATCGTGCCCAGTGGCGAACATAAGAACCTGGATATCATTCCATGCGGTACGATTCCTCCTAACCCGTCCGAGTTGTTGCAGACGGAGCGGGTGGACGAACTCTTCGCCGAGTTGCGCAAACGCTACGATTATATCCTGGTGGACACGGCTCCGGTGGCGTTAGTGAGCGATACCTATCAGCTGGATCGCATCAGCGATATGACGATCTTCGTCTTCCGCTATAAATATACGCCGATGGAAATGATTGATTATGTAAACGGCGTGATTGATCAGAAACGTATGCATAACATAGCTTGTGTGCTGAATGGCGTCAATAACCTTCGTGCCGGCTACGGCTATGGGTATGGTTACGGCAACACCCCCAAATCGTAAATCTGTAAATTGTAAATGTCGTGGTTGTTTGTGTAGCAGAGAAACCTTCGGTTGGCGCTTATATAGCGAATGTCTTGGGGGCCAAGCAGAGGCATGACGGCTATTTTGAGGGGAACGGATATCAGGTGACCTGGACTTTCGGTCATCTGTGTGCGTTGTTAGACCCGCAGGAATACACCGACCAATGGAAAGCCTGGAGCCTGAGCTCGCTGCCGATGATTCCTCAGCGATTCTCCATTAAGGTCTCCGGTGATGCGGGGGTACACAAGCAGTTTAATGTCATCAAAAACCTTATAGCCCAAGCCGATGAGGTCATCAACTGCGGTGATGCCGGGCAGGAGGGTGAACTTATCCAGCGATGGGTTTATCAGCAGGCAGGATGCAAATGTCCCGTAAAACGACTATGGGTGAACTCGCTGACGGAGGAGGCTATCCGCGACGGGTTTGCCAAACTCAAGGATCAGTCTGAGTACCAGCACCTGTATGAGGCGGGCATGATGCGTGCCATCGGCGACTGGCTGCTGGGCATGAACGCTACGCGCGCGTATACTATAAGATACGCGCGAGGAACCGGACGCGACAGGCAAGTACTCTCCGTAGGACGCGTCCAGACACCTACGCTCGCGCTGGTAGTCAAACGTCAGGCAGAAATAGAGAACTTTGTGCCACGGACTTATTGGGAACTCAAGACCAACTACCGCAGCACCCTCTTTAATGCGCAGATACCCGTTGAGGAAGACGAATATGCCATCACTTCGGAGGAGCAGGGGCAAGCCCTTGTGGATTCCATCAAGGATCTTCCACTGACCATCACCTCGGTGGAGAAAAAGAAAGGTATTGAGTCGGCTCCCAAACTCTATGACCTGACCTCCCTGCAGGTCGATTGCAATAAGAAATACGGTTTCTCGGCGGAGCAGACGCTCCAGTTGATTCAGTCGCTCTATGAAAAACGACTGACTACCTATCCGCGTGTGGATACCACCTATCTGAGTGATGATATATACCCTAAAGTGCCCGGCACATTGAATGGCATCAAAGACTATTACCCGCAGGTGGCGCCTCTCCTTTCTCTTAAAGCGGATGGTAAGAAAGGTGCTTCCTCGCTTCCTAAATCCAAAAAAGTCTTCGATAACAAGAAGGTCACAGACCACCATGCTATCATCCCTACCGGTCAGCGCCCCGATACCATGACGGCGGATGAGAAGAAGGTCTATGACCTCGTTGCCCTGCATTTCATTGCGGTCTTCTACCCCGAGTGTGAGGTAAGCAATACGACCGTCTTGGCGAAAGCCGGCGAGATTGATTTCAAGGTCACCGGACGCGAGGTGCTCAAACCCGGGTGGAGGGTGGTCTTTGAGAAAGGTCCAAAGGACCTTAAAGACCCTAATGATTCTTCCGACAACTCGGATTCCTCTGATTCCTCAGACAATTCAGACTCCTCAGATTCTTCTGATTTCTCCAAATCGCTTCCCGCGTTCACCAAGGGTGAGTCCGGCGCACACGAGCCGCTTCTGAAGGAGAAAACCACCACGCCGCCTAAGTATTACACCGAGGCAACGCTTCTGCGTGCCATGGAGACGGCGGGCAAGACGGTGGAGAACGACGAACTGCGCGAGGCGATGAAGGAGAACGGTATCGGTCGTCCTTCTACCCGTGCCGCCATCATTGAGAAACTCTACCAGCGTAAGTATATCGTTAAGAACGGCAAGTCCCTCCGCGCCACCGAGACGGGCATTAACCTCATTCATACCATTATCTCTCCTCTACTCAAGTCGGCAGAACTGACCGGCCTGTGGGAGAAGAAACTGCGCGAGATCGAGCGAGGCGAATACGCGGCGCAGGATTTCCTTGCGGAACTCAAGGAGATGACCTCCGGAGTAGTCAAAGATGTCAAGACTAATAAGGCCGGTATGCTCTGTCCTGTTTGCCGCCAGGGAGTGATTATCCGTGGCAACACCCGTTATGGTTGTTCTCGTTGGAGGGAGGGATGTACCTACGCAGAGCCGTTTTGACAACTTAATATAGCAAAAAAGCACCTCTGTGCACATTTTCCGTCAAAAAATACACATATAGGTGTGTTTTTTTTTGTACTTTTGCAGCCGGTTTCAAATCGCGCATATGCGCTTAATATAGTGAACGCACACAAATTAATTATCAATACAAACAAAACACAAACAAATTCTCTTTATGAAACTGAATTTTCGAGTGTTCCGTGCCATGATGCTGTCGGCTTTGCTTCTGGGAAGCATGGCTGTGCAAGCTCGTGTGATTAGCGGAACGGTAAAGGACCAGACGGGAGAGACAATCATCTCGGCTTCCGTAGTGGTTAAAGGTACCACCATTGGTACAGTGACGGACTTTGATGGTAATTACACCATCGACGTGCCGGATGATGCAAAGGTGCTGATTTTCTCCTACATCGGTATGAAGACCCAGGAGTTGAACATCACCGGCAACACCATGAACGTTGTGCTCTCCGAGAACAGCGAGGTGCTGGAGGAGGTTGTTGTTACCGGTTATGGTACGACCAAAAAACGTGATGTCGTTACCTCTGTCGCTTCGGTTAGTGCTGAGCAATTGAAAGACATCCCTGTTACCAGTGCTGCCGAGGCATTGCAAGGTAAGTTATCTGGTGTGTCAGTTACGACGACCGAGGGTAGTCCTGATGCAGATGTCAAGATCCGTGTCCGTGGTGGAACATCTCTTACCCAGAGTAATGACCCGTTGTATATCGTCGATGGTATGCCGGTAAGCTCGATTTCGGATATTGCACCGAGCGACATCGCTTCGATGGACGTCTTGAAGGATGCAGCGGCTACTGCAATCTATGGTGCGCAGGGTGCTAACGGTGTAATCATCATCACCACTAAAGACTCGGGTACGGAGGATGATAAGATGACTTTCCATGTGGATTATTCCGGTTATGTCGGGTGGAAGAAGATTGCTAAAAAATACGAGGTACTGGACCCAAAAGAATTTGCTTTAGCGCAATACGAATGGGTTGTTAATAAGTATAAAACCACTGATCCGGGAAACTCTGATGTGCGCGGTCAATTCTACGCTTATTTCGACAAGTTATATAACGACACGAAATACAAAGATCCATCCGAGATAGCGACCACACCGGTGACAACGCTTTTGGAAGAGTATGCAGATCCTTCTAAACATGAGTTCCTGGATTGGCAAGACAGAACTTTCGGACGTACGGGCTTTACTTCCAATCATTCTGTAAGTGTAAGTGGTGGTAATAAGAATGCCAATTTTACCTTATCTTACAACCGCATAGATGATAAGGCGATTATGGAGCAGTCTAATTACACTCGTAATAATATCTCCGGTAAAGCTAAGTTCAAACCATTTAAGAACTTTACTATTGGCTTTACAACGCGTTATACCAGCACAGAGGTACTCGGCTCCGGCTCAAATGCGATCAAAGACAATGGTACTTCTACCGAATCCCGTTTGCGTAATGCGGTCGTTTATACGCCGACAACTCTGTTGACAAAAGACGACGGTTCCGCTGATGATGCAGATGAGACATTCGGTTCTCTCTATGATCCGTTGACCACGATTCGTGATAATTACAAACTTAAAGCGGACAAAAAATGGAATATCCAAGGTTATATGAGTTACAAGTTTGCGAAACATTTCACTGCTCGCGTTGACCTTGGTTATGAAACGCGCCACATTACCACGGATCGTTATTACGGACCGACTACTTATTTTGCAAAAAATACCGGTCGCCCTGGTATTGAGGGAGGTACCGCTCAGTTGCAAGTTTTAGATGAATACACTTCTACGCTTACGAACCACAACACCTTGGAGTGGAAACAGACTTTTGATAATAACCACAACGTCAGTGTGTTGGTAGGCGAGGAGACCGTAATCCGTAAAGGACATACAGATACTCGTAATGGATTTGGTTATAAAGGTAACTACGATGTGCTGAATGGTGAAATCTTTAACTATCTTGGACAAGCAGCTTATTCAGAAATTACCAATTATATCAATCCGCGCGATAACCAATTGTCATTCC
This sequence comes from uncultured Bacteroidales bacterium, assembly GCA_946614295.1. The sequence continues at coordinate 42,557 of CAMOGT010000007.1, forward strand.
TCGCGCGTGCAAACTATGACTACAAAGGTCGTTACTATTTGACAGCCACATTCCGTGCAGACTGCTCAACACGTTTTACAAAGGGTAACCAATGGGGTTATTTCCCGTCAGGTGCATTTGCTTGGCGTATGTCGGATGAGGAATTTATGGAAGGAGCATCAAACTGGTTGAGCAACTTGAAGTTGCGTCTATCGCTCGGTATGGCTGGTAATAACAATGTAGATCTTGGTTACCTCCACCCGGATTTCCTCTCGCAGCAGATGACTTACTTCGATATGGGTAAAGGAACAAGTAACATCCTCGTTGTGGGTGGAAGCGATAAGATAGCATCTAACCCGAACCTGAAATGGGAGACGACTATTACCCGTGACTTTGGTATCGACTATGGTTTCTTCAATGAGCGACTCACCGGTACGATTGATCTCTATTGGAATACCACCAGAGATCTTATCATCCGCCAGAAGATGCCGGCACGCTATAACTACCAGTATCAGAACATCGGTTCTACTCGTAACATGGGTATGGAGTTCTCTGTTAAAGGCGTTATTTTGGACCGTAGATCAAAGAGCCTGAGCTATTATCTCTCCGTGGATGCTAACATCTCCTTTAATAAAACACGCGTGCAAGATTTGGGTAACATGACTTCCATGTTGGCTCAAACCAGCTGTTTTGGTTCTTCTGAATACCTGACGACTGCTGAGTTCCTTCTGGAGGTAGGTCAGCCGGTAGGTAATGTATATGGATATCAGACAGATGGCTATTACACTGCTGCCGACTTCCAGAGTTACCTTTCTTCTAGTCAGGCGTGGGGACTTGCGGCAGGTGTTCCTACTTATGATTCGGATAATTTCTTGACTAGCACACCGGTACCTGGTTCTATCAAATTCAAGGATCAGAATGGAGATGGAGTGATCAATGATAAGGATAAAGTAATTCTTGGAAATACTGTACCGACTCACTCGGGAGGCTTCAATGTAAACTTTAATATCGGCGGTGATAAATGGGGTAAAGTAGATCTTGCAGCCAATTTCACATTCGCCTTTGGTAACAAGATTCTGAATCTCTCGAAGATGGAATACACCACAATTACCGAAAAAACAAAGATGCGTAACTTAATCAGCGCAATGAGCTTCAATAACCGCTATTCGCTCTTCTCGCCGGAGGGTGTATACATGCCTGATGCTCTTGCAACGGGGGCGTTGATGGTAGGAGATGCATATACTACATTTGCTAACCAGTTGGATCAGATGAATGTGGACAAAGGGGCAAACACACACAGCCCGATTATGTCGCACTTCGTAGTTACTGATCAACATATGGAGGATGGCTCTTTCTTGCGTCTCAACCAATTGACTATAGGCTATTCGTTCCCGAAAGTTTGGATGGAGAAGACCAAAGTGATCAACAACATCCGCTTGTATGTTCAGGGTAGCAACTTGTTCTGCGCAACGAAGTACAGTGGTCTGGATCCGGAGGTAGATACACGTTCGAGCAAGAACCCGTTGACTCCGGGTGTGGATTTCTCTGCATATCCGAAGAGCCGCGGTATTAACGTAGGTTTGAACATTCAATTCTAATCTTGTAAATTTGCAATAATATGAAAAAATATCTGATTTTAGGTGCTTTGGCACTAACATTAATGGCTTGCGAGAAGAACTTTTTCGAAACAGAGTCTCCGTCTGCAATGGATGAAGCGGTATTCAAGTCAGCTGATTTGACTGAGCAAGCTATAGGGGCTATTTACAATACCTTTGGAGAGGATAAATCCTTCCGTAACCGTCTCTGTGGTGGTTATGTAGCAATGAATACCGATATTGAGCACTGCTCTAAAACTGAGGATGCCGAGTATGCCGCATACAATATGACCGGCGGTACGGGTAACCTTTCTACCTCGGATGGAAAAGACCCATGGGCATATCTCAACTCGGCGGTGGAGCGTGCTAATGTGGTGATTGATGGTATTCGCCAGCATTCTGATACTACGGATGCCTCGTTTAAATATCTTTTGGGAGAGGCGCTCACATTGCGTGCATTCTGCTATTTGGAGATGGTAAAATTATGGGGCGATGTACCCGCAAGTTTTACATCTTTTAACGGCTATAATTCGGATGTGCTTTATACTAAGAAACAGGATCGTAATGTAGTATATGAGCAACTTCGAATTGATTTGAAGGAAGCAGCCCGTCTTATGCCGTGGTCTGGTTCCATCCCTATGGCCAAAGCGGCAAACTTTACAGGACGTCCGAGCAAAGCTCTGGCTCTGGGATTGCTTGCCCGTGCAGACTTGATGTATGCAGGTAAAGCGATGCGCCCGGATGTCTTTACGGAAGGCGGTACTACCGCATGCTCTGTTCAATATAATGTGAAAGATGCTGCAAAACGTCAAGAACTCTACAAAGAAGCAGCTTTGGCTTGTGCACAGATCATTAATCAAGAAGATTATAAGTTCAAAGACGAGTTCGTGGATGTATTCAAAGACCTCTGCCAAGATGTAACGGATTATTCGAAATCCGAATGGATTTGGGCGCTGCCATTCTTGGACGGAGCGCGCGGTCAGGTATTAGCTTTGACGGGTAATAAGATGTCGGAAAGATGCCCCGGGAACTTGATTCATACTATCTTCTATGCTGCCGGTGATAAGAATAACGCAAAGACGCAGGCTATGATTGAGATAGTACCGACATTCTATTACAAATATGCTAAAAACGACAAGCGCCGTGATGTCACCATCCTGCCTTGGACTTGGGAGTTTGATGATGGAAGTGGTATGGGATCTGAATATGTATCTGCAATTTTCCCGGGTGTTCCTGCTACTACAGCTAAACTTTATCAGAAGCAATCTAATATTGGTCAAATGTATCTTGGAAAGTTGCGTGTGGAATGGTTGCGTCGCAGTTATTCCGCTAATGAGGATTGTGTTGATATGCCCGTGCTCCGTTATTCAGACGTCCTCCTCATGTATGCAGAGGCCACTATCGGTTCGATGGAAGGTAACGGTCCCGGCGAGCAACTGGGGGTCAGCGCTCAAGCATGTATGGATAAAATCCGTACTCGTGCAGGTTTGGCGTCTGTGCCGGTGACGATGGACAATATTATTGATGAGCGTGCATTCGAATTCTGCGGAGAGAACCTCCGTAAGTATGACTTGATGCGCTGGGGTATCTTGAAAGAGAAACTGGAGGAAGCACAAGCGGCTGTATATGACCTTCAGGCTAACAAAGGCGCTTATGCAGGACGTCCGGATTCGGTATGGCTTCACTATACCCGCAATGACGATTTTGCTCAGAAGAGTGCAGCATATGTGTTTGATAAATTTGTAGGATTGGATGTGGATGCCAAATGCCCGGCAGAATTTAATAAAGATAATGGTTGGGTGGCAAAGGCTTTCTTCTTGGATAAAGACAGTGTCCCGACTATTAATACTACAAAATGGTATCTATATAAAGCCGGAACTGATATTAATATGCATCAATATTGGCCTATATTTGAAGTGAATATTGCTGCATCAAATGGTACCCTCTGGAATGACTACCTCTATTAAAAAAATTGGTTTTTCCCTATTGGCTATTCTCCTCGGCCTCTCTGCTTGTGGCGGTGGAGGCGATGAGCCAACTCCGCAACCTACCACCTCTGTGCCCGCATTCCCGGGTGCGGAAGGTGGTGGTCGGTATGTGACGGGAGGACGTGGGGGAGTTGTTGTGCATGTTACTACGCTGGACGACACGCGTGATAAAGCTACAGGCCAACCGGCCATAGGAACGCTGCGAAAAGCCTTGCAGATGGATGGTACACGTACTGTTGTGTTTGATGTTTCCGGTACAATTAATCTATCAAGCCAACTGGATATAACCGGTGGAAATCTTACCATAGCCGGTCAGACAGCTCCCGGTGATGGTATATGCATTGCGGGCTATCCGGTCGTAGTCAAAGCCAGCAATGTCATTATTCGTTTCCTGCGCTTCCGCATGGGAGACCAAAACGGGTATGAAGGCGACGCGCTTTCAATTGACGGAAGACGCGATATTATTGTTGACCACTGCTCGTTCTCTTGGAGTACCGACGAGTGTGTCAGTGTGTATGGCAATACCAATTTTACCCTTCAATATTGCTTTATTACAGAGTCTCTTAAAAACTCTGTACATGCAAAAGGTGCTCATGGCTATGGCGGTATCTGGGGCGGAACAAATGCTTCGTTCCATCATAACCTCTTAGCGCACCATCAGAGCCGTAACCCTCGTTTTGACCATGATTTCGTAAATACCAAATGTGCCGGACCGATTGATTTCGTCAATAATGTGGTCTATAACTGGGAGGGCAACTCCGCGTACGGTGGAGAAGGCACCAACAAAGGTGCCGGTGGACGACACATCAATTTTGTCGCAAATTACTACAAACCGGGTCCTTCTACGAAATCCGGCGTTAAGGCGCGTCTCCTGAATCCGACTACTAAGTGTGGCGATAACTGCGGTAAGTCCCCGGGTGGTACTGTTGAACCCGGTAAATTCTATTTGGTCAATAATGTGATGGATGGCTCTGCGGATGTCACGGCGGACAACTGGGCGGGAGTTTATCCGGATGAGTCCTCTAAAAAGAATCAATGTAAGGCTTCTTCGCGTTGGACAGAAGGACTAACTGCATTGACAAAAGAGGAAACGGCTGCTCAAGCCTACGAGACAGTTCTCGCTAAAGCCGGCTGCTCCCTCAAACGAGATGCGATTGACACGCGTATTGTGATGGAGGTGCGTAATAAGAGTGGAAAATTGGTCAATACACCGGATGAGGCAGGAGGATACCCTACGCTGAAGTCTGAGTCCGCTCCGATGGATACAGACAGAGATGGTATGCCGGACGAATGGGAAGATGCAAACGGACTGGATAAGAATAATCTTTCGGACGGAAAAACATATACACTAAACGAAAATTATACCAATCTAGAGGTATATCTCAATAGTTTGGTACAGGATTTGTACTAATCCTTTGAACCCATAAAAGAAACGAATATGAGAAAAAGTCTTTTATCTTTGAGCGCAGCGGTCTTTGCTCTTTTGTCTATGAGCGAACCTACCCAGGCGCAAACGAAGTATTCCCATTATTATCAGAATCTGCCGTGTGCGGTAGAGCAGGTAAAGGAAGTGATCATCCCTGATTACACCGTATCCATCGTTGATTTCGGTGGAGTAGGGGATGGGGTCACTGACAACACCGAGGCGTTCGCCAAGGCCCTCAAGCACCTCAAGAAGCAGGGCGGAGGTCACCTCAATGTGCCCGATGGCAAGTGGCTCACCGGACCGATCAAGTTGGTCTCCAACCTCGATCTGCACCTCGCGGATAACGCAACCATTCTCGGTTCGACCAACAAGGAACTCTATGTTCAGAAATCCGACTCCCTCCGTGATGGTTCCAAGAAATGCCATGCACTCATCTATGGCTCCAAACTGGAGAATGTCTCCATCACCGGTCATGGTACGATCGACGGGCAGGGTATCTACTGGCGCCCGATCAAGCAAAAGAAAGTCGTTGCTCCCGAGGTCATTGCCGCGGATGGCGATGTGTGGAACGAAGTGCTCGCTATGGGCGGCGTTACCAGACCCGATGGTAACAGCAAGAAATGGCTCGTTTGGTATCCTTTCAACCTCAATAAGGAGCTCAATGTGCCCAATATAGCCTCTGACCCGATTATTCAGGAGAAGATGCGTCCGCATCTGGTGAACATCACCGACTCCAAGAACCTCCTTCTGGAGAACGTGCATCTGCTTAACTCCCCGAAGTTCCATTTCGTGCCCACGCGCATACAAAACCTTATTATAGACGGCGTGCACATCCGTTGCCCGCACTGGGCGCAGAACGGTGACGCCATGGACCCGGGTAACATTCAGGTGGCGCTCATCGTTAACTGTAACCTCTCCTGCGGTGACGATGGTATCTGTATGAAGGGTGGCGTAGGCCAGAAAGGTGTGGACGCAGGTCCGCAGCGTGACTTCCTCATCGCCAACGATACCGTCTATCGTGCTCACGGTGGTTTCGTCATCGGTTCCGAGTTCTCCGGCGGTATGCAGCGTCTGGTCGTAAAGGACTGCCGCTTTGAGGGTACCGACATCGGTTGCCGTTTCAAATCCGCTCCCGGTCGTGGAGGATGGTGCGAGGATATCTACTGCTATGACATCATCATGAAGGATATTCGCGAGTCCGCTTTCCTCATTTCCTCCGGCTATGCCGACAAGGGTGCCGGTGTGTCAGCAACTGACTCGGATGACAAGAACGCCTTCTTCCCCGATTGGTCCAATATCACCTTCCGCAATATCACCTGTATCGGTTCCAAACAGGCGGTAGATATTCAGGGACTCAAGGGCAAACCGGTTCATAATATCCTCTTCGATCAGGTGACCATCATCGGTAACCGTGGCGGTATCAAGATGGAGTATGCGGAGGACATCAACTTCACCAACTGCCAGATCAACCCCAAACCGATGCCAATCACGGAGTACAAAAAAATCAAAAATGTGCTCTATAACGGCAAAGATCCGGACGCGGCGGAGTAAAAATGCAAAAAATCTACATTTTTCGGCAATATGTACTTGCATATGTCCGGAAAATGTAGTACCTTTGCACTCGAAATGAATTGAAAGAAAATCTTCTTTAGTGTCCTTATCGACCCTAAAGACTTTAAAGACCTTATTAATTAACAATATTTATTAACTTTAAAAACTAAAACATTATGAAGAAATTTTTCCTCTTCGCAGCTGCCGTTGTTGCAGCTATGACAATCAACGCTGAAGTTTACGACCTCTCCACGATGAATTTTGCTAAGAGTGACCTGACAGTTACCGGTGGTGAAATCTCGGACAATGCATCTAAAAGTTATTTCGAGGTTAAAAACAAAGCTGGTGAAACCGTAGAAATGTCTATCGCTCAACTCCCGAACATCAAGTTCTCTTACACGAACTCTGCTGTTAAAACAGCTTTCAAAGTGTATTACATCACAGATGGTGTAAATGCAAAAGGCAAAGTTCAGTTGGATGGTAACCAGCGTGACATTACTTTTACTAATGTAAAAGTAGGTGATTTCATCACTCTTTACGTAAACTCTAAGGGTGATACTGGCGCACAATTCGCAGATGGAGATAAGGGAACTGCGTTTACCGGTGCTGTTGCAGTAGATGCAAAGGCTGCAGGTATTGGTAGTGCTCTTCCTGGAAAAGCAACCGAAACTGATGCTTATGAAATTAAGGTTCAAGCAATCGCTTCTACCGTTGTAATTCGTGAGACTGCAGGTGGTTACATTCTTCACAAAATTGTAATTGGCGGTGCTGGTTCTCAGGCTATCGAGAACGCTGAGGTTGCTCCGAAGGCTGAGAAGTTCTTCGAGAACGGTCAGCTCGTTATCATCAAGAATGGCGTTAAGTACAACGCTCTTGGCGCACAGCTCTAATGCGCGCCAACGGCCTTTTAGACCTGGCGCACAGCTCTAATCCAAAGCATCCAAAGCATCAGCCATACATGGCTGATCACAATAAATGCAGACTCGAACGAGCCTGCATTTATTGTTTTACCATATTGCGCTAGACCATACCTAGACCATACCTAGACGATATACATGCGGTCTAACTACTGCTGAACTATCCTCATTGCGGCGTTGATACCGTCCAAGGCACTACTTGTAATGCCTCCGGCATAGCCGGCGCCTTCGCCGCAGGGATACAGACCCGGCGTGCTGACCGATTGCAGGGTCTCCGGATCACGTACAATCCGCACGGCACTGCTGCTACGGCTCTCCACGCCTACTATCACTGCATCGTTGGTCAGGAACCCGGGGTATTTCCTGTCAAAATCTCGAAAACCTTGCTGCAACCGCTTGCCTATTTCTGCCGGCAACCATTGGTCTAACCGGCTCGGTACGATCCCCGGCAGATAACTGCATGCCGGCAGATCCTTGCTCGCTCGTCCCTCCACAAAATCCCTCATCCGCTGCGCCGGCGCCACAGAATTGTGCATTGTGAATTGTGCATTGTGAATTGAAGCTCCTTGCTCCCAAGCAAGCCTCTCAAGGGCTTCTTGGTACTCCAGACCCCGTAGCGGATCATCGCCGGGGATATCTTCCGGATTGATTTGAACGACCATGCCGCTGTTGGCGTACGGACTGTTCCGATGGCTGGCGCTCATGCCGTTCACAACGCACGTACCCTCCGCACTCCCTGCCGGCACGATATGTCCGCCCGGGCACATGCAGAACGAATACACACCCCGTCCGTCCACCTGCGTCACGAGGCTGTAGGACGCGTTTCCAACGTATTTGAGAACCCCCTCCTTCTCCCCCTCAAGGGGAGTGTTCCTCCCTTGTGGGGAGGTTAGGTGGGGTTTCCCAATATGGTACATCAGCCGGTTGATGAGCTCCTGCGGATGTTCGGCGCGTACGCCCATCGCAAACCCCTTCGTCTCTAACTTCACGCCTTCGGAGGCTAACATCCTGTACGTATCATGCGCCGAATGCCCAATCGCAAGGATAATTGGAGTCTGGAAATGGCTTTTGTCTTTGAGCGTAGCGGTCTTTCGACTTTCGACTTCTTTGAGGCTTGTGATGCAAGTCTCAAAGTGGATTTCCCCTCCGTGCTCGATGATACACTCCCGCATCCGCTTGATGATCGTCGGTAACTTGTCCGATCCTATATGGGCGTGTGCCTCGTAGAGCACCGTGTCCGGCGCGCCGAAATAATGGAACAACTCCATCACCCGCTGCATGTTGCCCCGTTTCTTGGACCGCGAGAAGAGCTTGCCGTCGGAGAACGTACCGGCGCCGCCTTCGCCGAAACAGTAGTTCGACTCGGGGTTCAGTCCTTCGTTTCTGTTCAATAGGGCGATGTCCTTCTTCCTTTCGCTGACCTCTTTGCCCCGCTCGTAGATAATAGGTTTGATCCCGTGCTCCAACAGCGTCAGCGCGGCAAAGAGTCCTGCCGGACCGGCACCGATGATGACTACCTGACGCTCCGCCTTATGCACATCCTGAAAAACAGGTGCTTTGTACTTCGTAAACCGTATATCGTCCTTGGCTACCGGCTTGCCCTCATCGTCCGTCAGTATAGTAAGATGCACGCGCAACTCCCGCTGCCGTGCATCTACACTCCGTTTGACTACCCGCCATTTCTGAGCCGCTTCGTACGCCTCCCGCGGGGATAGGATGTATTGCTTAGTGTCCACTATTTACTCATCTTTGCCAGAACGGCTTCGAGACCTAACTCTTTGATCTTCTCGGTGATCTTGGCCTCCAGCTCGTCGCACAGGTCGGGGTTTTCCGCCAATACCTCTTTCACTTTGTCGCGGCCCTGACCTAACTTCGTGTCGCCGTAGGAGAAGAACGAACCGCTCTTCTTGATAACTTCGGTAGCTACTGCGAAATCCAGAATCTCGCCGATCCTGGAGATTCCCTCATTGAACATCAGGTCGAACTCCGCTTTCTTGAACGGAGGCGCCACTTTGTTCTTAACGACCTTCACGCGTACCTGGTTACCCTTGACCTGTTCGCCGTCTTTGATCTGACCCGTACGACGGATATCCAGCCGTACGGAAGCGTAGAACTTGAGGGCGTTACCGCCGGTGGTTGTCTCGGGGTTGCCGAACATCACGCCGATCTTCTCGCGCAGCTGGTTGATGAAGATAACGGTCGTGCCGGTCTTGTTCACCGAAGCTGTCATCTTGCGCAGCGCCTGGCTCATCAGTCGTGCCTGCAGGCCTACTTTGTTGTCGCCCATGTCGCCGTCGATCTCCGCCTTCGGAGTCAGGGCGGCTACGGAGTCAATGACGATCAGATCGACTGCTGCCGAGCGGATCAGTTCGTCTGCAATCTCCAGAGCCTGCTCGCCGCTGTCCGGCTGTGCTAACAGCAGCTCGTTGATGTTCACGCCTAATTTCTCGGCATAGAACCGGTCGAATGCGTGCTCGGCATCGATGATAGCGGCGATGCCGCCGGCTTTCTGTACCTCCGCCATTGCGTGGATAGCCAGCGTGGTCTTACCGGACGACTCCGGACCGTAGATCTCGATGATCCTGCCTCTCGGATAACCGCCTACGCCTAAAGCCAGGTTCAGACCCAGACTGCCCGTCGGAATAACGGGTACATCCTCTATCTTATCGTCACCCAGGCGCATGATTGCGCCCTTACCAAAATCTTTGTCAATCTTTGCCATCGCGTTCTGCAGCGCTTTCAGCTTGTCTGCCGATGGTCCTTGTTTCTCTGCCATAATATATAAGTATTTGTTATTTTAACGGGGACCCCGACGGGGGCTAACGTAGTGCACCCGGTGGGGAGAGCGGAGGCAGGAGTTGCTTGTCGATTTAGCGAAGCGGTATCGACCGCCGCACACTCCTTGCCGAACGCGACTGCAAAATTACAAAAAAAAATGCACATACACAAGTATGTGCTCATTTTTTCTCATTTTTTCCGTATGACCTGCAGTATTGCGCGATTCCGCATTTCTCACATTGGGGCTTGCGGGCGGTGCAGACATACCTGCCGTGGAGCAATAACCAGTGGTGCGCCTTGGGGATAACCTCTGCAGGGATGTGTTTCACGAGCTGTTTCTCCGTTTGTAGCGGGTTTTTGCTGTTTGTCGTCAGCCCGAGCCGCTCGCTCACGCGGAAGATATGGGTATCGACCGCCATCGTCGGTTGGTGCCAGATCACGGCGCAGACCACGTTCGCTGTCTTTCTCCCTACGCCCTGCAGGGTCTGTAGGTCATCAATGTTATCCGGCACCTCGCCCTGATAGACTTCCACCAGCCTTTGCGCCATCTGTACCAGATGCTCCGCCTTGCTCCGCGGATAACTGACCGACTTCACGTACTCGAACACCTCATCGCTGGTCGCTCCCGCCAATGCCTCGGGGGTCGGGTAGGCATCGAAGAGCGCCGGCGTAACCATGTTGACCCGTTTGTCCGTACACTGCGCCGAGAGCATGACGGCTACCAGCAACTCGTACGGGTTGCGGTACACCAGCTCGCTCTCCGCGACCGGCATGTTCGCCTCAAACCAAGCGAGAATATGTTCGAACCGTTCTTTCGTCCGCATGGTACTAACTATTTAACGTCGCGGTAAGCGCGGCTCAGAAACTGCAGCAACTGCGTCGCCTGTTGTTGCACCTGCGCCGTCTCTGGGCTGATCTCTTTCTTTTGCAACCGCAGCAGCATGATCTGGTACAGCAGGATAAAACACGCCTCAATGTCGCTCATCGTGGGGCGGTCGGTCTTGGCTTTCAGGAGGTTGAGACTCGGTTGCAACCGCATCACCGCGGCGCGGTACATGGCGTCCTCGTTGAGCAGCTCACGATGCATCCCCTCCACCTCGTCCAGCGCATTCTGCGCCAACTGCAGATGACCGCGCTCTACGATTCCCTCGCGGTGCATCATCTCGTTCAACTCATGCAACTCCTGCGACGCCTCCGCCTGCTGCGGAAACGCCCGCAGGTAGTCCTCCATCTGCCATAGCCAGAGGATATACTCCGCAATATTATCACGCTTGACTTTCACCTTTCACTTTGCACTTTTTATCTTTCACTTTTCATCTTTCACTTTCCTCTTCATCTTCTTCCCAGTCTATTTCGTCCAGGTAGTTGTCGCTCATGAAGACTTCAATCTCGCGCCTGTCTTTCTTGGTCGGGCGTCCCAGCCCCCTGTCACGGACGCCGTTACCCGCCATGCGGGCGAGTTCGAGCAGCTCCAGCTGCTTGGGGTCGGTGCAGTCCTGCATGTACTCCGGCACAAGCTTGGCGCCCAGCCGGTTCTCGCTCAACTGCAATACCTTATAGGTATAGGTGATCGGACCTTTGCGGACATTGAACTTGTCACCGATCTTGAACGTACGGCTCGGCTTGAGTTGCACGCCGCCCATCGTGATACGTCCGTTCTTGCACGCATCCGCAGCGATAGAGCGTGTCTTGTACACCCTCATCGCCCATAAGTATTTATCTACGCGTACCTCGCTCATTTGTTATT
>CAMOGT010000008.1 GCA_946614295.1 uncultured Bacteroidales bacterium
TCTACTAACTTAGGAAAATAATCAAAAAACTGTCTACTAATTTTAGGAAAAGACACACCTATATAAAAATTTGTACTGGCATAAATGGCATAAGTGGCATAAATTATCTTTCAGAACCCGCTTTTCTGCCACTTCTGCCACATCATTTTTTGTATTGACCGTTTTGACCGTATTGACCGTTTCTTCCTAATATGGTCAAAACGGTCAATACGGTCATGTCTTTTTTTTATAGATGCACCCCTTTTCCCGATCAAATCGTTAGTCATTCTTATATATTCTTAGTCATTCGTTAACCATTATCGGACCTATTACGTACCCGGAACGGACCCGGAAACCGATTCAAACGCCTCTCCGACACGCCCCAAACCGTACGTACACGTCCGTAATGGTAATGAGATGCGAACGGAAATGACCGCTAAACACCCCTAAATCACATCCTAAATATACCCTCAATACATTCTAAATTTATGCAAAAAATCAACAAAAAATCTGCGGCTCTTGTGTATTTCAAAAAAAAGTAGTAACTTTGCAGCGCAAAATGTAAATATATTCAAAACCTAATATTTAATCTTATGCAAAAGAGTCCATTACAGATTGCCCGTCAGAGCTATCAGCCAAAGATGCCGGTAGCGTTACAGGGCGCAGTACGCCTCGTAGAAGGCGAGAAAACACAGTCGGTAGCAGACCAAGAGGAGATCAAAAAACTCTTCCCGAACACGTACGGTCTGCCGATTATTACCATGGAGCCGACAACCGGTGAGAACAAATGCGCAGAGCCGTTCAATGTGGGTGTTATCCTCTCGGGCGGTCAGGCTCCCGGCGGGCACAACGTGATCAGCGGTCTGTATGACGGATTGAAGGCGTTGAATCCGGGGAACAAACTGTACGGTTTCCTCGGTGGTCCGAGCGGTCTGATTGACGGCAAGTACCAAGAACTGACAGGCGACATCATCGACGAGTACCGCAACACCGGCGGCTTCGACATCATCGGTTCGGGTCGTACCAAACTGGAAGAAACATGGCAGTTCGACAACGGTATCGAGATCTGCAAACAACTCGGCATCAAGGCTATCGTCATCATCGGTGGCGATGATTCGAACACCAACGCCTGCGTGCTGGCAGAATACTATCTGCAGAAGAAATGCGGTATTCAGGTCATCGGCTGCCCGAAGACCATTGACGGCGATCTGAAGAACGAGATGATTGAGACTTCGTTCGGTTTCGACACCGCTTGCAAGGTTTATAGTGAGCTGATCGGAAATATCCAGCGCGACGCCAACAGCGCGAAGAAATACTGGCACTTCATCCGCCTCATGGGTCGTTCGGCAAGTCACATCGCATTGGAGTGCGCGCTGCAGAGCCAACCGAACATCTGCCTGATTAGCGAGGAGGTAGAGGCAAAGAACCTGACCCTCAACGACATCGTAGAGGACATCGTGAAGGTGATTGTAGCCCGCGCTAACGCAGGTCTGAACTTCGGTACCGTGCTGATTCCGGAAGGTCTGATCGAGTTCATTCCGGCTATGCGTGTGCTGATTCAGGAGCTGAACGACATGCTCGCCAACAACGAGGAGTTCACCTCTCTGGACGGCGATGATGCGAAACGCGATTATGTAAAGAGCATGCTGACTCCTGCAAGTTGCGACCTTTACCGCTCGCTGCCGAAGGGTATTGCGCGCCAACTGACGCTCGACCGTGACCCGCACGGAAACGTGATGGTAAGCCAAATCGAGACCGAGAAACTGCTGATCGAGATGGTACAGAAACGTCTGGCGGTTCTCAAAGCAAACGGCGAATACAAGGGCAAGTTCTCCGCGCTGAACCACTTCTTCGGTTACGAGGGCCGTTGCGCTATTCCGTCGAACTTCGATGCCGACTACTGCTACTCTATCGGCGTGACCGCTACGCACCTGATTGCAGCCGGCAAGACCGGTTACATGTCGCTCGTGCGCAACCTGACCAAACCCGCATCCGAGTGGATCGCCGGCGGTGTGCCCATCACGATGATGATGAACATGGAGAAGCGTAACGGCAAGATGAAACCGGTTATCCAGAAGGCTCTGGTTGACCTCAACGGCAAGCCGTTCCAGTACCTGCAGGCTCATCGTGAGGAGTGGGCAGACCCTGTAACCAGCTATATCTATCCGGGGCCGATCCAGTACTACGGTCCGACGGAGGTCTGCGACCAGCCGACACATACGCTGCTGCTCGAAAGAGGCAAATGAATAATGATTAATGATTAATGAATATTGCGCAGCGATTTCTTTTCATAGCCTTTCTGGTTCTCCCTTTCATAGGGAGAGCCGGAGAGGGTTTTGACAAACGCCTCTTTGAAGCCTACCGGCAGGAAAATATGTCTGTATGGCAGGAGTACATAGAGAGCCTTCAGCCATCAGCCGTCAGCAGTCAGACATTGCTCTACGAGTACGGGTACTGCGGGTATATCGTAGCGGAGGCGAAGAAAGAGGGCAAGGAGGCATTGATGCCGGAAGCCAAGCGGTACGTGCAGCAGTTCCGAGAGCACGTGGAGGCGGCAAAAGGCAAACTGCCGGCAGGTCATTACGAAATGTACATGAGCGCCGTCATGGTTTATGAGTTGCGGCTGCATGTCGCCATGCGTCCGATCAAAGCAATGAGCCTTGCCAAAGAGGCGACGAAACTGGCACCGGAAGATCCGTTGGTGCTTTCGTACTACGGCACAAGTTTGTTTTATGCGCCCAAGCCGTTCGGCAGCAAGAGTGAGGCGTTGGAGTGGTTTGAGAAAGCCGCGAGTTATTTCAAGGACGCCCAATGGGAGTGCTGCTGGGTACGGGAAGCAAACGAAATGTACATCAAACAGTGCCGTGACAAGCTAAATCATTGAACGCGAGCAATACTCGCAATGCCTTGGTAAAGGCAAGGGTTGTAACCCGAGAATATTCCGTAAAGTTTAATTAAAAGGGTTACAACAAAAATGCAGAAATCCCAAGTTTTAACGTATGTTTACAACACAATTATCGTGTTGGTTTTGGCAGCCGGCGTGACGTATGTCGTGCTGCAGTTCACTCATTTCGGGCACATCGAGTACACCGATAATGCCCGCGTTTGCCAGTACATCGCGCCGCAGAACACGCGCGTGCAGGGTTTTATCAAGGAGATACGTTTCGAGGCGTACCAACATGTGAACGCCGGCGACACGCTTGTTATCATCGAGGACAGCGAGTTCCGCCTGCGTCTGGCTCAAGCGCGTTCCGACCTTGCCCGTGCACAGCAGCAGAGCAAGCAGGCAGGGACCACCATCCGCACGACCAACACGAACATCAGCGCCATAGAAGCGTCCAAAGCCGAAGCGAAAGCGAACATGGACAACCTTGCCCGCGAGGACAGGCGTTGCGAGCAGTTGCTGCGCACCGGTTCTATCTCGCAGCAGATTGCCGACCAGACGCACACCGCATATCTGGCGGCGCAGGCACGCTACGAACAGATATGCCGCACCATCGAGATGCAGCACAGCGTGGCGGACGAACAGGGCTATAACCTCTCGGCTTCGGAGGCGGCAATCAAACTGGCGCAGGCGGCAGTGGAGTTGGCGGAACTGAACCTGTCGTATTGCTACATCATCGCTTCGCACAGCGGCGTGGTGGGCAGCAGAGACATTAACATCGGCGAACTGGTCAATCCCGGACAGACACTCGTCTCCATCGTTGATGAGCAGCAGAAATGGGTGGAAGCCAACTACCGCGAGAGCCAGTTGCCGAATATACACGAGGGTTCGGAGGTGTCCATCCATGTGGACGCCGTGCCGAATGTGGAATACAAAGGTCGTGTGCAAAGCCTGTCGGACGCTACCGGCAGCGCGTTCTCACTGGTGCCGATTGATAATGCCACGGGTAACTTCGTCAAGGTAGAGCAACGCCTCACCATCCGCATCGCACTGGACGGGAACAGCGAAGAAGATTTGGCGCGGCTGAAGGCAGGCTATAGCGTGGAATGTGAGGTGAAGTACTAATACTATGCAACTACCTCCTTCACCTCCTGCGGCGGGAAAAATGCCGTTCCAAATGCCCATGTTCCGGGCGTGGGTACCACGGAAAATACAGCCGTGGATTTATATTCTTCAAGTCTTGTGTATCCAGTTCTCGGGCGGGGTGTATCTCGGCGCGCTGGAAGCCGTGCGCGGCACAACAGCCCTGCAACTCGAAGACCTGCTGATGCTGCTCTATGCCGGTCTGGCAGGCATGGCGGTGTGGTTTCCGATGCTGTTCCGCATGAAGTTCCGTTTTACGAACCAACAGCTGCTTATCGGCTCGGCTGTCGTCATTGCCGTGTGCAACCTCATCACGATGCGGACGACGAACATGGCAGTCTTGCTGCCTGTCTGTTTCATTGCCGGCATCGCCAAACTGCAGGGCACATTCGAGAACATGTCGAATATCCAACTGTGGATGACGCCGGAGCGTGATTTCGGGGTGTTCTTCCCTATTCTGCATATTGTCCTGCTGACCGCCATCACCGGCAGTGCATGGCTCGCCGCCGTCATTGCTTTCCATTTCAGTTGGCAGATGATGCACGTGCTGACCATCGGCACAATGTGTTTCGTGGTGGCAGTGCAGCTCTTCCTTTGCCAGCCGTGGTGCCCGATGCCGCAACGGATGCCGCTCAGAGGAATCGATATTTCCACGGGTCTGCTGATTTCTCTGCTGATGCTGATGATCAGTTATATCCTCGTCTATGGCGACCGGCTGATGTGGTTCTTCTCGCCTACACTCCGATGGGTGCTGGCGCTCAGCCTGATACTCTTGGCGTT
The DNA here is from genome assembly GCA_946614295.1 of uncultured Bacteroidales bacterium. The sequence continues at coordinate 4,787 of CAMOGT010000008.1, forward strand.
TATTATGTACAGGCTCAAAACGGTGGAGAAGCCCTTTATCTCGCTGGAGATTTTCAAATACAAGAACGTGCTGGCTATCTTGTTGGTAACCGCCATCGCCGAGCTGCTTTTAGGCGCCGAGCACACGTTAGAGGAAATCTATTGGACCGAGGTGCGCGGCTTGGAGGAACATACCAAGGGTGCGTTGTGCTTATGGTCGCTGCCGGGCGTGTATGTCGGTGTGCTGATTACCCTTTACTGGCTCGGGCATAAGAAATGGAAGGTGTGGAAGTTGTTCGCCATCGGTTTCGGCAGCATCCTGGTCTATTCGCTGTGGATGTATTTCTATCTGGATGTGAATGTGCCGATTGAGCAATACCGCCTCGGCTTGGCGTTCCGCGGCTGCGCGTACGCTATTCTTGCCGCGTCGCTGATGTGGAGTCTGCACGAGAGCGTGCATGACTTGGAGCATTTCTTCATGGCGCTTTTCATCTTCAACGTCATTCACATGTACCTCGCCGGCGCATCGGGCTACGGGCTGTACACCACGCTCTTCAAGCATTTCATGGCGGACAACATGTCCCGCTACGGCGCGTGCCTGACGCTGACTACTCTTGACTCGCAACTTCTTTCAACTTTCAACTCTCAACTTTCAACTTTAAGCGTGAGTGTGATGAGCGTGACTTTGAAGCAGATTTACGGTCAGATTATATGGGTGTCTCTGTTTATGACCTCAGCGTTCCTGTTGCTCGATATTCCGCGTGTCCGTACCGGCATAGAGAAAGTGCCGTACTGGCCTGTTTACGGTATCAAGATGCTCACACGCGCGGGGCTTCGGAGTCGATGACGGCTTGCGAAGTGCGTGTTGCGAGTTCGGAATAGATTTGCGCTACCGGCATGTCGTCCTTGCTGATGACGTGCAGGTAGGTATTGTTTGCGGTGTCATACATGCGGCAGATGAGGGTGTCGCCGAGGAAGGTCTCCCGCAGCCATCTGATAGTGAGGGAGCGGAGTTGGCGGTTTTGCGCAAAATCCGCAGAGACGGTCTGCATGGCGATAGAGAGGTAGGTGCGGTTGTTGACATGACCGTTGAAATCAAGATTGATCGGGTTTACGCGGTGCTCCGCTTGGCGTATAACCGTTTCTCCGGCAGGAATGCGTATCTTGGAATGTTTCTCTTCGTTTGCCAGTCCCAAGGCATTCACATCGAGCACATTGTTGATGGCGACAGGGCGGTGCGTCTCACTATCCAAGAGCGTCCAGCATCCGTGCCCATGTGCAACCTCTACACCATCCGTCCGGCAGATTTTGAAGTCGGCGTAGAGGCGCAAACCGGTCAGTTCGCCGTTCCAGACCGTCACTTCAATCTCTTGTGACCAGAAGGCTTCGTTCTGCTCCCACCAGGCGTTGAACTCAGAGATAACCCACAGTTTGTTTTGATGCACGAGGTCAAAGGCTGCCATGTGCAGACAGGACATATATCGTGCCCAACAGTCCTGATAGTACAGCAAGACGGCGTTTGGGGTCATGCGATAGCAGGTATCCATGTCCGCCGCAGTAATGCTGTAACGATGTGTGTAGATGTTTTTTTTCATTCCATTAGATTATATTAAATAAGGAGAGCGTGAACTCTCCTTTTGTTGCTCAACCAGGACTCGAACCCAGACAGACAGAACCAGAATCTGTAGTGCTACCATTACACCATTGAGCAGCTTACATTGACACTTGCGTGACTGCGCGTTTCACGCTTGTATAACGCTACGTGTCATGCTACGCTTTCGGTCCGCAAACGCTCCGCCGGTTTACGTCCCGAGGGAACCAAACAAGAGGCTTTTGAACGAAAGCGAGTGCAAAGGTACTGCTTTTTTCTGACATGTGCAAATTTTTTTGCATTTTTTTTGCATTTATTTGCATATTCCGGTATTTTTTTGTATCTTTGCACGCTATTTATGGTTTTTATATGAGAGAATTAATAGAAAACGCGCACAATATAGTGATTTTCACGCACATGGCGCCCGACGGGGACGCGATGGGTTCGGCGCTGGCGATGTGGCACCGGTGCAAGGGACAAAGGGACGATGTACAAAGTACAAAGGAGGTAACGGTAATCGTGCCGAATGCTTTTCCGGCGTTCTTCAACTGGATGCCGGGAGCGGACAAGATTCTGGTGTACGAGAAGAACCAGATGAAGTGCAATGAGATTATTGCGAAGGCGGATCTGTTTATCTGCACGGATTTCAACGACCCGAAGCGAATCGGTCCGATGGGCGAGAAGATGCTGGCCAACGGTTGCCCGAAGATACTGATTGACCACCATATATTAGTCGAAAGTCAAAAGTCAAAAGACCGCGACGAAGTCGCTCAAAGACCAAAGGAGTGGTACGACGAAGAGTATGTGGATTCCAAGGCGAGTTCGGCATGCGAGATTGTGTACCGGCTGCTGACCAAAGAAATTACGAATTACGAAATACAAATTACGAATGAAATCGCGACGTGTATTTATACGGGTTTGATGACAGACACGGGTAATTTCAGCTACAACTCGACGAGCGCAGAGTTATACGATATTATAGCTTCTTTATTACGCGCGGGCGTACAAAAGGACGCCATCTACGACGCGGTGTTTAACCAGTATTCGAGTGACCGCATGCGGCTCATCGGTTATGCGTTGCACCGTAAGATGCGGATTTATCCGGAGCACCACTTGTCCCTGATCACGCTGACGGCGGACGAGTTAGAGCGCTACCACCACCAGCCCGGCGACTGCGAAGGGTTGGTGAACATGCCGCTACAGATCGGCGATGTGTATTACTCGGTGTTCATGCGCGAGGAGCGCGCCAAACCGGGTACCCCTAAATCACGGATCCGTATCTCGTTCCGCTCGCAGGGCGACAGGCCCGTGAACGTCTGGGCCAGCGAGGTCTTCCGGGGCGGCGGCCACATGAACGCCTCGGGCGGCGAACTCTTCGGCAGCATGGACCAAGCGGTAAGACTGTTTGAACAAAGTTACGGAAAGTACATAGAGAAAGATTAGACATTTTTTCACACAATTATGAATAGGACAAGAGTCCGATAAGAGTCCGATATAAGTCCGACATAATACCGATTACGATAAAGAACATTTTAATATATACCCAATATATACCCAATCATGAAAAAGAGTTTTTTAATTTTAGGCGCAGCGGTAATGAGCCTGAGCATGTTGGCTGAGGAGCCGCTGATGAAGATTAACGGAAAGGCAGTGAGCGCCGAAGAGTTTCTGTACATCTACGAGAAGAACAACCAGGCAGGAGCTATCGATCCCAAGACGATGGACGAGTACCTGGACATGTTTATCAATTTCAAGCTCAAAGTGGCAGAAGCCGAGGCACAAGGCATTGACACGACGGAGAGTTTCAAGAAAGAGCTGAAGGGCTACCGTGCGCAGGCGACCCCCAAGTACCTTCAGGACGAGGGTGCGATGGACAGCCTGATTGAGATGAGTTGGCGGCATATGTCGAAAGACCGCCGCGCCGCACACATTGCTATCCAGTGTCCGATGAACGCAGACAGCGCCACTCAGGCAGATGCATGGGAGAAAATCAACATTGCGCATCACCGCGTTACCATAGGCCACCTGATCAAAGCAAGAGGATCCAAAGCCAAACGGTACAAGAAAGACCCGTTTGCGATGGTAGCCCGCGAAATGAGCACCGACCCGAACGTGCAGGAGACGGGCGGCGAGTTAGGATGGATCACACCTTTCCGGTATGTCTATCCGTTGGAGGAGGCTGTTTACAACACGGCCGTAGGCAGTATCAGCGAGCCGTTCCGTACCCAATACGGATGGCACATCGTGCTGGTAGAAGAGGAGCGTGACCATGTGGAGGTCAAAGCCAGCCACATCATGAAGATGGTACCGGCAGACAGTCTGGACGCCGTCAAGCACGCCCAGATCGACAGCATTGCCAAGATTGTGACGGGAGAGAATTTTGCAGAAGTAGCCAAAGCGGAGTCTGACGACCGCGGCAGCAGTGTGCGCGGCGGCGAATTAGGATGGTTCGGCAAAGGCATGATGGTGAAGGAGTTTGAGGAAGCAGCCTTCGGGTTGAAAACAGGTGAGATCAGCGCCCCTTTCCGTACCCAATACGGATGGCATATCCTGTACAAAGAGGATGAGCGCGGTATCCAACCTCTGGACTCGATGCGCGCACAGATCCAACGCCAAGTCCTGCGCGACGAGCGTAGCAAAGAGGCCGACAAGAGTTTCGTACGCAAGACGAGAGCCGAGTATAACCTGCCGGATACGATGAGCGATACAGAGGTAAAAGCCTATGCCGACGAGCACTTGGAGGAGAAATATCCGGAGCTGAAGAACCTGGTACAAGAGTATCACGACGGTATTCTGCTGTTCGAGGTATCGCTGCGCGAGGTATGGGACAAAGCGGCGAAAGATACAGCAGGATTAGAGGCTTATTTCAAGGCTCATCAGAAAGAGTACACCTGGGCACAGCCAAAATGGAAAGGTTACCTCATCCAGGCCAAGAGCAAGAGCAGTGCGAAAGCCGCCAAGGCGATCATCAAGAGCGCCAACCCTGACTCTATCCACAGCTATATCGAGCGCCGTATCAACACCGACAGCGTGAAGTACGTGAAGATACAGCATGGTCTGTGGGAGCAAGGCAAGAGCGGTGCGATCGACAAGTTCGGATTCAAAGACAAAAAAGCGCAGTTCACCCCGAACGAGGCTATGCCGGAAGTGATCTGCATTGGAAAGAAAATGAAAGCTCCGGCTGAATGGAGCGACGAGAAGGGCAAAGTAACCACCGATTACCAGGATTATCTGGAGGCAGAGTGGATCAAGGCCCTGCGTGCAAAGTACCCCGTGGAGATCAATCAGGAAGTTTGGGAGAAGATTAAGAAATGAAATGGCGTAATGCGATTATAGTGGTATGTGTGTTAGCGGCAGTGAATGCGGCGGCATACTTTTTGCCGGTTCGTTGGGACATGACGGACGACAAACACTATAGTCTGAGCCAGGCATCGAAAGAGTTACTGCGTTCCACGGACGAGCCGATTGAGGTGACAATACTGTTAGATGGCGACCTCAATGCCGGATTCCGGCGGCTGAAGAAAGCCACCGAGGAGACCATTGAGGAGATGGGAGTGTACGGGGACGTACGAAGGAGCAATGTACGAGGTACGAAGGTAACTGATTCCTTAGGTCTGAGACCCATCGTTATTCACGAGCGGGAACAGAACGGCAAGACGGCACAGACGACCGTATGGCCATACGCGCTGATGGAGTACAAAGGCAAGAGAGCCGTCGTAACGCTTCTGAAGAACACCCGTGGCCTCAGCGGCGAGGAGAACCTGAATGCCAGTATTGAGCAGTTGGAGTTTGCGTTCATGGAGGCGTTGCATCTGCTGCACCAGACGGAGACGCCACGCGTAGCGATTTTAGAAGGTCACGGCGAGCCGGACGAAGCGCACACATACGATCTGATGAGCGCACTGAGCAAGTACTACCAAGTAGATCGGGGGCAGATAGACGAAAGACCGCTTCGCTCAAAGACAAAAGACCGCGACGAGGTCGCTCAAAGACCGGTTAACGTTCATATCTTAGACGGATACAAGGCGATTATTGTGGTCAATCCGCAGACGGCATTCAACGAGCAGGAGAAGTTCGTGATCGACCAATATATCATGCGCGGCGGAACGGTGCTATGGGCGGTGAACGGCGTCCAGTTCAGCGAGAAGGTGCTACAGAGTGAAGGTTTCACCCCCATCGTGGCACTGGATTTGGGACTGACGGAGATGCTCTTCAAATACGGCGTACGGGTCAATCCTGCGTTGGTGCAGGATATCCAGTGCCTGCCGATACCTGTGAACGTAAGCAGCGATCCGCAACAGCCTAACCTGCAACCGATGCCGTGGACCTACGCTCCGTTGCTGCTGACAAGTCAGGGTTCGCCTATCACCCGCAACATGGGGCAAGTGATGAGCACATTCGTGAGCCCGGTAGATGCCGTGGGCGGCGAAGACGGGATTGAGAAACGTATCCTGTTAGCGACCAGCACTGCCAGCCGCGTGACAGCAACTCCGGGTGAGGTGGATCTGGATGACATGAATCCGGACATGACCACATTCATGTATCAGTACGTGCCGGTGGCCGTTTCGTTAGAAGGCAGTTTTGCGAGTGCGTATGCCCACCGGATGGCACCGGAAGGAGTGGAAACGGACGAAACCATCCGCAAGACGAGCGTCAAGACGCGGCAAGTAGTGATAGGCAGCGGAAGTATCCTGCTCAACGAGACGCAGAAAGGTCAAGTACTACCCATGGGTTACGACCGGTACAGCGGCATGCAGTTCAGCAACCGCGATTTCGTGACGAACGCCGTCTTATGGCTGACCGACAGCGAAGGCCTTATCGGATTGCGGGAGAAAAGCGTAGTGTTACGGCTACTGAATGACAAGCGCGCTCACGAGAAACGTGCGCAGATACAAGCCGTCAGTGTCATACTGCCGATTAGCATTTTGGCACTGATAGGCGGATTAGTTTGGATCATACGGAAACGCAAATATGAATAATGAATAATGAATATTTTTGCACAATGAAATCAATTACACGAAGCATAGTCGTCTTTTGTCTTTATTCCTTCAGCACAGCGGTTCTTACTCCCGCCTTGGCACAGGAGTTACTGAACTACCCGTTGGATACCATCAACGGCGAGGAGGTATATGTGTATCAGGTGGAGAAGAGCATCGGTCTTTACCGCATCGGAGTTAATTTCAATGTATCCCAAAGCGAGATCATCCGCATGAATCCGCAGTTGCGGGAGCGGGGGCTCCATTACGGCGAGACGCTCTATCTGCCGACGAAACGGCCGGTAGTCAAAGTGACCGAATCCAAAGTCGTCCAGACCATCATTACGGAGACCAGAATAGAGAGCACTAACGCTGACAGAGTACAGACCGCTAACGCTGACAGACCGCAGGCAGAGCCTGCTGACAGCGCACTAATCGATACCATTAGTACGGATAGTATCATAGCCGCGCCGCAGCGGAAAGTAATTGAACTGGCTTTGCTACTACCTTTTGAGAGCCAGCAGACGAAGCGGAGCGTGAATGCCGACCGGATGATGGAGTTCTACCAAGGAGCATTGATTGCCTTGAGCGAGAAGCAGAACGACAGCACTTTTTACCGTTTATACCGTCTGCGCGTCTATGACACCGAACGCAGCGAGCGAAAAGTGAATGCCCTTTGCGACAGCACAGAGTTAGATAGCGTACAAGCCATCATCGGACCCGTTTACCCGATTCAGATAGAGCGAGTGGCTACCTGGTGCGACCAACATGAAGTACCCCTGATTCTGCCGTTTAGCGACAATGTGGAGTTAGAGGCACATCCATATGCCTTGCAGTTTAACTCTACAGCCGACCAAGAGGCAGACAGCCTTTGCCAGTGGATGAAGGCGAAAGGCGAAGCGATCCATTGCGTAGCTATCGACGTGCGCGAGAGCGATCTGTCGTCCTCCATCCGTACATTACGAACCGCGATGAGTAAGCAAGGTATCGAGTATCAGAAACTGACGATGCGAGACCTGCTGAACGATAGCGCCTATTATGCTTTGGATAGAGATAAGGAAAACCTCGTCATTCTGCATTCCGACCGATTCCAAAATATTCGTGTGCTGCTGTCCCATCTGTATAAGTTACAGACCGAGGGCTACCGGATTCGTCTGGTGAGCCGGTATGCATGGCAGAAAGAGACGATCGATCTGCCGCAGGTATATACCACTGTCTTCACCCGTTCGGAAGGATGGGAGGTATATGATGCACAATGGGCAGATTACTACGTTAACAACCACACAAGCGAAGCGCCGCGGTATGACTTATTGGGATACGATCTGATGTCCGCAGCTTTGACCTGGTTACACGGGGAAGAGACCGCACATGAGGGTCTGCAATCCGATATCCGGTGGGTGAAAGTACAGAATGGCGGATACCAGAATGCCGGCGTGAAAGTAGTTTGTAAAAGGTGAAAGGATATAGGTACATAGTAGTTTGGGTGCTTGGCATCATGGGATTTTTGGCTGCAGAAGCCCAGCCGCGTTTGGGCAACCCGGAATACTGGGTTGGCGCGCATGGAGGCGTGAGTGCAGGAACGGTGATTTTCCAACCGGCGGAAGCCAATATGACGCCGATCACCAATGCGTGTGTCTTAGGCGGAAATGCAGGGCTGGTGTTCCGCTTTGCGGGGCATAAATACTGTCATTTCCAGATGGAGTTGAACTACATGCACCGCGGATGGGCGCATGGCAACGAGACGATCGGGCACACCTACCACAATCTGCATTACATCGAGTTGCCTATCCTGATGAACCTCAATTTCGGCAGCGAGGTATGCCGGTGGTTCTTCAATCTGGGTCCGCAAATCGGGTATTGCGTATGGGATGAGAGCAGTGCGATTGATCATCCGTTCGATTGGGGTTTGGCGGCAGGCACCGGATTCTATGTAAAGACCAAGAAAGCCGGTATCTATGAATTGGAGGTACGGTTCGACTACTCCTTCGGCGGCGTGGTGGGCACTACCGTCACAGACCACTACAGCATGGCAAGCCCGATGGACCTCAGTATCAATTTAGGCTACTATTGGCCGATAAAGAAATTCAGAGAAAAAAAACAAAAAACACACAGATATGAAAACGAATTATGAAGTACGGTACGCGTCAAACCCTATTGACGCCAAGAGTTATGACACAACCAGACTCCGCAAGGATTTCCTGATTGAGAACGTGTTTGTAAAGAACGAGGTGAACATGGTGTACTCCATGTACGACCGCATGATCGTAGGCGGCGCAATGCCTGCCGGCGAGAAACTGAAACTGGAAGCTATCGATCCGCTGAAGGCTCCTTTCTTCCTCACCCGCCGCGAGATGGGTATCTTCAATGTAGGCGGCAAGGGCCGCGTGATTGCAGGCGATGAGGTGTTCGAACTCGATTACAAGGAAGCACTCTATCTGGGTCGCGGCGACCGTGATGTCTATTTCGAGAGTCTGGACGCCAACCACCCTGCTCTATTCTATTTCAATTCCACGACCGCGCACTGCGCATATCCGAACAAGAAAGTGACGAAAGCCGATGCCGTAGTGGCTCATATGGGAAGTCTGGAGATGTCTAACGAGCGTGATATCAATAAGATGCTGGTGAACCAAGTCCTGCCTACCTGCCAGTTGCAGATGGGTATGACGGAGTTGGCTCCGGGCAGCGTATGGAACACCATGCCGGCGCACGTTCACAGCCGCCGTATGGAGGCGTATTTCTATTTCGAAGTGCCGGAAGATCAGGCCGTTTGCCACTTCATGGGCGAGGTAGATGAGACCAGACATATCTGGATGAAAGGCAATCAGGCCGTACTGAGTCCGGAATGGTCTATCCACAGCGCAGCTGCCACCCACAACTATACCTTTATCTGGGGTATGGGCGGCGAGAATCTGGACTACGGAGACCAGGATTTCAGCAAGATCACGGACCTGAAATAATGCTATACTATGACGTATCTGATCCTTCGGCTGGCGACTCTGGGCAATGTAGCGATGACGGTTCCCGTTATTGCCTCGCTCAGCAAGCGCTATCCGAATGATCGGTTCATCGTCGCGAGCAAGAAGAAACTGGATGCCATGTTCGCCACCATGCCGAACGTCACTTTTCATGAAGTGGACAACCGCCTGGATTGGAACGGAGTCGTGGCGTTATGGCGAAGACTACGCGATGAAGTGGATGCCGTGATCGACCTGCAGAAAATACCCAAGACCATCGTCTTAGGCAGTTTGATGAGACTGAGTGGCAAACCGGTCACACGCATTCATTACGGCAGGCTCCGCAAACATCTGATCACCGCCTTCGGAATAGGCAAGACGCCGTTACCCTCGGAGTTCGCGCGCTATAGGGATGCTTTCCGGCGCGCAGGGTTGGAGACCGATGAGACTTTTGAGAGCCTGCCGAAGAATGACACCGTTGCGAAAATGGTGGCCGACACATTCGGCGAAAAAAAAGGACGATGGATAGGCTTGGCACCTTTCGCCAAATCGAAATCGAACATGCTTCCCTACCGGGTAACGAAAGATATTATTGACAAACTGAGTCAGGATGCGGACACGCGTATCTTCTTGTTCGGAGCGGGGAAGGTAGAATGCGAGATGCTACGCCAATGGGCAAAGGTTTTTCCTCGCACGGAGAGTGTCGCCGGGAGGTTACAACTCAAAGAGGAGTTGGAGCTGATGCGGAAATTGGATGTCATGATCTGCATGGACAGCGCCAATCAGCATTTAGCAAGTCTGGTAGGGTTGAGAGCCATCAGCGTATGGTGCGCCACGGATCCGGTCATCGGTTTTGCGGGGTGGAAACAAAATCCCGAGGATATCATCCATCGCAACGATTTACGATGCAGGCCCTGTACTTGCCACGGGACTAATCATTGCAGGTATAGAAATTACGCCTGCCGACAGATAGAAGCAGAAACAATAATTGAACATATATGAGTAAGATTATTTCATTAGCAAACCAAAAGGGAGGAGTCGGCAAAACGACAACCTCTATCAATTTGGCTGCAGCACTTGCCAAACTGGGCAAGAAAGTGCTATTGATCGATGCTGACCCGCAGGCGAATACCTCGTCCGGTCTGGGTATAGAGATCCGCGAATTGAGCAACACGATATATGAGTGTCTGGTGAACGGCGTTGATCCCCATGAGGCCATCGTTCCGACAAGTACGAAGGGGCTAAGCATGATCCCGAGCCACATTGATCTGGTGGGAGCCGAAATTGAGATGCTGAACATGGAGCACCGTGAGCAGCTGCTGAAAAACATTCTGAATCAGGTACGCGACGAGTACGACTATATTCTGATTGACTGCAGTCCGTCGTTAGGTCTGATCACCGTCAACGCATTGACAGCCAGCGACAGTGTCATCATCCCTGTTCAGTGCGAGTTCTTTGCGCTCGAGGGCATTGCGAAGCTGCTCAATACGATCAAGATCATCAAATCAAAGCTGAACCCGCAACTGAAAATCGAGGGTTTCCTGCTGACGATGTTCGATAACCGCCTGCGGCTGAGCAATCAGGTCTATGAAGAAGTGAAACGCCATTTCGGTGACTTGGTATTCAATACCGTCATTGCGCGCAACGTACGTCTGAGCGAGGCTCCTTCTCATGGAGTATCGGTTCTGGAGTACGACGCTTCCTCCAAAGGAGCAAAGAATTATACCGCATTAGCCAAAGAACTTATTGCACGAAACAAATGAAAAAAATGACAGGACTTGGGCGAGGATTAGATGCCTTGATCGACACCTCGCACGTAGATACCAACGGCGGCAGTTCTATCTCCGAGATAGCACTCAGCGCCATTGTCGCCAACCCCGATCAGCCGCGACGGAATTTTGACGAGGAGGCGCTGCAAGAGTTGGCCGATTCTATCCGCGAGCACGGCGTGATTTCCCCTATCACGCTGCGCGACAACGGAGACGGCAGTTATATGATTATCGCCGGTGAGCGCCGTTTCAGGGCAAGCAAGATAGCCGGGCTGGATCGCATCCCGGCATACATCCGTACCGCCAAAGACGAGCAGGTGATGGAATGGGCGCTGATCGAGAATATCCAGCGCGAGGATCTGGACGCCATTGAGATTGCGCTGGCTTACCAGCGGCTGATGGACGATTATAATCTGACCCAGGAGCGGATGTCGGAGCGCGTAGGAAAGAAACGTGCAACCATAGCCAATTATCTGCGCCTGCTCAAATTGCCGGCAGAGATACAAGTCGGTATCAAAGAGAAAAAGATTGAGATGGGACATGCCCGCGCGATCTTAGGCAGCCCCTCGGCGGAAAGACAGTTGGCGCTATACCAACGGATTCTGAAAGAGGGTTTATCAGTCCGCAAGGTAGAGGAGTTGGCACAGGAAGACAAGAAAGTACAGAGCCGGAAGGCGAAGGAAAAGAAAGAGAACCCTTACGCCTCGCTGGAGCAGGAACTATGCGCAGCAAGCGGCATGAATATCAAGATCCAGGAGGGGAAAGTGGTCATTGCGTTTGGCAACGAGGAAGAGTTAGCGCACATCGCTGATAAGTTACGTTGAAACGACTTCTCACCATATTACTATTAGGCATAGTGGCGCTACCGATAATGGCGCAACAGGATAGTACCAGCACCTGGTTCCAGAAACCGGATGCCGGCAAAGCGGTGTGGTTGGGCGTGATCTGCCCGGGTGCCGGACAGATATACAACAAATCGTACTGGAAACTGCCGATTGTATATGGCGCGTTCATGGGATGCGGATATGCCATCAGCATGATGCAGAACCGGTATAGCGGCTACAAAACGGCGTATCTGGATCTGTATAAAGATGTGCAAGCCGGAACGGTAGGAACCGATGCGAGCAAGAGCTATATCGCCGTGATGCCTGATGGATATGATATGGACCGGGTGGGAGGAGCCAATACCTGGATGAATACGCTCAAAAACCGGCAGAACACCTATCGGAGGTACCGCGACTACTCGATTTTGGCTACCGTGGCAGTCTATGCTTTGAGCCTGATAGATGCGTACGTGGATGCCCAATTGTTTGATTTCGACATCTCGCCGGATCTGACGCTCAATGTAGAGCCGCAGATTTATTATGATTTACAGCACCAACAGAGTGCAGAACTAAAATTAGCTATACAGTTTTGAAAAAAAGTTTAGGAATAGTATTATTCAGTCTATGTGCCTCGCTGACGATGTGGGCACAGGAAGCCGTGATGCACACGGATAGTCTGGAGAAGGACAGCATGAGTATCGAGTCGCTGGAGTTAGTGCCGATGACGGTCGCCAATAACGATAGTATCGTAACGGAAGATTCAATCGCTGAGGAGATACCGGTAATACCGTTTTACAAATTATGGAACGACAGCAACCTGACGGATATCGAGATGCGGACTCTGGATTGGAGTCTGCAATGGTTGGATACAACCGACTGCGTAGCGGTACATGACACCACAACCCTGCCCGACTCGGTTTATAAAGCCCGGCTGCAGGCGTTGCCATGCGTAGTGGAGTTGCCATACAACGAGCGCGTGCGGGCGTTCATCTTAAGGTATGTAAAACGCAACCCGAAGCAGGTAGCGCGGATGATGCGCATGAGCGAGTACTACTTCCCGATATTCGAAGAAGCATTGGGGAGGTATAAACTGCCCTATGAGTTGAAATACGTGCCTATCATTGAGTCGGCGCTTAATCCTACGGCGCGTTCGTATGTCGGAGCGGCAGGATTATGGCAGTTCATGCCGGCGACAGGAAAACTCTTCGGGCTGGAGATCAACTCGCTGGTGGACGAACGAATGGATCCTATCAAATCCACGGAGGCGGCGTGCCGGTTCCTTAGTAGTATGTATAGCGTTTACCGGGATTGGAACCTGGTCATCGCGGCGTATAACTGCGGTAGCGGCAATGTGAACAAAGCCATCCGCAGAGCCGGAGGCAAACGCGATTTCTGGTCTATCTATCCCTACCTCCCGCGCGAAACACGCAACTATGTTCCTATCTTCATTGCTGCCAATTATGCAATGAATTACGGTCAGGAACACGGTATCTGCAAAGCTCCTGCGGAGAAAGTGATGATCACCGATACCATCAAGACCACCCAGCGGCTTCATCTGGAGCAGGTCAGCAAGAGTCTGGATATCTCGATGGAAGAGTTACGGCGACTCAACCCGCAATACTCCCGGGATATTCTACCGGGCGGCACAAGCTATGCACTATGCTTGCCGGCGGACAAAGTAGGACTCTTTATTGACCAGGAGGACAGCATCCGCGCCTATAAAGCCGACAGTCTGATCAATAACAGACGGTCGGAGATCGATATGGCGAAAGTGACATCCATCAGCGGAGCATACCGCGTAAACGGCGTCACGTATTACACCATCAAGAAAGGCGACACCTTGAGTGGTATTGCCAAGAAATTCCACTGCTCAGTCAAGCAGTTGAAACAATGGAACGGACTGAAAAGCGATGCTATCCGGGATGGTAAGAAACTGAAGATTCGCAAGTAATGGAAGAAGAAAAGATATATTACTCGCTCCGCGAGACGGAGAAAGCGACCGGCATCCCTGCCTCTACCTTGCGGTATTGGGAACAACAGTTTGACGAACTCAGCCCGCGCAAAGACGGCCATGGGAACCGCTATTATACGCGTGAGGATCAGGAACTTATCAAACGAATCAAATATATCCGCGACGAGCTGAAGATCACGCGTATTGAGGCTATCAAGAAAGAATTGGTCACCAACGGCAAACGCTCCGACGAGCGCCAAGCTGCGCTGGAAATCCTATTGCGCGTCAAAGAAGAGTTATGTGAAATACGAAAAATGATAAAATAATATGAAAATAGATTGGAAAAAAATTACGCCCTATTTGGTCGCATTGGTAGTGTTTATCGGCTTTGCCGTGCTGTACTGCAGTCCCCAACTCAGCGGGAAAGTGCTGGTGCAGGGAGATATTAACAGTTGGAAAGGAATGTCCAATGAGGCGCGCACGTACTACCAAGAGACCGGAGAAGTCACCTGGTGGACCAACTCTATGTTTGGTGGTATGCCTACCTATCAAATTTCCGGACGTGTAGAATCTGCACATATCGCAGGTTGGTGGAGACGGCTTTTCCAAAATACATTAGGCGAACCGCCTGCAGCTATCTGCTTGTATTTCATCGGTTTCTTCATCATGCTCCTCTGCTTCGGTATCAATCCTTGGTTAGCCATCATCGGAGCGTTGGCAATAGGTCTATCGTCTTATTTCTTCCTTATCATTCCTGCCGGACATATGTCCAAAGCCTTTGCGCTCGGTGCTTTAGCCCCCATTATCGGCGGTATCTATGCGCTGTTCCGGAAACGCTATTGGCTGGGAATCCCGATGATCCTGATTTTCGCACCATATGGCATTCTGCTGCATCCGCAGATGACCTATTACATCGGTATGCTGTTAGGTGTGATGGTGATTGCGGAGATCGTCATGGCATGTATAGAGAAGGACTGGAAAGGACTTGGTATCAGCCTCGGCATCATGGTTCTTTGCGTCGGCCTGATCTACGGATCGCGTCTGAGCAGCCTGAAGATGAATAATTCCTATCTCAAAGAAACCATGCGTGGCGGACATAGCGAACTCACCAAACAAGCGGCGGACAAACCGGCCGAAGGTCTGGACATCAAATACGCTACCGACTGGAGTTACGGCAAGGCAGAGACCATGACACTGCTTATCCCGAACTGGGAAGGCGGTGCCAGCGGATATAACTTAGGAAAGGATAGCCAGTTAAGCCAAGCCATGCGCAGGCAGGGTGTACCCAAAAGGGACGCCGAGCAGTTCTGCTCCCAAGCCCCGACTTACCATGGCGAGAAGATGTTCACCAGCGGAGCCGTCTATGTGGGAGCAGTCGTTTGTTTCCTCTTCCTTTTAGGTCTGCTGATTGTCCCGGGACCGTACAAATGGGCATTGCTTTTCGCGACCCTCATGTCCATCTTCCTCGCATGGGGAAAGAATATGATGTGGTTGACGGAAATCTTCTTCAACTACTTCCCGATGTACAATAAGTTCCGCGCAGTAGAGTCTATCTTGGTAGTAGCGGAGATTACCATGCCGCTATTGGGCTTCTTGGGATTACAAAAAATCATCAACCGTGAGGTCGAGTGGTCCAAACTCCGTCGCAGTATGCTGATTGCCGGAGGCGTGACTGCCGGTATCTGTCTGTTCGCAGCATTCTTTGCCGGTTCTTTCAATATGACGAGCAGCTTTGATGCGCAATGGAAAGGACAAGTACCGCAATGGTTATACGATGCCATTTTGGATCAACGCACCGCTATGCTCCGTGCGGATGCTTGGAGAAGCTTGGTGTTTGTTACACTGGGCTTTGCCCTCACTTTCTGGTACGCGTGGCAGCAAAATAAAGAAGCTAAGACAAAGAATACCGCCATTTTCGTTGGTGTGTTGGGACTCTTGATTTTAGCAGATATGATCCCCGTAGACAAGCGTTTCTTCAACGATGACAATTTCGTCAAAGCGAAAGATAATGCCGCCTATTTTGCGATGCAGCCTTGGGAAGAACAGATCCTGCAAGACGAATCTCTTGACTACCGCGTGCTCAATCTCAACACCAACACCTTCAATGACGCACGAACCAGCTATCGTCTCAAATCGGTCGGAGGATACTCTGCTGTGAAGCTACGCCGCTACCAGGATCTTATTGACGAGCATATCAGCAAGATGAACTGGAGCGTACTCAATATGCTCAACACCAAGTATATCGTAACACGGCAAGGCGTCTATCCCAATGCCGAAGCGATGGGTAATGCGTGGTTTGTCAATGACGTGCAGTTTGTTCCCACACCGGACGATGAGAGTGCAGCACTCAATACATTGGATCTCACGAAAACCGCTGTATCTGACGAGCGTTTCCGCGATGTCCTCACATGTACCGGCTTACCCGATGCAGAAGATCAAATCGAACTGACGGACTACAAACCCAATGCCCTCACCTATCGTACCCATACGACGAATGACCGCATTGCCGTCTTCTCCGAAATCTACTATCCGGACGGTTGGAATCTCACCGTGGATGGTCAAGAAATCCCCATCGGTCGTGTGAACTACGTCCTCCGTGCAGCTGTAATCCCTGCCGGAGATCACACTCTTTCCATGACCTTCTACCCCAGCCAACTCAAATGGGAACCGCTCTGCATCGCCTTAGTGATCCTTGCGCTCCTCATCTCCCTCTGCTGCCTCACATGGCCGTTATGGAGAAAATACGTTTCGAAAAAAGAGTTGCTCAGCTGAGCAACTCTTTAAATTTCTTCTCCACGGCTTGTGTGGAATAATTATCCAGAAAGCACTGCCGGCCGGCTTGGTTAAACCGCGGACGGGGATGCTGTACAAATTCTTGGATAGCAGCGATAAACTCCTCTGCATTATTGCATCGCCAAGCACTGACTCCTTGCTCTATCGCGTAGCCTTCCAATGCTTCGTCTGTAGCGAGGATATTCTTGCCATACATAAGACTTTCACAGGTCTTGACCTTCATCCCGCTTCCGGCGAAGATAGGCAGAATCATTATATCCGCTTCCACGAAATAGGGCGCTAAATCAGGCACATCGGATAGGACTTCTATTCCGGCTAATAACTCCGGTTGTTCTTCTTTCAGTTTCCCCATTCCTTTGCCGACTATCTTCACCTCTATATCCACGTGCGGATAGACGTTTTTCATGAACCATACTATTCCTTCTGTATTGGCTAAGAAATAGGCGCCCATCAATAAACATAACGGGCGCTTCTGTGTCATGCTCTTATTATCCGTCTGTGCGCCATTGAGTCTGTCCTCCAATACGACCGGTATCGTTATTTCCGCATCTCTGTTATAACGCTGCATCAGTTCTGCTCTATCTCTCTCATTTAGTACAATTGCTATATCCGAGTTGTCGCAGCTCCATCGGTCATTCTTATCTGCGCACAGAATAAGCACGTTCCTGAACGGGAGATGTTTGGGCATCTTGGCTTCCATATATAGCACTTCTATATTCTGGAAAGAAATGATTATTCTGCCTTTGTAGCCGGCTCTTTTGAGAGCTTTTGCCACCACGCCAAACAGGCTTCTATCTATGAACACATAATCATACTCCTCCGCCTGTTTCACTATCTTCTTCACTTTCGCCGGTGTAAGTCCCATGAAATAGCCGAACGGGATATAGAAAAAAGCCTTGATATATTCATAGATTGTACTTTTTCCTTGCTTTTCGTGAAGATAGAATACAGTTACATTTTCTTTGCCCAGCACGCGACAAAGCATATCCAGGTTTTTCTTCGTCCCTTGATCACCGCCATTCATTATTGCCCCAAAGGGTCTATATTGTATAAACAATAGTTGTTTGCTCATTACTACTTAACGCCTAAATAGTATAACGTATATTTTTTTTGCCACAACATCTAATCCTCCATTTAATTTTTCAAGCCATCTGGGCCAACGTTGATGGTAGCGATGCCAATAACTGATATATTCTATTCGCAGTAATTTATTGTCCGCATATAATTTAGGATGTAATTGATAAGCGGTGCATATTGAACTATACTTCTCATCAATCTTATGCAGTTCTTCAGCATTAAAATTCTCCCTCGGTACATCTAAAAGAAAGAATTTATATAGCATCCTAAGACGATTCTCAAAATATTTCTTCATCCACAGACCACGCTGTGGTGACAATGTATCTTTATTTTCTCCGTAATATTCGAACATTGTATCTGTCAATTTGAGAAGTTGATCCAAACTTTTTTGCATCACTTTTGGATCCATCGTTTGCCCTTCTCTATCAAGATTATACTGGTATAGATTTAGATTACAGAAACAGATTGTTTGGGCATAAAACGTAGGATAACATGACCACTCTGTGTCTGTATAACTAATCCCTTCCGTTTGTCGAT
Source organism: uncultured Bacteroidales bacterium (assembly GCA_946614295.1). The sequence continues at coordinate 23,238 of CAMOGT010000008.1, forward strand.
AATGATGACTACGGAGCATTTCCGCTCGATAGGTTAATGCGTGCATTAAGAAATAACGAATATATCCATCTTTGAGCACCTCATCTAACATATATACTTTCCCATATTCGTATGGTTCACGCCCCATAGTATTATATCGTACAACCTCACTATTCTTTGCACCAATCTGCGTGAAGTGTGTGATAATCATATCCGCATCCGTCTCTGACAATATATTCAGATACTTTGATAATGCATCCGTATCAAACCAATCATCCGAATCTAATATTTTAACGTATTTTCCTTTTACTATCGGTAGCGCGGCATTGATGGTAGAACCGTAATTTCCATTAGGTTTATCTATCACGGTGACTATGTCAGGATATTTCGCCTGATATTTCTGAGCAACCTGAAGCGAATGATCTTTACTTCCATCGTTGACTACACAAACCTCTAATCTATCCGCTCCTTTCACATATACCAAACTATCCAAACAACGAGGCAATAACGCCTCCATGTTATATGTAGGTATAATGACTGATAAGATTTTCATATTTTTTTCCATAACTTGGTTTGTGCATCATATTGTTTGACAACTCGTGCGGGTGCACCAACCGCCACAGAGTAATCCGGGATATCTGCTAACACAACAGAATTAGCTCCAATAACACAATGTTTGCCAATAGAAGCGCCCAATACACATACATTTTCACCCAGCCATGATCCCTCTCCAATATAAACATGACGAAGCCGCTCTAATGGCTGTTTCACAATCGGCTGAGTTATATCGCTATATTGATGAGATGCATCTAATATAGTTACTCGATCCGCTGTAAGTACATCTTTTTCAATTATAATCGAAGATGCTGAAACTATTCGGTTAAGATGACCTAGGCGGCAACCGTCTTCTATGCGGATAAAACCGGGATATCTTGCATCTACAGCGATATATGCAGAATGAGCAACATATACATCATTCCCTATTTCCATGTATCTTTCCCCCTTCAAAGCCATGGGAGATACCATTTTACTTCGCTTGCCAAACGATTTAAATTTAAAAGGATATACAAATATGGAATGTAATACATCTGTAAGTCGTGACATATTCTAAAAAAATTAATCATAAAATTCGACAACATTTTCTCCCTTCCCTAAATGAGAAATGCGCTGTTCCTCTGGAGGGATTTGCATATAGTCACCATACAATAGACTCAAATAATGATTATAGTTATGCGGAGCAAGAAATTTTCGGCCTTCAAACTCCACTTCTATTAACGGGTATATATCTCCAGAATATCTATATTTGGTACTTTTAACGGGGAAAGTGTAACTGAGCAATCCATCGGGATTGTGTTTACTTAGAAGTCTTGCGGCACGTACCATCAAAAGGCAAAAAGGATAAATAAGATATGCAATAGTTTTAACCACATATCGTTTGATAGGGTTTTTATACGCTACATCTCCAAAATGATGGATCTCACGAAATGCCCTCCCGTAGAAGAAATCGATAAATAGGGTCAACTTCATGGAATACATATGCTCTACTTGAAATATATCGACCCATATTCCTTGTTCCTTATAGAGTCTAAAAAGTGGCATATGACAATAGGATTTTTTGTCTCTCACTCGTGCTATTCCGCTCCATTCGAAATCATCAAGTTGCGTATCCTGAAATGAAAATTGTTCCGGCAATTCGTTCATTAATAACTGACGTACTTGGGCAAAATCTTCTTTTTGTACACATATATCAACATCATCATCCCATGGAATAAAACCTTTATGCCGAATAGCGCCTAATAACGTTCCGCTATCAAGCCAATAGTCAATATGATGAGTCCGTAATATTTTATCAATTTCAGCAAGTATCCCAAACATTCTTAATTGAGCCTTGCGTAACGTAGAACCTTCTGGATTGTATCTTGATAAATTTTCTTCCATATTTAACGACTAGATCTCTCTTTTGTTAATATTACACATCCCCCACTCTAGTACCTCGTCTATTATGGGCGTTGATAAGTTATGTTCAAGTGCTAAATCTTTTATTAGCTGCAAGCCATACGGAAAATCTTCCGTGAAATAGCGGTTGGTAAAGTCCGGCATATATCCTCCAGTTGTCATTTTCATTGGAGCTGGAATACCTTTAAATGCAGCGATGGAACTTAATTTTCGTGTCAATTCTTGCGAATTGCTACTTTCATAATAGGTAAGTACATCCGGAATATAGGCTTCATACCGTTTGCACAATTGTTGAAACTCATGGTCCATCGCTACATATAATTTTGAAGATGCATCATCCCATTGTTCGTAAAACAATATCGGCTTGGCATATATCTCCGTTTCGTGATCTTTCCATAGAGAATATAGGCGGGATGTGTGCAATAAAGGATTGCTGTTCGAAAGAATAGCCTCCCATTTATTATCCAATTTCCATACCGGAGTACTTAACCATGCAGACCATAGATCAGTAAACGAGTCTTCTATATTTTCCAACGCCATGAATAGTTTTTTTTTATAGCCTAATAAGTCCGCATTCTTTCCATACTCGCGAACGCGCGCTATAAAAGGGACTCTCTGGAAACCATACAAGGGGGCATCAGAACCTAATATTTCTTCTGCATTTTGAAAGAAACCGGTACTTGACACAACACTTCCTATCGGTTTTTCATGCGCGTATGGATGGATTTTCAACAATGTCTCTCTAATCAAATACCCCGGCAAACAAAACAATATAATATCACTTTCTGGTATTACATCAGAGGGACTACTACTTGCCTTGCTTAACTCCGCTATATATTTTTTACCATCTGGATCCGTGGCGCATACAGAATTGGGCCATGCCTCCGGATGACCTGTCAGAATATTTATCTTTATGCCCTCATGGCTTCCTAAAACAGCAGCCATCACATGGCCTAAAGAACCTCCACCACAGATACAAATGGTTTTCATAATTGCTTCAATGCCTCTATCAATCGGTTATTATCTTTGGTGTCACGAACGGCGAGACGGATGAACGGTGCACCGCATTTACTTGTGCAATCCTTAATAAGAATCTTATACTCGCGTATGAGTGTAACTGCTAATTCACGCGGAGTATGACCCAGTTTTACCTCACAAAGCACATAGTTGGCTTCCGATGGCAGGACTCGCAAATACGGGATATCTTGCAATTCCGCCACAAAACGAGCGCGTTCTGCGCGGAATTCGTCCATCGCCTGTTTATATGATTTTTCGTATTTGCCGAGTATCTGCATAAAGAACTCCCCGAACGAGTTGATATTCCAAATACTGAGTTTGGAGCGAACGGCAGACATCAGTTTCGTATCGGATGAAGCCATTACGCCTAACCGCAATCCCGGTACACCATACGATTTGGAGATACTCTTCATCACAATGAGGTTAGTATATGATTCCAGAATATCGTTTGCAAAGAACGTAGGATGCTCCGTTGAGAAGTCTATAAAACTCTCGTCAATTATCAACTTGATTTGCTTCGTTTGACACCATTCCGCCAAACGGATACAATCTGCATAGGAAATATAGTTTCCAGAAGGATTATCCGGATTGATAAGCACCAATGCATCGATTCCCTTGTCGGCAAAATAAGTCATTAAGTCATCTGCTGAATAGTGGAAATTAGGTGCTTTAGTTTGATAGACAACCACTCTGTCTTGTTCCAAACGGTTCGGATATTCTTCAAAAGTCGGGCGAATAACTCCCACTTTGCCCTGCATTGTGGACATTAGCGCATTTATCAACTCTGCCGCTCCGTTTCCGACGGTGATATATCGTTCCTCCACGTTGAAATTCTTAGCTGCCAGCAAGTCATTCACACGCTGCCCTGATGGATACTCCGTCAAGAGCCTTTGGAAACTGGCTGCTAATTCGTCTCTCAGACGCTGATTGGGGAAATATGGATTGACTAAATAGCAGAAATCCAACATATGTGGATACCTCCAATAGCCTCCATAACGCAAACAAAGTAAATCATACTGCTTATCCGTAAAGATAGACTCCGCAATATCCAAGTCCTGCACATCGTCTATCTCGTACCATTGTTCGCCTTCAAGTGGAAGTGCCCTCATGCCGGAATTATCAAGCATCGTAATAACACGGAGAACTTGCTCGTAATACTCATTATTTCCCATCGCCTGACTATATGCCTCTAAGAACGGAACATACATATGTTGTGAGAAGTATTGCGAGAACTTATAGACATTGACTGTCTTGTAGTATTGCGGAATCTCTTCGTAGCGGAACTGGCTATTAGGAATGAAGCGAAGGATTCGGTTCTCATCATCAAGCGTTACTACAGTTCCATCCATCCAACTCTCATACTTATCTACTAATGCCAAGTCAGAATATGGATGATGGACTAATTTGGTCAGAACGGCATCCTCCATGATTATATCCGACTCCAAAAGCAATGTATCTTGCTCGCGCATATAATCTTTTGCCAAATACAGTGAGTAGATATTATTGGTCTTGTCATAGATAGGGTTGTCCACAAAACACAACGGAGTCTTCGTGTCTATAGTCGCCAAATAGTCTTTCAATTCTTGCGCTTTGTAACCGACAACCATGACTACTCTATCCAAATTCAGTTTGTCTAATTGGTGTAAAAGACGCTCTATAAGTGTTACTCCGCCCACTTTAACCATACATTTGGTATTATCGTGGGTGTACTTACCAAGGCGCTTGCCCATTCCTGCTGCTAAAATGATTGCCTGCATAATTTCTTGATATATTGATTTACTCTCTATTTTCCTTATAGACTCACGACCATCTCGCGACCATCTTGCGATCATCCTGAACGTCACTGATGGGTGTGTGTATTTTTCTTTCTTCTATTTTAATTTCATTTGCGCCACTTAAAATAATTCATATTTTATCTTTATTTAATTTTTTGCATGGCACTTTTGGCACTTTTAATTATTGCATTCCGTATCTTTCGCTACACTCTCTATCTCAGCTATCGTCGGAATAGTACCTTCCACCTTCGCCGGATACAATTTCTGCAATTCATATTCCGAAATACCTATAGGTTGACTGCTGGACTCTAATGCGTATTGCGCTAAAGTATTATCTTTACTCTTGCAGACCAGCAACCCTATCGTCGGATTATCTTTTTCCGGGTCGCGCAAAATATGGTTCACGGCCGTCACATATGTTCCTAATTGACCAATATCACGCGCATCAAACTTATCTATCTTCACCTCGATTGCTACATAGCAACGTAACTTCAGATTATAAAACAATAGGTCAATAAAATTCTCTGTCTCTCCAATTTGTAATCGATATTCCTTACCCACATACGCAAATCCGGTTCCTAATTCCACCAAGAAATCCGTCATATTCTTTAGCAGTGCTTCCTTAATTGTCTTCTCATTGTACTTACCTGTAATTCCTGCAAAGGCAAAATCATACGGATCTTTGGTTATCTCACGAGCTAAGTCACTCGTCTCTTCCGGCATCGTTACAGAAAAATTCGTCAGTGCCTTTCCTTGACGTTCATACAGATTGCTATCTATCCAATTGAGAAGCACCGAACGGCTCCAACCGTTCTCCACCGTCTGACGGACATAGAAAAGCGCCTTTTCCGTATTTCCCTCGCACTTATCCATAATGTATTTATGATGCCCCCAAGGTATAGCAGATATTAATGCCTGAATTTGTGCCCCAGGTTGGGGCAAATTTGATTCCTGTAATTTTCCCACAACTTGTGGAAATTTTATAACATCCTCATTATAAAGTAGATAGAACTTCTTGCAGTAATATAAATTGCGTATCGTTAGCCCTGTTACATCCGGCAATTCTTGCTTTAAATCCTGCGACAGCGAATGCATAAATCCGCTCCCCCAACGTTGCTCAGCATGGAGATGAACAATATCGTGCCCCAACTGCCAATAATACTCCAACATCTCATGGTTTACATGCACCGAAGCCTTTATCTGACTTCGACGATAGCGCTTGCTCAACTTCTGAATCCATTGCTTATATTCAGTATCTATATGTATCAATGTACTCATACAATCCTTTCAATTTTTCCTTTCTCATCATCATTTACATTTCGCTACTCTTTAGCCCCTCCAATATCTCGTTGCAGAGTTCGCGGATGGCTCCTTCGCCGCCGCGGTGTTCCAGGAGAAGGATACCCGGGATGGCACGTACTTTGGGCATCGCGTTAGGCGGACAAGCCGCTATGCCGCCGGCTCGGGCTACTGCCGTCAGGATGTCTATATCGTTGATATCATCGCCCACATAACACACTTCCTCCAGACCGATTCCCAACTCCCCGCAAATCTGTTCGCATACCTGCAACTTGGTCTTCACGCCTTGTTTTACTTGGCTCCCGACACCCATATAGAGGTAGTCCAGTTGCAGTTTCTTGGCTCTGCGCGCTACAATCTCCGTCGTCTCGGAGGTCAGGATGCCGCATTTGACACCGGCTTTCATCAGCAGTGCCATGCCCATGCCGTCATAGACGCAGAAGCGTTTCAGTTCTTCTCCGCTCGCTCCGTAGTACATTGCGCCGTCCGTCAGACAGCCATCCACATCTGTCAAAAATAGCTTTATCATATTATTTTTTGCATCAATGGTAAAACCGCGTCCCGGGTAAACAAGAGAACGAGTCAATGACGCCCACTACTTGGACATTGGTCATTGGTGATTGGTCATTGGTGATTTCATCCACAACTATCAAAGTGTGAATAGAATAATGGTTCATCGTTTCGCCCGCCTCTACGATCTTCGCATCCTTGCTTATCGTCTTCGGGTTGCGGGACATGATCGCCTCAACCTTCGTCTCAAAGAACGAAGCGCCCAATTTCTGCATCGCCCTACGAATATCACCGTCCGTGATTATTCCTACAAGGTGGTCTTTCTCCACCACGATTCCTATTCCCAGCGTTCCTTTGGTGACAATCTCTATCGCCTCGCTCATCGGCATTTGAGGCGTCAAGAAGGGCAGGTTCTCGGTAAACATCACATCCTCCACTTTCGCCAGAAGCTTGCGTCCGAGGTCGCCGCCCGGATGAAGCATCGCAAAATCGGACGGTTGGAAATGGGTCGCCTCGATGAGCGCGCAAGCGAGTGCATCGCCCATCGCCAACGTAGCCGTGGTGGAGGCTGTCGGAATGAGGTTCAGCGGATCCGCCTCACGCGCTACGGATATATTAAGGTGTACCTGCGCGTATTTCGCCAACAGCGAAGAATCATTACCCGACATGCCGATGATTGGAATCTTCTTTGCCTGTATGAGAGGCAGGAATCGCAACAACTCTTCCGTCGCGCCCGAATAAGAAATAGCCAGCACCAGATCGTCCGCACTCAACATACCCAAATCGCCGTGGTAAGCGTCCAGAGGGTTAAGGAAGAATGCCGGTGTGCCCGTAGAAGCCAGTGTGGCGGCTATTTTGGAACCTATATGTCCGGACTTGCCTACGCCCGTTACCACTACCTTTCCCTTGCATCCACGAATCAGCTCCACGGCTTGCAGGAACTTCTCATCCATCCGGGGAACGAGAGACTCTATCGCCGCAGCCTCCTGCTCCAGGCATTGTACGGCTTGTTTTATCACCTGTTGCGCGATCATTATTTTATGGAATTGCGTGTATTATTCGTTCCAACTTACAAATTTTCGCGCAAAGGTACAAAAAAATAGTGAATTATGCAAATTTATTTGCACATTTACAAAAAAAAGTGTATCTTTGCACGCAAATAGCAAAAAATGTTTCAATGCATATAGTCATTTTAGGTACTGCATGGCCGTATAGAGGTGGGTTAGCTACGTTCAACGAACGCCTTGCTCGCCAGTTCATACAAGAGGGGCACACCGTGGATATTGTTACCTTTACGCTGCAATATCCCGATTTCCTGTTCCCCGGGAAGACGCAATATTCCGATGCGCCGGAACCCACCGATTTGCACATACAGCGGGCTATGAACAGCATCTCGCCCTTCTCGTGGATCAAAACAGGACGGATGATCCGCAAGATGAATGCAGATGTGCTCGTCATTAAGTTCTGGACACCTCTCATGGCGCCATGTCTGGGAACCATCGCGCGTATCGCGCGGAAAAAAGGAATGCAGGTCGTCAGCATCTTGGATAATGTCATTCCCCATGAGCCCAAGCCATGGGACAATATCCTGATACGCTATTTCGTACGCAGCGTAGATCGTTTCATCGCCATGTCCGAGAGCGTTTTGCAGGACTGCAAGCGTTTTGATTCCCGCAAGCCGAAAACCCTCACTCCGCACCCGCTGTACGACAATTTCGGAGTACCTGTAAGCAGAAAGGAAGCGCAGGAAATCTTGCATCTGGATCCGCAATACACCTATCTGCTTTTCTTTGGTTTCATCCGCGACTACAAGGGATTAGACCTGCTGCTCAAGGCGTTTGCTCAGGTCAAATCGGCTCCTGATACAGGGAAACTCAAACTGCTCATTGCCGGTGAGTTCTACAACAACGCCGAGCAATACTACCGGCTGGAAAAAGAACTCGGGCTGGAAGGCGAAATTATCTGGCGGACTGATTTCATCCCGGATGATCAGGTACGTTTCTATTTCTCCGCTGCCGACCTCATCGTACAACCCTATAAATCCGCCACTCAAAGCGGCGTAACCCAGATTGCCTACCATTTCGAGAAACCGATGCTGGTCACCCGCGTGGGCGGTCTGGCGGAGATAGTACCGGACGGGAAAGTGGGGTATGTATGCGAAGTCGATAGCGCTTCCGTCGCAGCGGCCATCAACGATTTCATCGCCATGTCCGACGAAGAAAGAACCGCTAAATTCAGCGCGAACATACAGGCGGAGAAAGCCAAATATGCTTGGTCCGGAATGACCAAAGCCATCTTACAACAGAATTGATTAAAACACATATATGATTATACGTAGCAAAGCACCTTTACGGTTGGGTCTCGCGGGCGGAGGCACCGATGTGTCCCCTTATTCGGATATGTATGGCGGCAGTATTCTCAACGCTACTATCTCCCTATACGCCTATACGACCATAGAACCTTTGAATAACGGCAAGATCGTTTTCTCCAGCCCGGATGCCGGCTTGGAGGAAGTGTATGATGCGCAGGAAGAGTTGGATACCAACGGTTATTTCGTATTGGCTAAAGGCGTCTATAACCGCATTGTGAGAGATTTTGCGCATACTCCCCTCTCCTTCCGCATCACCAGCCATGTCGATTCGCCGGCAGGAAGCGGTCTGGGCACCAGCAGTACGCTGGTTGTCAGTATTGTAGGGGCGTTTGCAGAATGGCTGAAACTGCCGCTGGGCGAGTACGATATTGCGCGTCTGGCGTATGAGATTGAGCGTGTCGATCTCCGGATGGCGGGAGGAAAACAAGACCAGTATGCCGCTACCTTCGGAGGATTTAACTTCATGCAGTTTCTGCCGGACGACAAGGTGATTGTCAACCCACTGCGTATCCGTCAGCGCTATCAGGACGAGCTTGCCCACAACCTGTTGCTGTATTATACCGAGACAAGTCATGTCAGCGCAGAGATTATCCAGGGACAGATTGACAACGTGCGCGCGAACAACACCTCTTCCATTGAGGCTATGCACCGGCTCAAGGAGCAAGCCGCGAAGATGAAAGAGCACCTCCTACGCGGAGACATTGATACGATCGGCGAGATTCTGAACGAAGGATGGGAAGAGAAGAAAAAAACCGCCAAACGGATCTCCAACCCGCTTCTGGAGGACATCTACACCACGGCTATCGCTGCCGGCGCTACAGGAGGAAAAGTCAGCGGAGCCGGAGGAGGAGGATTTATGTTCTTCTACTGCCCGGGCACCAGCCGTTACGCCGTAGAAAAAGCCTTATGCAGCAAGTTTGCAGGCCAAGTCAAAAGATATGAATTTACACAGGAAGGACTAAAAACATGGACACTGTAATCCGTTCGATAGAAGCAAGTATAAAAGCCAAGCAGGCATTGCTGGCGGACAAAAAAAGAGTAGCCGCTATCCGCGCTGCTGCCGAGACGCTCATCCGGTCCCTCAAAGAGGGACATCGCGTGCTCTGGTGCGGAAACGGAGGCAGCGCAGCCGACGCACAACATTTGGCAGCCGAGTTATCCGGACGGTTCTATTACGACCGTCCGCCCCTGAACTCCGAGGCGCTGCACTGCAATACCTCATACCTCACGGCAGTAGCTAACGACTATGGCTACGATCTGATCTACTCACGTATGATCAACGGCGCGTGTCACGCGGGCGATGTGCTGGTCGGCATCAGTACCAGCGGTAACTCCGAGAATATCTATAACGCCTTTGTCAAGGCGCGCGAACTCGGTGTCACTACCATCGCCATGACCGGAGAAAGCGGAGGGAAGATGAAAGAGATGGCGGATATATTGCTGAACGTACCTTCTACCGACACCCCGCGAATCCAGGAGTGCCATATTCTGATCGGGCACATCATTTGCGAAATAGTGGAAAAAGAGATGTTCCCCCGTGATTAAAGAAGCCGTCATATTAGCCGGCGGATTTGGCACACGGCTCAGCCATGTGCTGGGTAATGTTCCCAAACCGATGGCGCCTGTGTATGGCAAACCTTTCCTCTGTTACGTACTGGATCGGTTAGCCGATGCCGGCGTGGAACGGGTAGTCATGGCCACGGGATACAAACATGAGTGCATCGCCTCGTATTTCGGTCCCCGATACCGCCGTTTGGAGATCGTCTATTCGCAGGAAACGGAGCCCCTTTTCACAGGTGGCGCTATCGTACAAGCTGCGCGGAAAACCACCGGTGAATCGTTCCTTGTGGTAAACGGCGACACCTTGTTTGATATTGACTTTTCCGCCTTTGCGCAGTTCCACCGGAAGAACGGTTCACCCGTTTCCATCGCCCTACGCAGGGTAGAAGACACCGGGCGGTACGGAGCCGTAGAGACCGATGGCACACGCATTCTCAGTTTCCGGGAGAAAGAGAGCAGCGCCGGCGCAGGGGTGATCAACGGAGGCATATATGCCATCCGCCGGGAGTGGTTGCTCCAACAGAAGTTCCCGAAAAAATTCTCCTTTGAGAAAGAACTCCTCCAACCGCTTGCCCCCGAGGGGATTTTGAGCGGTTTGGCGTTTGAGAGTTATTTTATAGACATCGGTGTACCGGACGATTATTACCGGGCGCAGAAAGAGTTCCGTGCACTTTTCCCGGAAGACCAATATCTGTTCTTAGACCGCGACGGGGTGTTGAACAAACATCTCCCGGGCGACTATGTGCGCCGGTGGAATATGTGGGAATGGTTACCCGGCGTACTGTCCAAAACGGCTGAGTTAGCCGGCCGCTATGCGCGTATATTCATTGTATCGAACCAGCAGGGAGTGGGCAAAGGACTGTTTACGGACGCCGATCTGCAAGAGGTGCACGCGTACATGCTCCGCGACATAGAGAATGCCGGCGGAAGGATAGATAAGATTTACGTGTGTACCGCATTGGCAGAGAGTCACAGCCCGGACCGCAAACCCGAGACAGGAATGGCGCTACAGGCAAAGAGGGATTTCCCCGAAGTGGATTTTCACAAAAGCGTAATGGTGGGAGACAGTTTGTCGGATATGCAGTTCGGCTACCGTTGCGGTATGCGTTGCGTCTATCTCACGAACGGAAAAGATGTTCCGGCAGAAATCAGGGACTATACCGATATCACTCTGCCAAATCTTCCTTGTATGTAATCTTTCTATTCTGCTCCTCGCCGGGGACGATGAAGACAGGTGTCTCCGGCATGTAGCGATACACGATTCCCACATCGTCCGTTGCCGCTATATTGCCCTTTTGGAGTGCGCGTTCAAAAGCCTCAGCAATCGTTGACAGCCGGAATGCCTGCGGAGTCTGTGCCCTCCAAACGGTATCGCGCGAAGGCATGGACGTCAGGCGGTTGCGGTCGGTTATATAGATTGTGTCCGTGGAGGGTACCGCCACAGTGACGGCTTCGTGCTCCTGCAGCGCTTGGCACACATCGGCGATGATGCGTTGGGACACATAAGGTCGTGCGGCGTCATGGAGCAGGAGGGAGACTGCGTCATTTGAAGATTCCGCAGTATAGGTCTTAATAGCGTTATAGGACGACTCCCATCGTTCGGCACCTCCGGGGATGATTTTTGTCAGTTTCCGCCAATGGTTATTTTGGCATAATTTTTGTAGAGAAGAAATGTGCTCAGGGTGCATCACCACGGCGATCTCGTCAATGTCCGGCGCAAGCTCAAAAGCATCGATGGAGTGCTCGAGGATCGAGCGCCCGTCAGCAAGAGGCAAGAGTTGTTTCGGGGTTTCTCCCCCCACTCTGCTGCCGATTCCGCCGGCTAATATGACTGCAATATTGTACATTTCTTTTCCCTTATAGTTATCCTATAGTGTGGTAGGCTGAATATCTAACGAACCTCCAACTTATCTCTAACTTATCTCTAACGATTGGACCGATTTTCATCCGATTTTCTATCGGTTTTCAGTCGGTTTTCAGTCGGTTTTCAGTCGATTTTCAGCCGATTGTTATTCTATCGTTATTCTTTCGGTTCCTCAAAGGCGTTCCATCCTTGCGCCTTTAGGGATATCTCTTCTCCGTTACGGCCGATGAGGTTGCATCCGTACTCGGGTTTGGTGATGTGACCAATGATGTAGAGGTCGTCCACGGGGATGAGTTTCTCGTAGTCGTCGAGCGAACACGTAAAGAGGAGTTCGTAATCCTCCCCGCCGTTGAGGGCGCAGGTGACGATATTGAGGTTCATCTCCTCTGCGAGTGCCGCTGCTTGGTAATCAATGGGCAGTTTGTCCTCATATACGCAACAACCGACGCCGGACTGGGTGCATATATGCAGCAATTCGGAGGAAAGTCCGTCCGAGACATCCATCATCGCAGTGGGTTTGACCCCCGCTTTGCGGAGGGATTCGAGGATGTCACGCCTTGCCTCGGGTTTGAGCTGGCGTTCCAACAAATACTCCTTGCCAACGAAGGCTTCCTGGGCTTTCTCCTGATTGCCCACGAGACGCTCACGTTCGAGCAACTGGAGCCCCATATACGCCGTTCCGAGATTTCCGGAAACGCAGATGAGGTCGTTCAGCTTGGCACCGTTACGATAGACGATGTCTTTGGCAGCCGCTGTTCCGAGGCAGGTGATGGAGATGGTCAGTCCGGTCATGGACGCGCAGGTGTCTCCGCCGACGAGATCAACGTTGTACCGCTCGCACGCCAGACGAATACCCGAATAGAGCGCCTCTATATCCTCCACCGAAAAGCGCCTACTGATACCGAGCGAGACAGTGATTTGAGTCGGAGTACCGTTCATGGCGTAAATGTCGGAGAAATTAACCACCGCTGCCTTGTACCCCAGGTGCTTGAGGGGCACATACTCGAGGTTGAAATGAATGCCCTCGAGGAGCATGTCTGTGGTCATCAGGACTTTCTTGGAACCGAAGTCCATCACGGCACAATCGTCTCCGATGGATTTCTTAGTCGAAGGCTGGACGGTTTTGAGGTCCTTGGTAAGATGTTTGATGAGTCCGAACTCACCGTATTTGGATATTTCTGTTCTTGCCATACGTGCACAAAATTAGCGTACAAAATTACAAAAATTTGCTGAAAACGAAAAACAAAAGTGTTAAATTTTACGAAAATGAGCACTTTTTTGCACTAAAATGCTTGCGCGCTTGCGTATATGGAAAAAATGTAGTATCTTTGTACGCTTTTTGTGTATAGCCGGATAAAATCCGGCAGAACAAACATACAGGACTCACGCAAAAATGCGCGAGAACAGAACAAAGAAAATACAGACAATGATTGAATATATCAAAGGAATATTAACAGATCTGAATCCGACGGAAGCTGTTTTAGAGGCTGCCGGTATAGGTTACGGAATTGCTATCACACTGCCGGGTTATAGCGCGCTGGTGGGAAAAGAGGCTAACGGCGAAGGGTCGGAGGCTAAAGGCGAGGTGGTGAAGTTGTTTATCACGGAGATTATCCGCGAGGACACACACGAGATTTACGGCTTTGTCACCAAGGCGGAGCGCCAACTCTTTGAGCTCCTCATGACGGTGAGCGGCGTGGGTGCTGCTACCGCGCGGATGATCATGAGCGCGTTCAGCGCCGAGGAACTGCGGATGCTGATTGCCACGGGCAACGCCAAAGCCATGGCGAAAGTGAAGGGGCTGGGACCGAAGACCGCACAGCGAATTATCGTGGACCTGAAGGACAAGGCACTCAAGCTGGACCTCGGTGGTGACCCGACGGAGATTCCGATGTTAGACGTAGAAGCCGACACAGGCGTGAAAGCCGAGGCAGTAAGCGCACTGACGATGTTAGGCTTCCCGGCAGCGGCAAGCGGAAAGGCGGTGGACAAGATTCTTAAGAACAACCCCGCACTCAAAGTGGAGGCAGTGATCCGGGAGGCACTGAAAATGCTCTGACAGGCCGCTTCGCCCAAAGACAAAAGACCGCAGGCTATGCCTGCTAAAAGAACAAAGACGATTTTGTATAAGCAAATACGATATATATTACTGATTAGTCTGATTCTGTGGTTGCCGATGGTCACCACGGGCGGTTTTGCGCAGACCAGAGGTAAGAGCCTGAAGGAGTTGATTGCAGAGGAGAAAGCCCAAAAGGAAGCCGAGAAAGCCGCCCGCGAAGCGGAGAAAGCGAAGGAGAAAGAAGAAGAGGCCAAACGCGAAGCGGCACGAAAGGCACGCCAAGAGAGAACGAAGGCTGCACTCCAGGATAACGGAGAAGAGGGGACTACGAAGACACTCGAAGAGGCAGCGGATTTTGTGACGGAGACCGACAGCAGTTACTGGGCTCCGACAAGGGTGAAACAACTCGGTGCACAGAACTTCGGGGAGTTGACAAAACCGGTCAGTTCATTGGATCTTCAGGACCCCAATAATATCACCACCACCGTTGAATACAGGCCGGAGACAGGTACGTACGTCATCCGCACCAAACTGGGCGACACGGACATCACAACCCCTTACATGCTCACCCAAGAGGAGTATAACCACTATGCCGAGCGGCAGATCATGCACCATTACTGGCAGCAGAAAATAGGCGAGGTGGAGCATAACAACGAGTCCAAGTTCGACATCACCGACATGAAATTCAACATCGGACCGGCGGACAAAGTGTTCGGCCCGGGCGGTGTACAACTCAAGATGCAGGGGTCTGCGGAGCTGCTCTTCGGATTCAAGCACCAGTATATTGCGAACCCTTCTCTTACGCTGCGCGCACGCAACAACAACATCTTCGATTTTGACGAGAAGATTCAGGCGAGCATCCAAGGCAAGGTAGGACAAAAACTGAATTTCAATATGTCCTACAACACCGAGGCCTCATTCGCCTTCGACCAGCAGAACCTCAAACTGAACTACAAGGGTGAAGAGGACGATATTATCCAGTCCCTCGAGGCGGGAAACGTGACGATGGATCTGCCTTCGTCCCTCATCCGTGGCAGTCAGGCGCTCTTCGGTATCAAGGCGAACCTGAAATTCGGCAAGTTGAAGATACAGGCACTCATCTCCCAGCAGAACAGCCAGGCTCAGACGGTGAGCAGCAAGGGCGGCGCGCAGATGACGAAGTTCGACATCTCCGGCGACAGCTACGACGAGAACCGGCACTTCTTCCTGAGCCATTTCTTCCGCGACCATTATGAAGAGGCCATGGCGAGCGTACCGTACGTGGCGAGCGGCGCGAAGATTAACAAGATCGAGGTATGGATCACCAACAAACGCGGCAATTACGACCAGGCGCGTAACATAGTAGCCTTCACCGACTTGGGCGAAAGCAGCCTTCACACGCAGCAAAACTGGGGCGGAACACCCAGAACAGTGCCGGACAACAATGCCAACAACTTATATTCGTTCATCAAGACCACTCCCTTCCGCGACCTCCAACAGACTTCTACCGTGCTGGAAGGTCAGAACGGAATGGAGGGCGGCAGTGACTTCGAGAAGATCGAGAGTGCGCGTCTGCTGACGAGCAGCGAGTACACCCTCAACAGCGCCTTGGGATACATATCTCTCAAATCGGCGCTGAACCAGGACGAGGTGCTCGCCGTAGCATACGAATACACCTATAACGGCCAGGTCTATCAGGTCGGTGAGTTCTCTACGGATCAGGTGAGCGACAGTTCCGCCGTAAGTCAGAACAAGGCGGTTGCCTTGGCGCTGAAGATGCTGAAAAGCAGTGCCAATGCACCGAACAAAAAGAATAAAGGTACGTGGGACCTGATGATGAAAAACATCTATTCTTTAGGTGCCACGAGTATTCAGTCCGACAAGTTCGAGTTGTACGTCATGTACCGCAACGACTCGGTAGGAACGGATGTGCAGTACCTCAACGAGGGACCCATCAGCGGTAAGCAGTTACTGCGCGTCATGGACCTGGACCGCTTGGACCAGAAACATAACGCCAGCCCGGACGGACGGTTCGATTTCTTGGAGGGTATTACGGTTTACTCGAGCGGCGGCAAGATCATCTTCCCCGTTCTCGAGCCTTTCGGCAGCCACCTGGCGTATATGCTGGGCAACGACAGCCGGCTGGTAAACAAATACTGTTTCCAGGAGTTGTACGACTCCACACTGGTCATTGCGCAGGAGCTGAGCGAGAAGAACAAATTCCACCTCACCGGTAAATACAAGGGTACCAACGGCAGCGAAATCCGCTTAGGCGCCATGAACGTGCCGCGAGGTTCGGTTACGGTGACTGCCGGAGGTGCGACCCTCATCGAGAACGTCGATTATACCGTGGACTACACCATGGGAACAGTGACCATCCTCAACACCTCCATTCTGGAGTCCGGCACGAACGTGGATGTCAAACTGGAGAACCAAAGCACGTTCTCCATGCAGCGCAAGAGCCTCTTCGGAGCGCACCTGGAGTATGAGTTCAACAAGGATCTGGTTATCGGCGGAACGATCATGCACCTGCGCGAGCGGCCGTTGACGACCAAGGTGAACACCGGCATGGAGCCCCTCGCGAACACGATCTGGGGTATCAATGGTAGCTGGAAGACGGAGATGCAGTGGCTGACCAACGCCATCGACAAGATCCCATGGATCACCGCCACAGCTCCTTCCACCTTCCAGATCAACGCGGAGTTCGCCCACCTCATCCCGGGACACACCCAGGATGTAGGCAAAGTGGGAACCGCGTATATTGATGATTTCGAGAACACGACAACCAACATTGATGTCCACTACCCCAGTTACTGGTTCCTGGCATCCACTCCGAGCGTTTTCGCCGAATCGAAGGACATTAACCAGACGAGTTATAACAAGAACCGCGCGCACCTGTCATGGTTCTCGGTGGACCCGATCTTCGGTTATCCGCAGACGAACACGCCGGCGCATATCCGCAATGACCTGGCGGCACTGAGCGACCACCGTACGCGTATCGTCTATCAGGACGAGGTGTACCCCAACCGCCAGGAGGCAAGCAACGTGGATACCAAACTGCCGATCCTCAACCTCGCGTACTACCCGACCGATCGCGGCCAGTATAACATCTCCGCAAGCGAGGTGGGCACCGACGGTCACCTGACGAACCCCAAGAAACGGTGGGCAGGTATCATGCGGCGGTTGGACAACACGGATTTCGAGCGTGCGAACATAGAGTATATCCAGTTCTGGCTGATGGACCCCGCACTGACCAACCCGGAGGGTTACGACGGCGAGTTGTACATCAACCTCGGTGACATCAGCGAGGATATTTTGCGAGACGGCAAGAAAGCTTTCGAGCACGGTCTGCCTGTATCGGCTGCAGACCAAGGACGCATCGATTCGACTATCTGGGGCTACGTGCCGAGGACGACAAGCACGGTGGTAGCGTTCAGCAACGAACCGGGTTCGAGAGCTGCGCAGGACGTCGGTCTGAACGGTCTGAGCACCTCGCAGGAACAGAACTGGCCGGCTTACCGGCAGTACCTTGCGGACCTTCAGACACGCGTCTCGCCGGAGGTTTGGAACAGTTGGGCGAACGACCGTTTCTCGCCTCGTAACGACCCCGCGGGCGATAACTTCCACTACTACAGAGGTTCGGACTACGATAGAGAGGAAGTGCCTGTACTGGAGCGATACAAACACTACAACGGTACGGAGGGTAACTCCCCCGCCACCGAGCAACAGACCGAGTCGTACGGTACGGCTTCTACCCTCACGCCGGATATCGAGGACATAAACCAGGACAACACCCTCAACGAGTACGAGAAATACTACCAGTACAAAGTAATCCTCCGTCCGGATATGATGGACGTCGGCAAACAGCATATTACCGAGAAAAAAGTTCGCAAAGTACAGTTGCGTAACGGTCAGACAGCTGATGTCACATGGTATCAGTTCAAGATTCCTCTCAAGGGAGACAGTGCGACTGTGCAGAAGATAGGTTCTATCCGTAACTGGAAATCTATCCGTTTCATGCGTATGTACCTCACGAACTGCGAGAAAGAGACCCATCTCCGTTTCGCTACGCTGGATCTCGTTCGCGGCGACTGGAGGCAGTACACGCGTGATCTTGCGCCTATCGGTACGGCGGTCAATACCGGTGCGTCCATCGACGTACAAACCGTTAACATAGAGGAAAACAGCACCCGTACGCCGGTTAACTATGTGCTTCCTCCGGGTGTGAGCCGACAGACCGACCCGGGTCAGGCGCAGCTCATTGCCCAGAACGAGCAGGCAATGGTACTGAGGGTAATGAACCTCAGTCCGCGCGACGCCCGGGCCATGTACAAGAACACGGGCTACGACATGCGCCAGTACAAGAACCTGCAGATGTTCGTGCACGCTGAGCAGATGACCGCTATCGACCCCGAACTCAAGGACGGTGACCTGAGCTGTTTCATCCGCTTGGGTTCAGACCTCAAGAACAACTACTACGAATACGAGATTCCGCTGCATCTGACGACACCGGGGCAGTATAACAACAACTCGGCTATCGACCGTGAGGCAGTCTGGCCCAAAGAGAACATGTTCGACTTCCCGCTCCGCGCGCTGACGAACGCCAAGACGGCCCGTAACAAAGCCAAACGTGCAGGGAACGAAGGAGTGAGCAACACTATCCCGTACGTCATCTATGATGACGATAACGGCAAGCCGCAGAATAAGATTACGGTGCTCGGTAACCCGACCCTGGAGGACGTAAGCACCATCATGATCGGTGTGCGCAACAACGGTCAGCACGACGCTTCCGGTGAGATCTGGGTGAACGAGTTGAGGCTCAATCAGTTCAACGAACAGGGCGGTGTGGCAGCCATGGCGAACGCCGCATTGGCGGTGAGCGACATTGCCCAACTCAATGTATCCGGACGGTTGGAGACCGCAGGCTACGGCTCCATCGAGAGCAATGTACTGGACCGCAACATGGACAATTTCTATCAGGTAGCAGTCAGTGCGGCACTGGAGGGAGGAAGGCTCTTCCCCGAGAAAGCAAAAATCCAGATGCCGCTCTACGTATCGTACAGCAACGAGACCACCAGCCCGGACTACGACCCGTTGGACACCGACGTGAAGTTGAGAGAGACACTCGACAGTTATAACACCAAGGCGGAGAAAGACTCCATCAAAAGGATGACCAACACGGTACACGAGTCCACCTCGTTCTCCGTCAGCAACCTGAAGGTCAATATCCACTCCAAGAAGAAAGACATGTTCTACGACCCCGCAAATTTCTCCATCTCGGCGTCGTATAACAAGCAGAACGAGCACTCACCGGAAATGGAGAAGAACATAACGACCGACCACAGAGGTTCGTTCCAGTACGCCTACAGTTTCAACCCGAAACCCTGGGAGCCGTTCAGCAAGGTCGAGAAAGTACAGAAAGTGAAGTTCCTCAAAGAGATGAACTTCTACTACCTGCCGCAATCCTGGGCGTTCAGCACGAACATGCACCGCACCTTCAGCCACATGAAGATGCGCGACTTGGCTGGTGCCTCGTCCGACGCGCTGGACCTGACCTTCAGCAAGGACTTCACATGGGATCGTAATGTGGACATCAAGTACGACCTGACGAAGAACATGAAGTTCTCGTTCCAGTCCGCCATGAACGCCATCATTGACGAGGGTAAGTACACGCCGGAGATACTCAAGAGCGGTTATTTCGACGAGCAGTTCAACCACGACAAGTATGAGGCATGGCGGGATACTATCCAGCGGTCGCTGGCTAAGTTCGGTTCGCCGTACACCTACCAGCAGGTCTTCACCGCGTCGTGGAACGTACCGCTGAACCGAATCCCGGGCTTGGAGGCCCTGACCGCCAACGGTTCGTATAACGCCAACTATAACTGGACCCGCACGGCTTCCACCACCAACGGTGTAGATCGCGGTAATGTGGTCAGCAGTACGCAAACCTGGCAGGTGGACGGAGGTATTAACTTCGAGACGTGGTACGGGCAATCCAAGTATTGGAAGAACACCACCCAGCGGTACTCCGGCAGGGGATCGAGACGGAACTTCAAACCCAAGACTTATACCCAGACCGTGAACCTGACCAAAGGCGAGGAGATTGAGATCACCCACCGGCTCAACAGCGAACTCATCCGCGTCAATGTGACCGACAGTACGGGTAAGGCGATCGCGGTGAACTTCCGTCCGGAGGGTAACACCAAGATGAAGATCACGCCGAAAGCCAGTTGCGCGAAAGCGACCATTACCGTGACGACCAAGGACCCGAACGAGCGCACGCCGGCACAGGTGGCGGCAGACATGTTCACGTACGTCGGTACCATGTTCCGCAAACTGCAGGTGACCTACCGCGAGACGAACTCGCTCACCGTACCGGGCTTCATGCCGGAGGCGGGCTTCATGGGACAGAAGATCGGTAGCGGTCCCAGTGCACCGGGCTTTGATTTCGCGTTCGGCTTCATTCCCAAAGACTTCATGGATCGCGCCCGACGCAACAACTGGCTCTCCGGAGACACCTCGATCGTGCAACCTGCGACACGCTCGCACACCTCGGATTTCGACATCAAACTGACGCTGGAGCCCCTGCCCGGACTGAAGATTCAGATGAACGGCAAACGATACATGGCGAACTCCTCGTCCATCATCTACTCGTATGGAAACCTGCAGGAGAACATGACCGGCTCGTTCAATATCACACAGGTAGCCATCGGTACCCTCTTCAGCCGGATTGGTACGCAGGAGGAGAACTTCCGGAACAGTGCTTTTGACCAGTTCATAGCCAACCGGGAAGTGATGGTGAATCGTGTACAGGACCAGTACACCGGCACGACGCTGCCGAGCACCGGATTCATGAGCAATATCCCCATCGGCACCAAGTACGACCCAACCAAACACGGACGCGTGAGCCGTAACTCGGCAGACGTGTTGGTACCGGCGTTCCTCGCAGCCTATACGGGCCGCGACGTGAACCGCGTGAGCATGAATCCGTTCTTAGGCATCCTCAAAATCCTGCCTAACTGGTCCGTGACCTACGACGGATTAGGTAAGTTGCCGTGGATGAAAGATCATTTCAAATCCGTGACGCTGACCCACGCCTATACCTGTAAGTATGCCATCGGTTCGTACAGCTCCTACTCCACATGGGTGGGTAACGGCACAGACAAGCAGATCGGTTTCGTGCGTGACGTGACGACCGACGCTCCGCGTCCTTCGTCGGCGTACGACATCTCCAACGTGACAATGACCGAAGCCTTCTCGCCGCTCATCGGCGTGAACCTGACGATGAAGAACTCGCTCAATATCAAGGCGGAGTACCGCAAGCAGCGTAACCTGGCGCTCAACGTGACCTCCGTGCAGTTGACGGAGGGACACACCTCCGAGTTCGTCATCGGCGGCGGATATACCATCAAGAACCTCAGTTTCATCGCCAAGAAGAAAGACGGTGGCCAGAAGAAAGTAAGCAACGACCTGAAGATCCAAGTCGATCTGTCCTATAAAGATGTGAAGATGCTGCTCCGCAAGGTGGAGGAAGGTATTACCCAAGCCTCGTCCGGTAACAAGGTGCTGGCAATCAAGATTTCTGCGGACTACGTGCTGAGCCAGAAGATCAACCTCCAGCTCTTCTATGACCACCAGGGCACCACGCCGCTTATCAGCAGTTCCTACCCTGTCAAGTCGGATAACATAGGACTGAATATCAAGTTAATGCTAACGAGGTAGTTGATAGTTGATAATTGATAATTGACAATTGATAGTTGACAGTTGTACAAAGTAGGAATCATAGGACCGGAGAGTACGGGTAAGAGCACGTTGGCGCGGTACCTGGCGAAACGCTACCAGGGGCTTTATGTGCCGGAATACGCGCGGGAGTTCGTGGAGCAGAAAGGTACAACGGAGGTCACGTGGGACGAGCTCTGCGGGATTGCCCGTCATCAGATTGAGCAAATCAGGTCCTATAGCGAAGCGGTCTTTGAGCACGGAGGACTGCCTGTGGCCGTCCGAATCGAGCAAGGTCTTTCGTCTTTGAGCGAAGCGGTCGTCTTCTTTGACACCGAACTGATTGTGACGAAGGTGTGGTTCGATTACGCGTTCGGGCGGGTGCCCGAGTGGTTGGAGGAGGCGGTCAAAGAGTATCCGATGGATGTCTATCTGCTCACCTACCCCGACACGCCGTGGGTGCCCGACAAAGCGCGGAGCAACGGCTCGGACGAGATACGGATGGAACTCTTCAACCGGTACGAGCGGGAGATACAGGCGACAGACGTACCGTATTATATCATTAAACATGATTTGAAGATTTGAAGATTCGAAGATTCGAAGATTTACTAATTAACCCTAATATTAACACACAAATTCTTACAACCATGAATGAGTTTAGTGCACAAGACTTAGAGCAACTACAGGCTCGAGGCATTTCCGTGGAGAAAGCGGAGGAGCAGTTGGCATGTTTCCGTACCGGTTTTCCCGAGTTAGACATCGTAGCGCCGGCTTCAACGAAGAAGGGTATCCTTGCCCCGAAGCGTGCGGAGCAGGAGGCGTATATCGAGGCATGGCAGCAATACCTCAAAGAGGGGCATAAGATCCTCAAGTTCGTGCCCGCTTCGGGTGCCGCCAGCCGCATGTTCAAGAACCTGTTCCAGTATCTGGAGGACGGTATCGAGACGCCGTTCATTCAGGAGTTTCTGGCGCATAAGGACCAGTTTGCTTTCGGTCCGCAGTTAGCCGGCAAGGAAGGCCGGGAGGCAGTCCGTTACCTGCTCGAAGACATGCACTACGGCGAACTGCCGAAGGGACTACTCCTATTCCATAAATATCGCGATGGTGCGCGTACGCCCGCGTTAGAGCACCTGGTAGAAGGCGCGTTATACTGCGCGGAGCCTGCAGAGGACGGCAAGAAACCGACTGTCTATCTGCATTTCACGGTGAGTCATGACCACCTGCCGCTCTTCCGTCAGCACATTGCCGACAACCTTAAGAAGTTCGAGGACAAATACGGCGTGAAGTACGACGTGACTTTCAGTGAACAGTTGCCGAGCACCGACACCATCGCTGCTAATCCGGACGGTACTCCGTTCCGTACGAAGGACGGCAAGCTGCTCTTCCGTCCGGGCGGTCACGGCGCGCTGATTGAGAACCTGAACCAACAGGACGCCGATATCGTCTTCATCAAGAATATCGACAACGTAGTGCCCGACAAACTGAAGAAAGACACTATCCGTTACAAACAGATCCTCGCGGGTGTGCTGGTAACGGAGCAGAAACGCGTCTTCGAGGCACTCAAGAACCCTGATCTGAGCGATGAGGAGCGTGCTAAGCTGAACCGGCCCATCCGCGTCTGCGGCGTAGTGAAGAACACGGGCGAGCCCGGCGGCGGTCCGTTCCTGGTACGCGAAGCGGACGGTTCGATCAGTTGCCAGATACTCGAGTCCAGCCAAATCAGCAATCCCGAGCTCATGAAACAATCGACCCACTTCAACCCGGTGGATCTCGTGTGTGCCATCCGCGACTACGAGGGCAAGCCGTTCGACCTGCCTAAGTACGTAGATCCCAACACGGGCTTCATCTCCTCCAAGTCGAAGGACGGCAAGGAGCTCTTGGCGCTCGAGTTACCGGGTTTGTGGAACGGCGCCATGAGCCGCTGGAACACCATCTTCGTAGAAGTGCCGGTGAGCACGTTCAACCCCGTGAAGACGGTGAACGATCTGCTCCGCGACTCGCATCAATAAAAAAGAAATGGCTGCCGGTTGGCAGCCATTCTTTTTTTATTTCACCCGAACGCCGGTGGCGGTATGGATTGTGCCATCCGGACGGAGGATGTAGAGTACGCCGTTATGGAGTATCTTCTCTGCCTTGTCGGTCGGAGCGGCGAGGTTCTCGATTGCCTGATAAGCAGCGTTCGGATCCTCGTCCCACATACCAACGTGTTGTTGCTGTACGGTGCCCGTCTCGTCTAACAGATACTCGGCATTGAAGGAGTTACAGAAGATGTCCTGGAACCGACCGGCATATACGGTACCGTCTTCTGTACGGAGGGTATATTTGCCGGAGTAGCGGCCGTAACGGTACCCCTCGTTGAAGTGCTCCTGGTCGTATCCCTCAAAGCCAAGCGTCAGTTCTACCGAAGTTGCCGTCTGGCGCTGGATATTCGCTCCATCGTTGGCCACTGCCATAAAGGTTAGATTCTTGCCCATATAGACATTATTCAACGCGGTAGAGTATGTACCGGAGATACCGTATTCCTTATCGGAATAAACGATGAGAGAAGCGCTCGGGTAGGCCGATCCATTGTTGCCGCAGGAGAGATTGATGAACCAGATATATTTGCCCTCACGGTAGTCAGGATCGTCGGCTTCTACGGGGTAGTAAGCCGCCTGCATTTCCCACGGGTTAGCCTCAATCGCGTTGGACGGTATATCGGGGATCTGAACGGTGAAGGCACCTCCGGTTACCTCTGCGGAAGCGGGGAAGTACTTATCGTTCGTTCCCTTGGTGAACGCTTGCAGCGTCCAGCTCCAGTTACCATCCGCGGGCATGTAAGTCGTCTTGGTGGTAGCGCCGGTGACGGTGAGCGAAGAGTAGAACTCTCCGTCGAGGTAAAGGACGATGACATAAGCGTCCGCCTGAGTGGTTGCGTTCCATGCGAAGGTAGCCACATCGCCGTTCGCCACGTTTACCGAGAGGTTTGTCGGCTCGTAGTTGTTGGTGCCTACGGTGAAGTCTGTCACCACCTCGTGGCCCACCGGGTTTTTCTTCTTGTCAAGGATCTGAACGATGGCAGTATAGGTCTTGCCTTCTTCTACTTTCACTTCGAGCGGAGAGGTAGCTACGTCCTTGCTCTCGTAGTTGTCGTAAGCTACGGTTTCTCCGGCGCGCACGCTGACATAGAGGCGTTCACCGGTAGCCAGTTCGGGCTCGTTCCAGCTCAGCGTAGCTTTGGTCTTGTCAGCAGCTACGGCAGCCTGCAGGCCGGTGATCTCTTTCGATACCAGCGTGAAGGGAATCGTAGCCAGCAGTTCGCCGAGGGACTCTGAACCCTGGGTGTAGGCATATACCTGTACCTGATAAGAACCCGGTTTCAGTCCCAGAACAGGAGAAGCAGAGGTTCCGATATTGGTCACTGCGTTCGCCCACGCGGCGCCTTTGCTGGCACCCTCAGCGGCTAAGATCCACTTGGTGGAGCAGTAGTACTTGTTCTCATAGTCGTCGTATTGGGAGAACAGCACACTGTCTGCGTTAGCAAAGCGGTCGCACTCACCGGTGGTCACTACGATACCGGCGATGCGCTCCCCGGTAGTAGCGTCAAAGAGCCCGATACCGAACGCCTCGGCGGTGTACGAATACCAGGTGAACTGCGCCTCACAGTAGGATTGGGCATAGATAGCCGCGTCCGGGAGATCCTCGTCAGAGGGGTCTACGTATTGGGATTTGCCGATACCGGCGAGAATAAAGTTATCCATTGCCACACCGCCGTAGTTATTGGAACCTCCGGCAAAGCGGAAGGCAATGTACTCTATGCCGGCAGGCAGGTTATTCAAGGGGAATACCACGTGTTGGTCAGTAGCAGTCTGCGCCAGTGTATCCAAGGGGACGAAAGTAGAAGCATCTGCCGGGTTGGTCATATAGCCGATTATCAACGAGCCGTAAG
This sequence comes from uncultured Bacteroidales bacterium, assembly GCA_946614295.1. The sequence goes on from CAMOGT010000008.1 coordinate 49,254, forward strand.
CCTCGCCGGTGTAGGTGGTACGGTAGTCAAACGCCAGCTCGCAGGTGTCGAGTCGTTGCGTGTTGAAGAGCGGAAGCGCAAATACCTGAGCGGTAGTGGCGCCACCTCCGCGCGCGGTGAGGTACTGCTGTCCGGTAGGTTTCTGATTACCGTTGCCGTCGTCTTTTTTCTCTGCTACGATGGTTACGGCAGGAGCCGCGGAGGAAACAGTCCAGCACTCAGGTGCTACGTCGCCTGCCGTCGAACTACCGGCTGCGTCGCGGGTGAAGGTCTCAATCCAGGGCACGTTCAGACGGGCACAAGCCGTCTTGAAGGTAGTTCTTACGGTCTCGCTTACTTCCGTTGCGGAGCAATAGGAGCGCACGTAGAAATAGTATTTCTGCTCCTCATAGAGACCGGAAACGGTTACGGATTTCTCCGTCGTAGTTGTAGCAGCCGTCCAGTCTGGCAAGTTGCCTTCGCGCTCGACGCAGTACTGGTACTGCGTTGCTTCGCCTTCCCACGAAACAGTAGCCGTAGCTTCCGTTACGGTTTGTACCGTGACCGCAGTAGGCGCAGCGCAGGTTGGGCTGACGGGCTCCATAGTACCGCCTGCCAGCACAAAGGTAACTTTCGGTTGTTTCTGCTCACGGGAGGAAGCACTATTGGCGTACTTAATCAGGTAATCCGCCGTATTCGCCGAATAGAAAGGAAGTGCAGCTCCGGAGACGGCGGTTCTGGAGACTTCCACCTGAATAAGCAGGTTGCCGCCCTCGTAGGTGTACGGGGAGTCGAAATTAATGGTCAGTTCGCCATCCGCTACAGCGAGTTTACCTTCGTACACATCGGTGAGCGTGCTTCCTTCCGAGGCAGCGGCATAGGCACCTTTTTCATTTTTGAAGAAGGAGTCATCCGTCTTTGCGAGAGATACTTTGAACTCAGCCTTTCCCCATGCTTGGGTTTGTGTGGCGGAGTAGAAAGTCAGCGCCTTGATCTCACTGCCTACCGTGATATCGGTGAGTTGGTTGGCGAGATAGATGGCTTGCACCTTATGCCCATACTCAGTGACGTTGTCACCATAAACAGGGAAATGCGCCTGTGTGGCACTTCCGCCGGAGTTAACGGTTACTGCCTGGTCGGCATAACCGTACGTGCAGAATAATACTGCTGCGAAGAATAAAAAAATCTTTTTCATGTCAATTTTCATTTTTCATTTTTCATTTTTCATCTTTCATTTTATATGATTATAGTTTTTGTCCTTGGGCATTGTACTTCACGCCGTTGAGAATGATTACTATCTGTCCGTTCTCGACAGTTTTGATTACCTGTTCGGCGGCGGAGGTGTTGTCCATACCTGTCGCGACCGGCTCTTCGGTTATCTCCGTTACCTTGACATCATCGATGTACAGGGAAGCATTCATACTTGTTCCTACTCCGTCAGCGAAGAAGGTTATCTTCACCGTCTTGCCCTCGAGCGCCGAGAGATCGAGTTTCTGTTCCGTCAGGTTATTGGCGTGGATGAACTGAGCCTCCACTTTGTTCTCCCCGTTCTCTACATCGGCAGCGATTACCTTCCCCTCTACATAGCCGGTGTTGTTGCCATATACATTGCGGATGAAGAAGGACAGTTCGGCTTTCTTGCTCAGTACGATTTCCGGCGAAGAGATCACTCCTGTCTCGTCCGTCTTGGCATTGAACCGCAGGGCGTTGAAGCCGCTGTTCGAGTAGTTGTTGTCGAGGCTCCATGCGCCTGCAGCTGAGCTCTCGCTCCAGGTGCCGGTAGTCCAGCAGTTGAGTTCGCCGCCTTCGAAGTTTTCCTCGAACGGCAGGACAAAGGTATCGCAAGCGGTGGTGAAGGAGAACTTGGCAGCCTCGCTCTGCACGCTCTCGCTGAACCAGGAACGCACGTAGAAATCATAAGCCGTTGCGGCAGTCAGTCCAGTCAGTTCGGCGGTTAGTCCTTCTTTGGGTTCAACGGCGGTCCAGTCGGGCTCTGCATCTTTGGCTACGCATGTATATTGGTACCAGCTGATACCGGCTACTGCGTCCCATGCGAGGGTAGCGGTGTGTGCCTCCAGAGCCGTTGCGGCAATGGTAGCCGGCGCGGCACAAGCCGGAGTGAAGGTTGCGAAGGCATAAGCTGTCTCCGAGCAATCCGGACGCACATATATATCATACGTGCCGGCATTGAGACCGGTGAGAGTGAGCGAACGCTCGGTGCCCTCTACGGCAGTCCATGAAGCCGGTGTCTCGCCCGTTGCCACGCAGGCATAGAGATAAGCCGTCTCGTCCTTGCCCTGCTCCCAGGTTACGACTGCTCCGTCCGGGGTAGCCGTTGCCGTCACGTCCTTCGGTTTGGCACAGTCCGGGATAAGCTCTACGGTAATATCATCGATGAATACGGCGTATGTGTAAGAGGAAACCGCCTGATAGCGGAACGCGATACGCTCTGCGTCTGCCGGCAGCTCATTGAGCGGATAAGCCTCTTCGGCTTTCATTGAACCGCTGTTCTGGTCGTACGCCTTGAGCAGGATAAACTCTCCGCCCTTGAAATATCCCAGCTCCGCTTTTCCGGAAAAAGTGGCACTCTCTGCCCGGTGCGAGAAAGCGATTTGCAGGGTATTGAGCGCCGCCTCGAACGGAGGCAGCAGCGCGTAACCGTAGCCGTTTGAGGCTATACCGTTCATGCGGAGAGCATTGGAGCTTAAAGTGGTCCAATAATCGCCGGCACTGACATCAATCGTCGTTTTGCCGGAAACATTGGCGTTCTCTACATCCCAGCAAGCGGGAAGGCTGCCCGTTGCGGTGCTGTTGAAATCTTCCGTCCAAGGCAGCTGACTGTTCGCGATAGCTGCGCAAGCGGTTTTGAATGCAGCCGAGACAGCAGTACTCTGATCATCGTCACTACATTTAGCGCGGAGATAGAACACATAATTGCTTACGGGATTCAGTCCTGTTACCGTAGCCGAAGTAGTGGTAGCGGTCTGCACGGCGGCATCCGCCCAATCCACCTCGGTACCCTCAGGCAGACAGACATATTGCCATGTTTCTTCCGTTCCGCCTTGGGTCCAGGAGAACGCAGCCGTTGTGCCTGTTACCTCGCCTTGCGTCAGACCGCTTGGTTTCTCGCAAGAAACAGCCACTTCGGCGGTAATCTCTACGTCATCCACAAAGAGATAATACTGGTCATTGGAGTTATAGCGGATAGCTATGTATTTGGCATCAACCGGGAACGTGGCGTTGGTATATTGTTCCCATGTTGTATTGGTCGCATCAATCTGCGCGTCCCACGTAAAATTGGCGACATCGTTGTCCGTAGTGGAATACCCCACTTGGAACGACTCCGTGTAGCTTGCGCCCTGCACCTTGTAGTAGAACGAAACGTTCAGTGCGGAGGCTCCGGCAGGAACACTTAACTCCTTGGAAATAAGGTACTGGGGAGGATTCGTGTTGTAGTAGAACCTAAAACTACGGGAAGTAGAGTGAGATGCCGTAGTTGAGATGCCGGTAGAGGAGTGACAACTCTGTCTCGTCCAGCCGTTCGTCTCCAGACTGTTGCTCTCGAAATCTTCCGAAAGCACCACTTGCGTTTCCGCTTTCACTCCCGTCGGGACGCAGATGAGCGCCGCCGCAAGGAGCATCAGATTGTAAATCTTTTTCATTTTCATAAAATATTTATTTTTCTTAGCCACAAGGGCACGATTAATTTCATTTTTCATTTTTCATCTTTCATCTTTCATTTTACAAAAAAAGCACGCTTTTGTCAAAAAGCGCGCAAAGTTACGAATTTTTATTCAATTATGCAAATCCGAGAGAAAAATTATGTACAAAAACACTCTAATTTGCTATAAATTCAGCTATTTAGAACATTCATTGAGCAGTTTGGCGAGCCTTATGCCGGCTATATAGAGTTGTTCTTCCATGGGAATGTGCCAGCGGTAGATATAGTGGTAGGTGTTGCCGTCCCAAGTCTGTTGGTAGGTGTAGATTTCCCCGGTGAGGCGGTAGGTGCGGAGGATGAGTTCCTCCTCGCTCATGCGGAGAATATCCTTTTTCTCACGGGCGTACTCGCGCTCCAGTTTGGCTGCGTACTCGGTGTAGGAATAGCCCTGGCTCTCGATGAGTTTGGTGTCCCACACGGCGTGGAGGTTGGTCTCCCGTCCGAACCACTTCATCCGGACGAGGTTACCGCCTTTGTCGTCCATGTGTCCGAGGTGCATGGGGCAGTAACGGTCTCCGGCCAAATGGACGATGAACCGCCAGGTGTGTACGTTGCCTTTCTTCTCCTTGAGGACGGTAGTTATGCTGTCCATGACGCGGAAGAGCGAACCGCCTTCCTTGGGGTAGTCGGTCAGTGCCGCCACGACAGCCGAGTCGCTCATGCCGGCGTTGAGGTCCTGAAAATGCCAGCCGTCCGTTATGCTCTGCGGGTAGATGGTGTCGCTTTTGATCTCGTCGGGCCAGTTCGCCCAATAGATTATCCCGTGGTCTGAGAGGGCCTTGTTGAGCGTCTTGCGCGCCTTGCAGTTCAGGTTGTCATACGCAATCTGCGCGATGATGCGGTGCCCCTCCTGCCCCCAAGAGAAAGCCGGGAGCGAGAAGATGACCATGCCGGTGAGGCAGAGAAGAAATTTGCTTTTTCTTTGTATGCAGATGGTGACTATGACCGTCACTCCGAGAAGGGCGGGGTA
>CAMOGT010000009.1 GCA_946614295.1 uncultured Bacteroidales bacterium
TACCCGACGCGAACGCCATTCCTATTCCGAAGCCCGTAGCAGACGAGGCGATGGATGCTGCTTCTTGTATCGGTTGCGGCGCATGCGCTGCGGCTTGTAAGAACGGCTCGGCAATGCTCTTCGTGGCGGCTAAGGTTTCGCAACTCGCCCTCCTGCCGCAAGGCAAGATTGAGGCGAAAGCGCGCGCCAAAGCCATGGTGGCTAAGATGGACGAACTCGGTTTCGGTAACTGTACCAACACCGGTGCCTGCGCTGCCGAGTGCCCAAAATCCGTCAGTCTGGCGAACATCGCCCGTCTGAACCGCGAGTTCATCGGTGCCAAGTTCTGCGACTAACTATCAGCCATGCGTGGCTGATCTACAATAAAAATGGCGACTCTTCCGAGCCGCCATTTTTGTGTCCATACGCCGTTTACTCTATGCGTGTACCGGTGATGTCATATACTCTTCCGTCGCGAAGGATGAGCAATTGCCCGTTGCGGATGACCTTGCGGGCATGGCTCGGCTGGTCAATCTCGTGGATGGCTTCTGTGCCGGTGGCGCTGTCGTCGATGAACTTCAGTACCACGATACCCAGCCGCACGTTACCGTTGCCCTCACGCTCGATAGAGTAGGTGCCGGCGGGCAGCTCCTCGGTCTCTAACCGCTTGTACGTACTACTGCCGCCCGGTACATCTAACTCGATCTTGTTCTCGCCGCGTACCAGGTTGATCTGGCGGTCGCTGCTACCGGACGAAACAGCAAGTGCGTAGAAAATCGCCTTATAACCGCTCGGGATCGTGAACGAACCGAACTTGGACGTGTCGCCCGATCGTTTGGTGATCGAGTAACTCGTACCGTCGATGGTGATACTACCGGCTTGCGAGCTGGTGGAGCTGTACATGTTGGAGAACACGGTTGCATCGTTCGTCACGCCGTTACTTGTCGCATCTGCTGCGTAGAAGAACCAGAAATGCAGATCTCCCGCGCTGACTGACGGCGTCTCGCCGCTCTGCTCCTCCCATGCTGCATAGAGTGTGGCATTGCCTGCGGTGGTCCAACTGTTCACACTACTACCGTTCTGGTCGTAGTACTGCTTGCCGGAGCCGTTCTGCGCCGCATAGTAACCCTTGAAGGTATATCCCTCTTTGCTCGGGATGGTGATGTTAGGCATCTGTTCGTCGAACGTAGCCGTCACGCTCGCGCTTCCGCCTGTACCGCCCGTGGCATTGAGCGTCACGGTGTAGCTCAGCGGCTGCCATACAGCGTACAGCGTGAGGTCGTCCGTCAGCGTCACGGACTGACCTGCCGTGTATCGGGTACCCGAACCCTTTGCGTTCGTGTTCCATTCTTTGAACGTATAACCGGTCGGCGCGGTGAAGGCGTTGGCGGCTACCGTCACGCTCGTGCCGTTCTGGTCCGCCATCTCGCCGCTACCGCCATTCTCGTCGTAACTCAGCGTATAACCCGTCGGCTGCGTGCCACCGCCTGAATAGGTCACGTTGATAGCGTAGAAATTGATTCCGCTATTGGCGCTACCCATGTAGATGGTTGTTGCACCACCGGTATAGTTGTATGTCTCTTTGGAGGGGGTCAGACCGATAGCGAGCGTACCGATAGTGCTACCGCCATAACTGCCGGAGTAGATATTCAATACCCGCTCATTGCCGGTCTGTGAGCTGGAGCTGACGGCATATACCTCTATCGTACAGTCTCCCGTGACGTTGAACTTGAAGTGACGTGCGGTAGCTGAACCACTGCCACCTGTTTTGGCGCGGTGGGTAAAGGTATGACCGCTAATGGTCTTATTGCTTCCGTCGATAACCACGGTTGCGCTACTCGATGCCGCAATTGTCAAGCCATTTACCGTTGTTGTACTGCTAATCGTACCGAGGGCGTTGAAATAGCTGGTCGAGAAATCCCATGTCAGATCGGAGGTCACCGGTGTCGGGTCGGGATCAGGCGTAGGATCTACGGGATCCGGATCCGGCGTCGGCGTACTGCCGCCGTCGCAGGATGAACCTACCTGACCGCTCGAGTTCACTACCAGCGTCGCACCCGCGCCGCATGAAGCGTTCGTGACGTAGGTAACAGCCGTGGCTGCACTCAGCTGGTCGTAGCTGTAGCTTGGCGCATTGACCGTACCGCTGTTGGAGGGTAGTTTGCCCGCGCAGTTAACGAACTTGCAGGCGTTCGTGCCGCCGTAGGACTTGAAGATATTCTTGGCAGTGTTCGCTTTGCCGGCAAACGTGCAGCCCTCGAAATACGCTTTCGCGTTCTCCGGACCTACATAGTAGTTGGCTACCGAGCTGTTCCAGTAGCAGTTCAGAAAATGCAGCTCCGCGTTGCGGCAGCGCAGCATCCTTTCCTTGCATCCTTCGTCCCACCAGCAGTACGCCCAGGTCATGTTATACGTGCCGTCCGAAGGCTTGTCGGAGGACGATGAGCCGAGCAGGTTCGTGAACCGGTGGTCGTCCGCGCCGCCCGAACCGCCCGCTTTCGGCGCTTTCAGATAGCGGAAACGACACCAACTCACGGTCACGTTATCCGTTTTGGCTTTGTTGTCGAAATTACCGTCACATCCGTCCTGGAAATCGCAGTGATCCACCCATGCTTTGGTTACATTCTCAAAACACAGCAGGTCGTTTCCGTCGCAGTCGTACGCGCCCGGACCCACGAACGTGATATTACGGATAATAAGATTACTGAATCGTTTGACATACAAGATACCGGAATTGGTGGCATCCTGCTTGGTGCTGGTCAGTGTGACACCCGGGAGTGCCATCAGCGTCACGTTAGAGCCGTCCTGTACGGAGAGCATGGAGGTGAAGGTCAGATCCTGGGTGATGATGATCACCTTGTTCTTGCCTTTGTTCAGCGCCGACTTCAACTCGCTCACGCTTTTCACCAACGTAGGCGTAGCGTTGCCGCCACCTGTCGCGCCGGAGCCGTAGCCCCAGGACGAACTTGCACAATAATTAACCGCCCATACCGGCATAAGTAACAGCGCACATAGTGCAACAATCAGAAATCTTTTCATACCTTGCTGTTTTATTTGCACTGCAAAATTAGTATAATTTTTCCGTATGTGCAAATTATTCCACACTTTGCTACATTTTCCGTCATTTTTTACACACTGTGATACCAACGCTATAAAAAATCAAGGTACAAGTCATTTTTTCCCTTTTTTTCTTGCACATTCCCCCCAAAAAGCAGTACCTTTGAATACCCGTATGGCAACAAACTGCCTCTCTGTGCTTAACTGCCGTCCCTACGACGACACCCAACCCGTGGATGGATAGTAAGGGAGAGGGGGATTGGAGGAGGTAAATGCCAATAGAAACATTGCAGGTAAAACATAGAGCAGATGAGCAGATGAGCAGATGAGCAGTTGTTTTCTTAAACTATACACACCCACGCGTGTGTGTGATATTTATATAATGAGCTGCTCATCTGCTCAGCCGCTCACCCTGTCAGCCTAAAATGCCGGATGAAAGTCTGGGTCGGAGCATCGCTCCACGCGGCTCCTCCCGTTCGAATTGCCAAGTCAAGGCAATTCTCCATGGCGGAATGGACATAGAAAGCCCCACCCGACCTCCCCGTGGAGGGGAGGAGATAGGAAATAGTAGATAGGGAAACCCGCATAAAATGCGGGGCTAATAAACGAAGGACAAACCCGCTCGCGGAACTCGCGCGCACAGGACACCGAGGGGCGGAGAGGTTCGCGCAATGATGCGCGAAAAATGCAAGATGATGGTTCGCGCAATGATGCGCGAAAAATGCACAGAGAAAAGCCGGCATAGTATGCTGGGGAATGGAAGAAAGGAAAGCGGGCATAGTATGCCGGGGAATGAACATACGAAGAAAGGACGGGACGTAGATGTCCGTAATGCGAACGAGATGCGAACGGTGGAAGAGGCTAACAAGAGGCTAATTGTGCAACGATGTCCGACTAAATGGAAAGATACGCCCGCGCGTAAAGCCGCGCGCAGAAATGCACGATGCAGAGAAAAGGAGCACCAATCTGGTGCTCTTTTTTTACCACTTGGCGAGGGCTTTTTCCTCTTTGGCGGTCATCTGAGTTTTGGTCTCGGGCGTCTTGTCGCCCTGTCCCGTGAGGTGGAGGACCCCGTGGATGATGATCCGCCGCAGTTCGTCCTCAAAGGGCACTCCGACCGTCTCCGCATTCGAACGCACGGTGTCCAGCGAGATGAAGATATCGCCGTTGAGCGTGGTACCCGCCGTGTAGTCAAAGGTGATGACGTCGGTGTAGTAGTCGTGACCGAGGAACTGACGGTTAACCTCCAGTTCCCGCTCGTCGGAGCAGAAGATATAGGTGATATTCCCCACCGTAAACCCGTAATCGGCAGCCACCGCCCGTATCCAACGGTTCACGCGGCGCTCGTCCAACGACGGCATCAGGGTATCTTGACAGATATAATTTACCATTTGTCCATTTACTATTTGTTATTTATCCGAAGAAGACCGGGGCAATGGCAAAAGCCGCTATCACACCCGCCAGATCAGCCAACAGGCAGCACGCTACGGCGTGGCGCGTGTCCTTGATGTTTACCGACCCGAAATAGACCGCCAGGACGTAGAAGGTGGTGTCCGTCGTGCCCTGCAGGATACAGCAGAGCCTGCCGACGAGCGAGTCCGCTCCGTGGGTGGTCATGGCTTCCAGCATCAGTCCGCGTGCCCCGCTGCCGGAGAGAGGTTTCATCAGGGCTGTCGGTACGGCGCCTGCCAAGTCGGGGTTGATGCCGCATGCAGCAAAACACCACGCGATACCCTGCTCCAGCAAGTCCATTGCGCCGCAGGCGCGGAACATACCTACGGCAACCAAGATGGCGATGAGGTAGGGGATGATACCTACAGCGGTTTGGAAACCGCCTTTGGCTCCGTCAATAAAGGCATCGTACACGTTGATCTTTTTGAAAGAAGCCTGGAGGATGAACCAGCATATGACGCCTAACAGCAGGATAGCCGCAATGGCAGCGGAAACGACGGAGAGCGTGTGCGGATCCATGCGCGAGGCACCCCATACCAGCGCTCCGACCAATGCCGTCAGACCGATGATTGTACCTAAGACAACGGGGTCTTTCATCCTGATCTTCTGGGCGATGCAGACGCATATCAGCCCGACGAGGGTCGCTACGTAGGTCGCTATGAGGATAGGGAGGAACACGTCCGCGGGGTTCTCTGCGCCGAGTTGTGCGCGGTACGCCATGATGGTTGTCGGAATCAGCGTCAGACCGCTCGCGCCCAGCACCACGAACATGATCATCGCGTTCGAGGCTTTCGCCTTGTCTTGGTTCAGTTCCTGCAGTTCGCCCATCGCTTTCAGCCCCATCGGCGTGGCGGCATTGTCGAGACCGAGCATGTTCGCCGCGATATTCATGAGCATCGTACCGAAGACCGGATGACCCTTCGGGATGTCCGGGAAGATACGGCTGAAGAAGGGATTGATCGCTTTGCCGAGCGTGTTGACCGCCCCTGCCTGCTCGCCGATCTTCATGATACCCATCCAGAGCGACAGGACACCCGTCAGACCGAGAGAGAGCTCGAAACCCGTCTTGGCATTGTCAAAAGTGGAATTGAGAATAGCGGAGAAAATATCCGCGTTGCCGAACCAAATAGCTTGCACGAGACCGGTCAGGACCGCCAGCAAGATGAGTGAAATCCAAATATAATTCAAAATCATGCCACAAAATTACACTTTTTTTTGCATATGTGCAAATAATTTAGTAATTTTGCGCCCTAAATGGCAGAAAAAGCACCATTCCATAGAATAGCGGCGTTCCTGAAGCACCGTTTGACGGCTTGGAACACAAGCGGCGAAGGTATCCATTCGCCGTACCTCTTTGAACTGGTACGGTTCATTCTGCGCGACGGGAACTCCTACTATTGTTTCGAGGACATCGAGCGTCGGCGGGAGTTGCTGCTCGCCTGTCCTGACGAACTGGAGGTCGTGGACTACGGTTCGCAGGGCTCTCCCGAGGGGAGGAAGGTAACCCGGCGCGTGTGCGACATCGCCCGCACGCATCTGGAGCGTCCCGCAGTAGGGCAGGCACTCTTCCGCATCGTCAACTGGGTGAGCCGGCAGGAGAAACGCCCTCTCTCGATACTCGAGTTAGGCACTTCGTTCGGGATCACCACCGCATATCTGGCAGCTCCGGACAGCCGGAACAGGGTGGTGACAATGGAGGGAAGCCGTGAGGTACTGAAGGTGGCGCAGGGCGTCTGGCGGGCGCTCAAGATGGAGAATATCGAGTGGATGGAAGGACCGATAGACGACACCTTATTTAATGCACGCGCGCACGTGAGAGACGGTTCTCCCTCATTGCCGGAGAGTCTCGACATCGCCTATCTGGATGCCAACCATACGTACGAGGCTACGAAGCGTTATGCCGCCTGCCTTCTGCCGAAATTGACGGAGAAAGGAATACTTATTATCGACGATATCCATTATTCCGAAGCGATGGAGCGGGCGTGGAACGAACTGAAAGCGGATGCACGCGTGACCACCACGATGGATCTGTATCACGTGGGATTGCTTTTCGTGGATCCCCATTACCTCAAGCGGCACTACACTATCAAATTATAAATTACAAATTACAAATTACGAATTACCAATTAGCAATCATGATCTATACTAAAACAGGGGACAAAGGTGAGACCTCGCTTGCCTCGGGACGGCGGGTCTCCAAAACAGATGTCCGCATAGAGGCGTACGGCACGGTGGATGAACTCAACAGTTGGGTAGGGGCGCTGCAAAGCGTAATTACGAATGACGAATTACGAGTGGAGAACAGCAAGCAGTTAGCTGTGATCCAGAACAAACTCTTCAATCTGGGAGCCGAATTGAGTGAAGCTCCGGGCGAATGGATTACGGAGAATGATGTGAATGCAGTGGAGAAATGGATAGATGAGATACAAGCCGTTGTGCCTCCGCAGCGTGCGTTTATACTGCCTGCCGGAAGCGAACCCGTGACCCGTTGTCACATATGTCGTACGATTTGTCGCCGCGCAGAGCGCAGAATGATAGATGCGAAAGCGTCCGATATTGCATTACGATATATTAATCGCCTGAGTGATTACTTTTTTGTACTTTCACGCCTTGTTTGCTATCAAAATGGCGAAACGGAAATAGAATGGAAAAAAGCATGATAATGTGTAATAATTGACGGAAAAGTGTAAAACAGTGGAAATTTTGGTGAAAAATGTAAAATTAAGCACAAATTATTTGCACGTATCACAGAATTTTACTACTTTTGCACGATTTTTTGTATAGCGCGTATGTATTGGACATTAGAATTAGCATCAAAATTGGACGACGCTCCGTGGCCTGCAACGAAGGACGAGTTGCTGGATTATGCCAATAGAGAGGGCTTGCCATCGGAGGTGATAGAGAACCTGAATGAGTTGGAAGGTGATGACGAAGAACAGTATGAGAGTATTCTGGACATATGGCCGGATTTTCCAACGAATGACGATGATTTCCTTTATAACGAGGAGGAGTATTGATTTTGTGAAAAGAATTATTATTGTCCTGTTCGGCCTTTTGGCTACTCTTACTGCGAGTGCGCAGTTTGACCCGCAAATGGGGCAATATATGTATATGTTGGCAGCCTACAACCCCGCCGGGGTCGGTGAAGGCGATCTGATGAAAGCCGCCGGAATGCACCGGATGCAGTTCGTGGACATACCGAACGCACCGATGAGTACCTGGTTTTCGTTCCACTCGCCGTTCAGGATCGGGAAAACGAGTCACGGCGCCGGAGTCCGTTTTCTGAACGACCGTGTAGGCTTGTTTACGACGCAATCGCTCTACGCCCAGTATGCGTACCGCCAGAAATTAGGCAAAGGCTATCTGAGCGCAGGAGTGGATCTGGGATTCATCAACGTGGGATTCAGAGGCGACTCTGTCAATCTCGGCAAGATGGGCGATGAATACCATGATGCCAGCGATGAGGCGCTTCCGAGAGCCGGCAAGTCGGGAATGAAATTTGACATGAGTGCAGGCCTGTTGTACAGCACCCCCGTTTGGTGGGTGGGTGCCAGTTACAGTCACATAACGGGACCCAGGATCGATTGGAGCGACGGTACAAGCGGAACCTCGCAGGAGATCAGAGTGGCGGGATCCATGTACATCACAGGCGGTTATCACTTCCGGTTGAAGAATTACCGTGAGTGGGTGCTGACGCCCAGCGCGATGGTGATGACGGATTTTGCGAGTTGGGATGTGAACCTGACATTGATGTGCGACTACAAAGACAGGTACCGCTGGGGACTCGGATACCGTATATTAGGAAGTGTTAATATACTATTAGGTATTGATATTATCTCCGGACTGCAGTTGGGGTACAGTTGCGAACTGCCCACTAACAAACTGCTGCTGGAGAGCTACGGAAGTCACGAACTGTTTTTGGCTTACGGATTTGACATCCTCAGGCCCAAAAGAACGAATAAATATAAATCAATTAGATACTTGTAAGTATGAAAATGAGAATGATTTTGCCATTAATCGCGTTAGCGTTTGCAGTGGCTAGTTGCAACAAACCGGCGGGAGAGCTCGTGGGAGCTACCAAGGCTACTAATTTCAAGGAGGCTAATCCTTATGGTATGTTGTTTATCAAGAAAGGTAGTTTCATGATGGGAGCCAATACGCAGTCCGCTGTGTTCGAGCAGCCGGATAACATCGTAATGGTTACCGTGGACGCTTTCTGGATGGACGAGACGGAGATCACCAACAATGAGTATCATCAGTTTGTCAACTGGGTACGCGACTCCATCGCTCTGACCAACCTGGTAGCTGCCGGTCTCACCGACTATGCTATCCAGCCCAAGGATGAGGACTTTGACGAGGAGAATTTCCGCATCAATTGGGCGAAGAAGGTACCTTGGAAGAGCAAGGAAGAGGACATCGTGGATGCCCTTTCCGGCATGTTCTACTCGGATGGTTCGTTCAATACCAACAATCTCCACTACCGTTACAGCTGGGTAAACATGGACGAGGCCCTTCCGCAACGCAACAAGTTCGATGTCGCTACGAGTACTTACCCTCCCGGAGCAACTGCCCGCGTGGATACATTCTGGGTAAATTCCAACAACGAGATCTGCGATTCGACCATCATTCGTCCGTTGCGTGAGCCGAAAGACCTGCTGACCGAGAAGATCATCTCCATCTACCCGGATACATTGGTATGGGCACGTGACTTCCAGTTCTCGTACAACGACCCGTTGCTCCATATGTATTTCAAGCACCCGGGATATGCTGAGTATCCGGTGGTTGGTGTTACGTGGGAGCAGGCGCATGCGTTCTGCAACTGGCGTACCAAACTGTATAACATGAACTCCTCTGTGGAGGTGAACGAGTATCGTTTGCCGACGGAGGCTCAGTGGGAGTATGCGGCTCGTGGAGGCCGTAAGATGGCTATGTACCCGTGGGGTAGCAACTATGCCCGTGACGCAAAGGGTTGCTTCTTCGCCAACTTCAAGCCTTACCGCGGTGCGTACAACGATGATACCGGTACTACTACCATGCGCGTAGCGCAGTTCCGTCCGAATGATTTCGGTCTCTTCGATATGGCAGGAAACGTATCGGAGTGGACCAACTCTGCATACCAGAGTGCAGCTAACACCCATGTACACGACTTGAACCCGGATTACAACTACATGGCTCGTAAGGCCGATCCGGATATCCTCAAACGTAAAGTGGTGAAGGGTGGCAGCTGGAAAGATATCAGTTATTTCATGCAATGCGGCGTACGCACGTACGAGTATCAATATGAAAGCCGTCCGTACATCGGCTTCCGTTGCGTCCGCGCATATATAGGCGAATAATTAAATTAAAATAAGTTATATTTAAACTTTTGTGTAATTATGGCTACAGAAAAAGCAGCAAACCAAGGCTTTGGGGCAAAGTTCATGCATTGGTATGAGTCTTACCAAGGAAAGAACATTGTAAACATCGTTTACTCAGTAGGTGCGTCCGTCGTTATTATCGGTGCATTGTTTAAAATTTTGCACTGGCCGGGTGCCAGTCAGGTGCTTATGGTAGGTATGTTTACCGAGGCATTCCTGTTTATCATCGGTGCGTTGGAACATCCGCATCCCGAGTTCCACTGGGAGAATGTGTTCCCGCAGTTACTTGAGTTCGGTACCAAACCGGAGTTATTGGAGGAGAAATCGAAACAAGCCCGTCCGACCCTTCTCGGCGCAGGTGTTGCCGGTGGTTCAGTGGTTGCTGCGACCGGAGTCGCTGCTCCTGCTCCTGCTGCTGCACAGGCCGCTGCCGGTGCTAAGGCTCCGGCTCTCAAGGACGAAGACTACAAGGCTCTGAAAGACGGAATTGCAGAGTTGGCCAAGACGGCTACCCAGTTCAGCGAGCTGGGCAAAGTGGCTCAGTCGGGCGTTAAGCTGAATGAGAAACTGGCTGCTGCAGAGGCTGCAACCGCTGATTATGCTGCTAAGCTGGCTAATGCCGGTGTAGCTACGGATTCGTTGGCGCAGGCTACTCACGGTCTGTCCGGCGCTTACGACCAGATCGGTGCTGACCTGAAATCGGCTGCCGAGGAGACAAAGGCATACAAAGCCGGTGTCGAGCAGGTAGGCAAGAGCATTGCTTCGCTCAACAGCGTATATGAACTGCAACTCCAGGCTGTCAATGCACAGACTGCCGCTCAGAAAGAAGCGGCTGCTGCTGCCAAAGAAGCAGCTGAGGCTCAGGTTGCTTTTGCCAACGGTGCAAAACAACTCCAGAAGCAGGTGGCTGATCTCAACAGCATTTATGGTTCTATGCTCAACGCGTTGGCTTAATGCATAGAAGGTAATATAAACGAAGAATATTAGAAACCGACAATAAAACACTTCAGCAATGGGTGGAGCAAAAAACTGTCCGGAAACCCCGAGACAAAAGATGATTGGTATGATGTACTTGGTGCTCACCGCCATGTTGGCGTTGAACGTAAGTACGGATATCCTCAATGGTTTTACATTGGTGGATAACAGTTTGCACTCCTCTATCGCTGCGTCAGACACGCGTAACGCGAAACTCTATCGTGATTTCAAGGCTGCCAATGCAGACAATCCCGAGAAAACGCAAGAGTGGTATGATAAGGCAATAGAGGTGCAGAAACGTGCAGATTCGCTCTTTAACTACATCCAGGATTTCAAGGAGCACATTGCTATCCTGGCGGATGGTCAAAAGAAGGTCGATGCATGGAAAGCGCAAGGTATTGACCCGACGATGCATATAGAGGGAAACTCCAACTTGGATGTAACCGGTCAATATGCGATTGTGCAGGGTAATGGTGCCATACTCAAGGAAATAGTAGCTTACTACCGCGACTATGCAGCCGGCCTCGTGGAGAGCGATGCCGAGTTGCGCAACTCAATCCTCCAGAACTTGGCAACCGAGCGTGGATACAATGCGCACGAGAAAGATTCCTGCGACTGGGAGGTGGCTATATTCGACGGTATGCCGGTCGGCGCCTCGATCACCATCTTGACCAAGATGCAGAATGATGTTCGTTCGACCGAGAGCCAGTTGATCCAATACTTGATGGATCGCACGGACGCGGGTGACCTGCGCGTGAATAAACTGAACGCGTACGTGATTCCTAACTCGAACTACGTGATCCGTGGCGGTAAATATACCGCCCAGATTATTCTCGCCGCAGTGGACTCAACGCAGCGTCCTGAGTACTACGTAGAGGGACAGCGCATCAACGACCAAGGTATTTATGAGGTTGCAGCCTCCGGCGTGGGCCTCAAGAAATACTCCGGTTGGATTGCTTATCAGAATCCTTCCACGGGCGAGATGGAGAACCTGCCTTTCACAAGCGAGTATAGCGTAGGTGAGCCGGCAGTGACGATCTCGAACAACGACCTCAATATCATGTACCGCGGATATGATAACAAGTTCTCTATCTCCGTACCGGGTGTGGCTAACGACAAGGTCAAAGTCTCCGTCAACGGCGCTTCCGTACGTCAGCAGGGCGGAATCTGGATTATCAAACCCGGCGACGCAGCCAAGAGCGTTTCAATCTCTGTATCGGCGGAACTGGATGGCCGCATGCAGCCGATGGGTAGCAAGGAATACCGCGTGAAGGCACTGCCTCGCCCGGGAGCTTATTTCAAATCGGGCGAGAACGAGTACAACGGAGAGAAAGCTATTCCGCGTAGTGCTCTCCTGAATGCCGGCGCAACGGTTATCGCTTCCTATGGCCCGGATGGTCTGCTTGACCTTCCGTTCCAGATTGCCGGCTTCCGCGCCAATATCAACGGTGTGTACCTGGAGTCTAAAGGCAATAAGTTTACCCGCGAGCAGATGGATCGTCTGGGCAAACTCAAACCCGGAAACTCGGTCATCATCACGGATATCCGTGCGAAAGGTCCGGACGGAAAGGAGATTCGTCTGTCTCCTATTCCTTTAACGCTGAATTAATAAGTTAAGAATATGATTAAGAAAATTAGTATTATCGCATGCTTGTTTCTGGGCGTTGTTTCGGCTCAGGCTCAGCATAAGGTGACCTCGTTCTTTGACGAGATGGGTAGTGCGCGTATCCAGACAGAGGAATTTTCCGCTGCCCACGATACGATTGTGATGATTGATCACCGCATCGATGATGTGATTTGGGCTCGATACGTATATCGGGTTATTGATATGCGGTACAAGCAGAATTATCAGCTCTATTTTCCGACTAAATCGGATGACGCGGATTATCGTAATCTCTTCAAGGTGATTGCTGATGCCGTAGTGGACGGACTGCCTATCTATGAGAAAAACATGGAGACCATCAAGCCGGATTTCAAGCAGGAGCCACTCGCCAAGGAGATGATCCCGATGATGTTCATGGCTGATGATCCTACGGCTGACTATTCGGACGACCCGACTCACTATGATATCACCGCTTCGGATGCCATGCTGATTCACTATGATAGTGTGACAGACGAATTGTCCGGTCATTTCTATCGTTTTGAGCCTATCGTGCGCAATCAGCTTAAGTACCTGCTCCAGGAGGTTGTATTCTTCGACAAACACACCTCCCGTCTGCACACGAAGATTATGGCAATCGCTCCGCTTCAGGCAGACCTGATCACCACCCGTGACAGTTCCGCTGTAATGAGTTCGCTGCGTGAGTCAATCATGTTCTGGATTCCGTTTGACAAACTGCGTCCTTACATGGCAATGCAGTATGCTATCCCGAACCGCAACGAGGTGAAACGTGTTACCTTTGACGAGTTCTTCCAGAAACGTCTCTTCACTTCTTATATTGTAGGTGAGGGTAATATGTACAACCGCTGGATTCCGGATTATGCAAAGGAAGAGAAAGAGGTGAAGAAAGAGCAAGCCCGTATCGCTACGGAGTTGTTGAATTTTGAGCAAGATCTCTGGGAATATTAATGCGGAGACATAGATTTCGTAATTCGTACTTTATTTCCGCCGTCAGCGTTTCGCTGGTGTTATGTCTCATAGGGTTGGAATGTGTGCTCCTGCTATCGGCAGGAGCGCTCATTACACGTATGCGCGAGAACATAACCCTCACAGCGGTCCTGTCGCATGATGCCGACAGCACTAATTGTGCGCGCCTGGAGACCATGCTTGATGCCGGCGGTCATTGCAGCGGATACACTTACGTATCGGAGCAACAGGCTCTGGAGGAACATATCCGTTCCTTGGGTGAAGATCCGTCTGCTTTCCTGGGCTACAACCCGCTCAGCGCCAGCTACGAGATTCATCCCACTGACGCTTACAGTGCGCCGGACAGTCTGGCCTTACTGGCAGCGCAACTGGAGGCACTGCCATATGTCACCGAAGTGATCTACCCGCGCGATTTGGCGGATTTGATGAGCAGTAACGTGCAGGAGTTCTCGTTAATCCTACTGGGTGTTGCCGCTGCATTGTTGCTGGTGTCGCTGGTGCTGATTGTCAATACCATCCGCCTGCAGATCTATTCCAAGCGTTTTCTTATCAACACGATGACCCTGGTCGGCGCCACCTCATGGGTCACACGCCGGCCGTTTGTGTTGAGGAACATGCTGATGGGATTTATCTCGGGCATAGTAGCATTGGCGATACTCAGCGGAGTGGTCTATTACGTGGAGTACAAGTTAGGATTGCTGCTCTTCCCGTTGACATTGCAGAATCTGGCTTTCGTATCGCTGGTTGTCCTCGGTTCCGGAATCCTGATAACTCTGATAGCGTCCCTTATCGCTACCGGTAAATATATCCGCATGGATAATAACTCATTGTACGAGATTTAATTTTGCTTTTTTGTTATGAAACATACATTACCTACGCTCAACCTGATCCTGATTGCGGTCTCGGTGCTAATTATCATAGTGGGGTTTGCCTTGATGGCCGGAGAACCGTCAGGAGAGGTTTATAACCCCGATATCTTCTCTTTCCGTCGTATTACGGTTGGCCCGATGGTTTCCCTGTTCGGGTTTGTATTCATGCTTTTTGCTATTTTATTCCGCGCTAAGAAGAAATGAATTGGTTAGAGGCTCTGATATTAGGAGTGATACAGGGGCTGACAGAGTTCCTCCCTGTTTCTTCGTCGGGTCATCTGGAGATAGGTCAGGCGTTGTTGGGTACTTCCGGAGAGGAGAATTTGTCGTTCGCCATTCTGGTTCATACGGCGACGGTGCTCTCTACGCTTGTGGTCTTTTATCGCGAAGTAGCGCAACTCTTCAGGGGTACTTTCACCACTCTCCGGTGGAATGCGGAAAAAGACTACGTGGCGAAGATTCTGGTGTCGATGATCCCGGTATTCATCATAGGGATGTTCTTCAAGGACGAGGTGGAGGCTTTCTTCGGAAACGGCTTGTTGTTGGTAGGCATCTGTCTGCTGATCACGGCTGTTCTGCTGGCATTAAGCGAGTGGCTCCAGAAGAAACGTCAAGGAACCGGTCATGAGGTGGGATATAAAGATGCCATTATAATCGGTATTGCTCAGGCTTGTGCTGTGCTCCCGGGACTTAGCCGTTCCGGTTCAACCATCGCGACGGGACTCCTTTGCGGGGTAAAAAAAGAGTCGGTGGCTCAGTTTTCCTTTCTAATGGTGCTGATCCCTATTTTAGGAGAGGCATTACTGGACCTTGTGGATATTATCCAAGGTGAGACGAGTACCGGTTTGGAACTCCTGCCGGCGATAATAGGGTTCGTTGCTGCGTTCGTCACGGGTTGCTTTGCGTGCCGGTTCATGATCGAGATAGTACGTCGCCAGCGTCTGACATGGTTTGCTGTTTATTGCGCCATTGTCGGCTCGGTAGCCATCATAACAACACTTTGTTGAGATGTGGAATTTTGAACAAGGGGAAATTCTGGCCTTTGACAAACCGCTGCACTGGACTTCCTTCGATCTGGTAGCAAAAGTGCGGTACAACCTCTGCAGAAAGTTAGGGACGAAGAAACTTAAGGTGGGGCATACCGGTACCCTCGACCCTCTGGCAACAGGTGTGGTAATCATCTGTACGGGCAAGAAGACCAAGCTGATAGACCAACTCCAGTATGATGTCAAGGAGTATGTGGCGACCCTTCAGTTGGGAGCAACGACGCCCAGTTATGACCTGGAGAAAGAGATAGACGCTACTTACCCTACGGAGCACATCACCCGCGAGTTGATAGATGAGACGATACCGCTCTTTTTGGGCGAGCAGTGGCAAGTGCCGCCTATGTTCTCCGCTGTTCAGGTCAACGGCAAACGTGCCTACCAGCTTGCACGAAAAGGGGAAACGGTGGAACTCAAGCCCAAACTTCTGGTGATAGATGAAATTGAGGTGCTCGCTTTTGATGGGCAAACGAAGCAACTCACCCTGCGCATAGTATGCTCGAAAGGCACTTACATCAGGGCTCTGGCACGAGATATAGGCGAGCGGTTGAATTCCGGGGCACATTTGATCGCTCTCCGGCGCACCCGGGTAGGCGATACGCGCGTAGAGAACTGTTATACAATAGAAACTTTTTTAGAAAAACTGAACGAATACGAATATGTACAAATCCAATGATATACGCCTTTGCCAGTTTAAATTCAAACTGCCGGAGGAACAAATCGCCCAATTCCCGGCCTCATATCGCGATGAGGCCCGTATGATGGTACTGCATCGGAAGACGGGCGACATAGAGCATAAGACCTTACCCGAATTGGTAAACTATTTTGACGAAGGGGATCTCTTTGTCTTCAACGACTCAAAAGTTTTCCCCGCACGTCTCTGGGGACATAAGGAAAAGACAAACGCTTTGATTGAGGTGTTCCTCCTGCGTGAGTTGAATCACCGGAACCGTTACTGGGATGTGCTCGTAGAGCCTGCGCGTAAGATCCGTATCGGAAACAAGATAACTTTTGAGGAAGATCCGTCTATCGTTGCGGAAGTGATTGACAATACCACCAGCCGCGGACGTACTTTCCGTTTCCTTACGGACTATGACAACGAGGAGTTCGTGCCCCGTCTCTACGCCCTCGGTAGCGCACCGCTTCCAAGATATATTCATCGTCCGATGGATGCAGAGACCTTTGAGAAATACACCGAGCTCTTCCGTGACCAGCCGGTCAAGGATATGGATACCGAGCGCTATCAGACTGTTTTTGCCGACAAGATAGGAGCGGTAGCCGCACCGGCATCCGGTCTGCATTTCTCCAAACAGCTGCTCAAACGCATGGAGATACGCGGCATTGAATCCACGTTCATGACCAGCCATGTCTCCCTTGGTATCTTCAAGGAGATTGATGTGGAAGATCTGACCAAGAACAAAATGGAGTCCGAGCAAATCATTCTCCCCCAGGCAATGACAGAGGCGGTGAACAAAGCACATATGAATGCCAAACGCATATGCGCCGTAGGTACCGAAGTGATGCGTGCCATGGAGAGTGTGGCCGGTACAAACGGAATGCTCAAGCCTTATGACGGATGGACCAATAAGTTCATCTTCCCGCCCTACACCTTTACGGCAGCGAATAACTTCTTCGTAAACCTCTATATGCCGCAATCGAGCCAGATGCTCATGGTCGCTGCTTTTGCAGGCTTTGAAGAGACTATGAACGCGTACGAAACGGCTGTGAAAGAAGGTTACCGTTTTGGCGATTACGGCGATGCAATGCTCATAGTTGACTAATGAATGTACGGATAGAACCATCTTGGCAACGCGTGTTACAACCGGAGTTTGACAAGCCTTATTTCGAACTCCTTGCTTCGTATGTCCGTACCCAATACCAGACCCGTCGGTGTTTCCCTCCGGCAGGTCTGATTTTTAATGCTTTTGACTCCTGCCCGTTTGATGCCGTCAGAGTGGTGATAATAGGCCAGGACCCCTATCATGAGGAGGGACAGGCAATGGGGCTTTCTTTCTCGGTGCCGGACGGGGTGCAAATACCGCCGTCACTGGTAAATATCTATAAGGAGATCCACCGGGATCTGGGAACTCCCATCCCTCAAAGCGGCGACCTGCGCCGTTGGGCGAAGCAGGGAGTGTTACTGCTCAATGCTACATTGACGGTAGAGGCGCATAAAGCCGGCAGCCATCAAGGCAAGGGGTGGGAAGAACTGACCGATGCAGCTATCGCGGCGCTTAATAAAGAACGCGAGCATCTGGTCTTCATGCTCTGGGGATCGTACGCCCAGCGCAAAGGACAGTTCATCGACCGCAAGAAACATCTGGTGCTCCAAACCTCGCACCCTTCGCCACTTTCCGTCTATCGCGGATTCGAGGGGTGCGGACATTTCTCCGCGGCAAACAACTATCTGATTAAGAACGGGCTGCAGCCCATTAACTGGTAAACCATGAAAAAACTGCTTCTTATTGATGCCTACGCGATGATTTTCAGGGCGTATTATGCGTTCATTAAAGCACCGCGTATGAACAGCAAAGGGGAAAATACCTCTGCCATCTTCGGCTTTGCCGTTACCCTTGAAGATCTGATTAAGAAAATCAACCCCACGCATATTGGTGTAGCGTTTGACCCCGCCGGCGGTACGTTCCGCCATGAGGCGTACGAACAATACAAAGCGCAACGCCCCGAGACTCCGGAAGATATCCGTAAGGCTGTGCCCGTAATCAAACAGCTCCTCGGAGCGATGAATATCCCGATTCTGGAAATCCCCGGCTTTGAGGCGGACGATGTAATCGGTACGCTTTCCAAACAGGCTGAGCAGACCGGCTTCGAGGTTTATATGGCTACGCCCGACAAGGACTACGGTCAGTTGGTGTCCAATCATATTTTCATGTATCGTCCGCGGCATACCGGAGGTTTCGAATTAATGGGACCGCAGGAGGTCTGTGCCAAATATGGTCTTTCTTCACAGGAACAAGTAATAGACCTCTTGGGGCTTATGGGCGACGCATCCGATAATATCCCCGGCTGCAAAGGAGTAGGGGAGAAGACCGCCGTATCGCTTCTGCAGCAGTTCGGATCGATTGACAACATGCTCGCTCATACGGATGAGATCAAAGGCGCACTCCGAACCAAGGTGGAGAGCCAGACGGAAGAGATCAAGTTTTCCCGTTTCCTCGCAACTATCCGTACCGATGTTCCAATCACCCTCGATGAGGCGCTGCTTGCGAAGAAAGAACCGAACCTTGAGGCGCTGATTGCCCTCTACCGCGAGCTGGAGTTCAACACCCTCCTGCGCAGACTCACCCCTGCAGCTTCTCCCCTGAATCCGCCAAGTTTGGCGGATAAACCCGCTCCAAAGAAAGCCAAACCAGCAGACCCTAACCAACTCGATCTCTTTGCCGCTACGGAGGAACCCAATGATCAAATGGTAAATACGTTCGATACCATCGAGAACCGCCTCTGCCAGTACCTGCTGAACCCCGAGGTGGCGTTCAATCCGTACAAAGAGCCGGACTGGGATGCGCTCAAGGCGGATACCGATCTATGGAATCTGTACAACGAGGTAGAGTTGCCGTTGGTGCCTGTTCTCCGTGAAATGGAGAGTGCCGGGGTGCGAATCGATGTCTCCAAACTCAAAGAGGCGGAAACAGCCCTGAGCGAGGAACTGAAAGGTATAGAGTCGCGTATCTACGCGCTCGCAGGTGAGACCTTTAATATCAACAGCCCCAAGCAAGTCGGCGAACTGCTCTTCGACAAACTCCGGCTGGATACCAAAGCCAAGAAATCCCGCAACGGACAGTATTCGACTTCCGAGGAAGTGCTGGTGGCACTGAAAGACCGTCACGAGATAGTCGGTCTGATTCTGGATTTCAGAGCGCTCAGCAAGCTGATAACCACCTATATTTCCGCCCTGCCGGGCTATATCGCCGCGGATGGAAAAATCCATACGACCTACAACCAGACAGTCACGGCTACAGGTCGGTTAAGCAGTTCTAACCCGAACCTCCAGAACCTGCCTATCCGTTCGGAGCGCGGGCGGTTTATCCGCGAGGCGGTCATCCCGGATGAGGGCTGCGTCTTTCTCTCGGCTGACTACAGCCAGATTGAACTGCGTCTCATGGCGCATTTCAGCCAGGACGAGCATCTCCTCGCAGCTTTCCGTAACGGTCAAGATATCCACGCAGCCACGGCGGCAAAAATCTTCGGTCTGCCGATAGACCAAGTGACCAAAGACCAGCGACGCCAGGCGAAAACGGCTAATTTCGGCATTATTTATGGCATATCGGCTTTCGGGCTGGCGCAGCAACTTGATTGTTCCCGGTCGGAGGCAAAACAACTCATAGACGACTATTTTGCGGCATTCCCGCGCGTGATTGAGTATATCGAGTCCCAGAAAGAACTGGCGCGGCAACGCGGGTATGCAGAGACTCTCTTTGGCCGCAAACGGTACTTGCCGGATATTCATTCCCATAACGCGACAGTGCGTGCTTTCGCCGAGCGCAATGCGGTCAATGCGCCTATCCAGGGGACTGCAGCGGATATCATCAAGATGGCGATGGTCTCCATTCACCGCCGCTTCAAAGAGGAAAATCTCCGTGCGCAGATGATTATGCAAGTACACGATGAATTGAATTTCAACGTGCCTCGTGAGGAAACGGAACGCGTGCGAGAGATAGTAGTCTCCGAGATGCAGAATGCCGTGCACCTCTCAGTCCCTCTGATTGCCGAATGCGGAGTGGGGAACAATTGGCTCGAAGCGCATTAAAGAGTACTATGAGTCATTTGTTACAAATAATTTTGGTCATCCGCATCCTTTGTATCGGCAACTCATTTTCCTGGGATGCCGTGGAGCAAGAGTTAGTGCCGCTCTGCGATGCGAAAGGGGTGCAAGTGGAGATCCACAACCTCTATTACGGAGGGTGTTCTTTGGAGCAACACGCGGATTTCCTGCTTCGCGACACTGCTGTGTATTCGCACCGCGTTTGCACCAACGCAGTTCCCAGAATAGTCAAGGACACCATTACTCTCCGTCAGGCACTCAGGGACGGTACATATGACTATATTTCTCTTCAGCAAGCGAGCCACGACTCCGGTATCAAGAGTTCTTATGAGCCTTGGCTCTCCATGTTAATTGATATCGTGCGTCATTACCAACCTGCCGCGCAACTATGCTGGATGCAGACATGGGCGTACGCCGCTGATGCCAAGCATCCTGCTTTTCCGAGGTATCATAATGACCAGCAGGAGATGTGGGATAGTATTCAGTCCTGCACACGCTACGTGTATCAAATGTTAAACGGAAAATGCCCGAAGGGAAAAAATGTCATTGTTCCCTGCGGATTGGCTATCCAGAACGCACGAGCTACCAAACTCGGCGATACTCTCTGCCGCGACGGTTATCATCTTAACTATGTATATGGACGATATACAGCGGCGTGTGTATGGTATGAGATTATTACCGGTAAAGACGTTCGTCGAAATCGCTATCGGAATCCGAAAATGACTCCCAATCAGCGCCGTTTGACCCAAAAATCGGCACATCGGGCGGTCAAAAAGGCAGAAAATGCATTTTTTTGAAAAAAAAGTGCTGAAAAATTTGCGTATTTCAGAAAAAAGCAGTACCTTTGCACCCGCTTTTGAATCGAAGGCACTTGGTGCCGAGAAAAATCGCTTCTTAAGCGCTTTTGAAAAACAGAGCAGCGATCTTTACAGATTGTACACCACAATCCCCATAACCGGGGTCCCCGAAAATTTTAATTTTTGGGGAGAGCGAGAACAAGGCGAAAATTCATATGAGTGACGCAGTCACGAATCGTATTGAGCCTTAGTTCGCGCGAAAGGTGCGGTAGTTCAGTTGGTTAGAATACCGGCCTGTCACGCCGTAGGTCGCGAGTTCGAGTCTCGTCCGCACCGCAAAAAACGCAATTTCTCTTTTGAGAGGTTGCGTTTTTTCGTGTGATGGTCTGACTCGAACTCTCATGGGGTCCCCGCAAATTTTAATTTGTGGGGAGAGGAGGAAGCGCGACCATTACATAAGTTACGCAGTAACGTAATCATGGATCGCCGCTTCCGACGACGAGTCTCGTCCGCACCGCAAAAAAGGAGTCACATCTGTGACTCCTTTTTTGATTATTCCAGGGAATTGATATCAATCAGTTTGTTGACAATCGCGTAAATCGTCAAACCCGCAGTGGAGTGGATATTGAGTTTGCGGGTGATGTTTTTGCGGTGGGAGATGACGGTGTGCATTGATATGCAGAGAACGTCCGCTATTTCTTTGTTACTCAGTCCTCGTACTACCTGTATCAGTACGTCGCGCTCACGGTCAGATAGCTCCTCTTGGTTGGTGAGTGCTGTGCGGCTTAGTATTTTGTGTCCTTTGGTCCGCTCGCCTTTCACGCGGGCAAGTGCCGGGCGTAAGATATCATCCTCGATTGCGCAATGATCCGCAAAATCCTGCTCCGTGTGCCATAAGTCACTCATGACACTGATGAGCAGATAAGTGATGGCGGAACTGTGACCGTTGACTACTCCGGGGTAGTACTTGATGATCAAGTTCTTGATCTCCGTGAGTTTGTCGGTTATGCGCTGGTCATCATGAGCGTGCTCCTCGTATAGACCTTCATTCTCATGCTCAATATGGGTACGAATCTCATCCACGAACTCGTCGTAGCATTGGAGAATCAACCCCGGGATCTTCGTCGTGGGATCCGCGGGGATAATAGCCTCTATCAACGACCTGCGGAGCCGTGGCAGACGAAAATCAAGGAAATAGGCATGGGCGTTATTCAAGAACCGCCGCAGGGTTGGCAGGTCAATGTCCGCTGCCTGGGCATGCTGTTTGAAAACCTTATAGTTTACTACCGCCAGAAATGTAGGTGTATGCACATCGTGCGCGGAACACACCTGCTCAATCGTTTGTTCCCCAACACCCATCTCCAGCCCAAAGCGGCTGATAATCTGGATCGCATCTTCCTCATGCGCCATGAGATCACAAATTTTATCTGTAGCCTTGTACATTGTATGTATTATTAGTAAAATCGGCTACAAAATTACAAAAAAAATCTGATTTAAGCAAGTGAACGAGTCCAAAATCACCATTTTTGGGGATGTAAGGAAAATCATGTTGTTATTTCTGAAGGTTTAATTCTTTTCTTCTCTGTTCATAATAGTCCTTGCGTTTCGGGTTCTCAGGGAACCAGCCTTTCATCACTCTCTGCTCTTGCTTAATGACCTCACCAATGCCCCATAATGCGGAGAAGGCGAGGATACCCAGGAAGACCGAGAGATACAGGTTTTCGACAAAAAGAGAGCCTGCCGCGGCAATCAGACCTATAGCCAAAAACGCCCACCATGACTTAACCCCCAAATAATATTCCGCTTTGATCACCAGTGGGTGGAAAATGCCGATGCATAGGAATGCGCCGGCACCTAATAATAATCCTTCGTAACTCATTTTGCGTCGTTCGTATTGAGAGCTTTTTCTTCCATCTTTACGACTTTACCGGCGAACTTGCAGTTCTCGTAACTGCCGTAGTTGTTGGTGAAAACAAGGGAATCCGCGGTAATATATCCCTTCAGACCGGTGATCATGTAACGATCGAACGGTCTGCCCCCCATCGTCGGCGCGATACTGTCTCCCGCAAGTGTGATCGACGTCGAACCGTGGCGGGAATAGTCAATACCCTCAATATTCATGTCGATGGTCAGCGGCATTCGCTCGGAAAACCCTACACCGTAAAGTTCGATGGTCGCACCCGCATCGGTCAGGAATGCCACCGCGCGCACGCTATCCTGCGTATAGTTCTCGCTCGGTACGGTGTTCGTTCCCAATACCTCAAAAACATGCGCTTTCGCAAATTCCGTTTTTTTCTGTTCTTCCGGACTATCCGGCTTGTTCTGATTGCAGGCCGCCAACATCGTAACGGCAACTGCCAAATAAAAGAATTTCTTCATGTCAATATTTAATTTTATGTGATTATATTTCGAATTGTACACTTACTCCGAGTTCGCGGGGTTTGCCGTGTTGCAGGAAGTCATTACCCATCGACCGGAAATAGAACACGTCGTATTTTGTGCCCGTCAGGTTTCTGCCCCATAAGCTCAGCCGAACGTAGTCCCATTCGATATTTACCATTGCGCTCAGGAGTCCGTAGAACGGTTGCGAACAGTCGTTTTGCTCGTTCCAATAGATCCGTCCGATTCCGTCTGCTTTGAGTCCGAGTGACACTTTCTTGAGCCATTTGCGGCCTACCTCGTAGCCAGCCGAGACCAGCGCGTGCGCTGTGTGTTGCGGGGCGTAGGGAATAAACTTACCCGAGTAGTCGCCTATACCGTCGTTGAAATCGATGAACCGCGCATCGGTGAACCCGTACGAACCGTCTATTATCCCGTACCATTTGTTTTCCGCCCAGCGGTACTGCACTGCCGCTTCTGCTCCCCAGACCCTCGACCGTGCGGCGTTCGCCATCATCCGGCCTGTTGTCTTGCCGTTCGGGAAGACCGTCACTTGCTGGTCGAAACACTGAATGTGGAATACGTCCGCATCGATCTTAAGGCCGGCAACGGGCGTGAGATGGGTGCCTATCTCGAAGGTCCAGTCCCGCTCGGGTTTGTACGAAGTGATGGCTATATCCGAGTACCGAGGATCGGCTATGTTGAGATGCATACCCATGTCGGCAGCCATGTCGGTCATCACCTGGTTCTGGGTAATGGTGCTGAATATCTGCGGGTTGTATCCGCCGGCTTTGTATCCTTTGGCGGCGTAACCATAGACAGTGCCCCAACTGTCCTCGTAGGAGACCGCCACCCTCGGCAGCACTTGTATGAACGATCGGGACTGCACGCCGCGGATCTCCGTGTGGACCGTTTCGTATTCGCTCATGAGCATTGTAAACCGGTAATTCACGTTCGCTGTACTGAGATAGCACATGCGCGCGTGTTCATAATCTATACGCACGCCCGCGTTGAGGTGCCATTGCCCCCAATGGAAATGGCTTTGATGGTATACTGCAACGCCTGCATTGAGAAGCCTGAAGGAGGAGGGGATAGGCAGTGTTCGGTTGGATATGTCAATCGAGTCCTCGGGGAAGACTTTCTGTATCCCGCGGTTGGCGTTGCCTAAGATCAGTTCCTCTATGCCTTCGCGCATGAAGGTCACCGGTGCTTGCATGGCATTGGTCTTGACGAACGCGCTGAGACCTACCGTCCATTCGTACCACTCGCAGGGTTGCGGCCCGCGGAGCAAGGCGTCCAGCGTACCGTTATGCTGGCGTTGGGTCTGGCGGAGTACAAAGATGTCCGCTGCCGTGTAGTCGTTGTCCATATGCATGTCGTCCTGCATGAACTGGTAGCCCGCGCTCGTTTCCAGTCTCCATCCGTCCCGTTTGTACTCCGCGCGGAGTGAGGGTAGGACTGCTATCCGTTCGTAGCTCCCCGGAGCGTTATAACAGATCGTGCCGGTGGCTACCTGCGCATAAGGGAAGGCTCCCTGCTTCACCCAACTGCCATATACCGTACCCGTCAGCCGCCATCCTTCTGCGGGTTTGGAATCGAAAACGAGCCGTCCTCCGGTTTGCTGGCCGTAGTCCACGGCAGAATTATCGTAGGTATTGGTGTAGAACCCGTCCGTCCGCTTGTATTGTACCGCCACTCCCCATCCGAACGGAGTCTCACCATGTTCCGTGGATCGTTGGCCGTAGTACGACGCCTGCGCGCTCACCGTGTTCGCCGTGCCGTAACTGACGCACCCGCGCACGCTGTAGTCCGACAGATCGAGCGGTTGGATTGTGCGGATTTCCATTATCCCGGCCGGCGAGTTACGCCCGTAGAGCGAGCCCTGCGGTCCGCGCATGAGCTCTATCCGTTTCACGTCCTGCAACGCGTGGTCGTATAGGTTCTTGTCCAGCAGCGGTACGCCATCGACTACCATACCCATCACCGGTTCGTTAATCCGGCTGCCCAGTCCGCGGATATAAATACTGCTGGTCATCGCCGATCCGTAGTCCGGCATGTAGATGTTCGGCGCAAGCGAACTGATATCTTTCGGGGTCGCCACTTGCGCTTGTTCCAATACCTGCTGATCCATCACCGATACCTGCATCTGTTGGTACACCGCCGGGCGCGCTACACGCGACACGGAGACCTCCACGTCCGGCAGCGTCACGGTATCAGCCACCTCTACGCCCTGCATAGAAGCGACCCACAGACAAATTATAATCAGTACCTTTTCTCGCATCGTTCCCTAAAAAACGGATGCAAAGGTACAAAAAACATCCTTAAGGAAGCTTAAGATTTCCTTAAGATTTGCAATTTCACTATTTTATGGTATTGCGTACGTGGGATAAAATTACTAATTTTGCACTATGAAAAAATGAACTATTTAGTAGCATGAATAATAAGAAATGGTTATTTGTTATTGCGCTGATTTTGTGTGTGTTAGCCACGCATGCAGAAGATAGTATCAAGGTCTCTGCAGCGGACCTGCAGGCCTTGATTAAGCGCGTAGAGTGGCTGGAGCAGAAAGACAGTCTATCCCAACAAATGGTGACTGCGGTTTCGCAAGAGCCGAAGGCGGAGGCCGCTGCTCCGCAAGAGGAGAGAACCCGCCGTTTTACCATAGGAGGTTATGGCGAAGCTACGGTCAAACGTTGCTTCTATAGTAACAATTATCTGCGGTATCTCACTCCGTCCAAGTATGCCAATGACCAATACGGTGAGTTCGATCTGCCCCACGTGGTTCTCTACATGGGCTATGATTTCGGCAAGGGCTGGTCTGTCGGTACGGAGATAGAGTTCGAACACGGCGGTACAGAGGCGGCAGTTGAGATAGAGGAGGAAGAAGGCGGCGAGTATGAAGCCGAGATAGAACGGGGTGGTGAAGTGGCGCTGGAGCAGTTCTGGTTGCAGAAGGCTTTCAACCGTTATGCCATTATCCGTGCCGGTATGCAGGTCATTCCCGTAGGAGGGTTGAACGCCCACCACGAATCGACCGAGTATTTCGGTGTCTATCGTCCGGAAGGCGAGTTCACTATCCTGCCGAGCACGTGGCATGAGGTAGCTGTCACTTTCATGGGCTCGACTCCATCCGGTTGGCACTATCAGGCTATGTTCCTCCCCGGTTTGGACAGCGACCGGTTCAATCGCAAGAACTGGATCAAACCCGGTGCCGGAAGCCCCTATGAGTTTAAGTTAGCGAACGTTTTTGCCGGAGCGGCACGCGTGGATTATACGGGTGTTAGAGGGTTACGCCTGTCTCTCAGCGCCTACTGCGGCAACTCGTTCCGCAACACGCTCAGCAGCGTGCGCAATGCGGAATTTGACTCTATTCGCGGAACGGTGACTATCGGCAGTTTTGATTTCAAGTATGATGACCATAACTGGATTTTCCGGGGCAGCGTGACATACGGACACCTCGGAGATGCGGCGAAAATCGAAGCCTATAACAAAGTGATGCGTAAAGACTCTCCGTCCAGCAAACAATGGGTGGCATCGGATGTCATTGCTGCCGGTGCGGAGATCGGCTATGATTTCTTCTCGTTCAACGCCAAACTGCGCGAGCATAAACAGCGTTTCTTCGTCTGGGGACGGTACGATTACTATGACTCCATGCTCCTCCATAACGGAGAGCGGAATACTGCCTACGCATGGTGCGGACGGCAGAAGATATCATGCGGATTTAACTACTTCCCTATCAAGGAAATAGCCCTCAAAGGGGAATTCTCCTATTCCATCCTCAACAGGAAAAAAGATGCAACGGGAGCATTGGTGAAATTCTATAATGATGAGCCGGCGATAGCCTTCGGTATCGTCTATGCGGGATTTTATAAACTGTAAAGAACAAATACATTATATTCAAATCTAAACAATTAAATACAGCAATGAAAAAAATCTTTTATTTTGCAAGTTGCATGCTTGCCTTGATGCTGGTTTCCTGCGAGAAGAGCCAGCAAGTGGAGAATGATTACGCTACGGGCGAATTTGCTACGCTCAACGATGCGGATCTGACCAACAACGAAAAGATCTTCAAGAACGCCATTGTGGCTTACGTCAACAACACCGTTTTCCCGACGTACGAGGGCATGGCGGATAACGCTATCAAGTTAGCAGACCAGGTCACCGCTATCCTCAATGCCGCACAGGCAGGTAATCAGGCGGACAACACCGCACTGGTGGAGAAAGCTTGTGAGTACTGGACAGCTTCCCGTAAATATTGGGAACAATCAGAGGCTTTCCTCTACGGTCCTGCCGGAGACTACAGCATTGACCCCCATATTGACTCATGGCCCTTCGATCAGGCTGCTTTCGAGGCGTTTATCTCCGACCCCGAGCGAATAGCTAAACTGCGCAAACAGATGGCGGATGGTACATTCGTGGTAACCGATGGAAGTGAGTTTGACGAGTACGGACTGATGGGTTACCATGCATTGGAGTATGCCCTTTTTACCCTCACCGATAACGGCCAGAAATCAACGGCGCACAAAGTAGGTGATCTGACTCTGGAGCAATGGACCTTTATGGCATCTGTGGCGAACGATCTCCGCAACCAGGCTATCCTCCTTGAGGCAGCGTGGAAAGGGTACGGACGTGTATCGGCTGCCAAACGGGCATTCCTCGATCAGGCCAAGATGAAAGGTGGCACCTATCCCTATCTCTACAACGGTTATGCCGCTTATATGCTCCAGCCGGGCGTGGGAGACAAGAAATATGCTACGTATCAGGAGGCAGCAGAGCAACTCATCGCCGGATGTATCGATATTGCCGACGAGGTGGGAAACAGTAAGATCGGTGCTGCCGCTAATGCGATCCCCGGTTCGGAAGACTATGAGGCGGACCACGATAACATCGAGTCACCCTATTCGCTGCACTCCATCATTGATTTCCAGGACAATATCGTTTCTATCCAGCACGCTTTCTTCGGCGCACTGCCTACCGATGCGTCCGTCAATGATTTCGTAAAGCAGAAGAACAAAGATGTATCCACTGCCGTAACTACTACCTCCGCTGCGGCTTTCGCAGCCATCGGCCTGATACAAGAGCCGTTTGTGGAGCATGCACAAGACCCGCAATCGAAACTGGCTATCGTTGCTGTTGAAAAACTGCAGGACGCTCTCAAGAGCGCTTGGGCGGTCGTATCCGGCACACAGTGGATAGATGAAGAAGAGGAGTAATCCGAATAATCTGAACAATCTGAATAACCCGAATAATATGAAAAGAAATAATTATTTACAACTCCTGTCAGTCTCCCTTTTGGGCTTGGCTTTGACAGCCTGCAAACTCGGTAACCCGAATGACAACATCACCGTTGATCCCGATCCCGAGAAAGCAGACCTGCCCGAATGGTACTGGACGGGCGGTAAACTGGGTACCACCTATTTTAACAGCACTCAGAACTGCTTCGAGCAATCCACAGCAGCCGTTGATAAGATGGGCAAGGGTGGAGATTTTACGGTAGGAGACCAGATCGCCGAGCGACCTTTTAATACCAATGCCATGGGAACCCGCTCCGGCTTGGGCCCTGTCTATGTACGAGCCTCCTGCCAGCACTGCCACCCCAGTTATAGCCATGGTATGTCCGTGCCTGCGGGAACATACAACGCCCGTGATATCAGTAACGGTACGCTGTTAGTCGTTATCAACCCTGCTACGCAGGGCTATGTGACTTGGCTCGCCGGTATGCCGCAACTCTTCGGCGTGGCGCCCTTCAAGGCTCCGCTCGATCCCGACCAGATTACCGTCGAGTGGAAGACGGCGCAGGACGAACACGGCAATACATTCCCCGATGGAGAAAAGTATGAACTCCGCTACCCTGAGGTGCATATGCCCAATACGGCTGTCTATGTCTATAATCAGGGCTACCGCGATCCCGAAGGGTTGCTTGAGAGCGAGGGCTATGAAGTGTTGCTGGAAAACACCATCGGTATCTATGGTACCGGTTTGCTCGATGCCATTACGGATGAGGACATCATCGCCCAGTACGAGAAAGAGGCTGCCGACGGCAAACTCACGAACGGGTTGAACCCTGCTATGTGGGACGGTAGCGGTATTACAGCCGGCGGTTACTATAAGAACGACCCGCAGTGGGGACCCAAGCGTTTCACCTATGCTCTCTCCCGCGGTCCTCTGCAGGATGCTGCCGGCGCGAACGCCATCTGGAATATCACCAATGTTACACGCTCCGACCGCAGGTACCACTATCTTGACCTCAACGGTAAGATTTACGCGGAGTACGCCTCCAAGGATAAGACCGTTCAGGACGGATTTGAGAACTATATTGCCAAGATCGACCCCGACAAGAAACACGCCGAATGGTGGACCGATGATAAAGAGGCGAATATCTATAATTACCTCACCTCTAAAGATCTGCCGGCGGAGATGACCGACGATGAGTTCACCCAGTTTATGGTATGGCACCGCGGTCTGGCTGTTCCGGCGGCGCGTAATGTCACTGACAGCGCTGTGCTCCGTGGTAAGGAACTCTTCTCCCAGATTGGTTGTGACTACTGCCACCGTCCTACCTGGACCACCGGAGCGGATGTCATCCGCGACCCGAATACGCAGATGAACCTGAGCAGCAATGATCTCCCGCGTTATCCCAACCAGAAGATATGGCCATACACCGATATGGTGCAGCATAAGCTCCATATGGAGAATGATATCCGTACCGGCTGGTGCCGTACGACCCCGCTTTGGGGACGCGGACTCCACCGCAAAGCTACCGGTGATGCCTACGAGGCACGCATGCACGATACCCGAGCACGCAATGTCGTAGAGGCTATCATGTGGCACGGATACAGCTCGCAGAGCGATGCCTATTATCCTACACAACAGTTCTGGAAGCTATCTAAAGAAGACAGAGATGCAGTCGTTGCGTTCATTAATGCGATATAAGCCCGTAACCGTGCTTATTCACCTCGCCCTCGCGATCATCATCGTGGGGGCGTTGGTGACTCATTTCTTCGGCGTCCAGGGAGATATACACCTCCGTGCCGACAAAGCGGAAACAGTTACTGTACAGCCTACACCGTACGCCAAACCTCATTCCGTCTCCCTCTTTCTCTGGGATTTTCATATCCTTTATGATGACGAGGGCAACCCCAAGGATTTCGTTTCCGAGCTGAGGCTTCTGGATCGAAACAAGTCCTATAGTCCGAAGGACGGTCCTACAGCGAAGCGGTCTAACAGTGCTAACGGTCCTACAGGCGTAGCCGGTCTATCTGTGGACTCCGGCATCGTCCGCATGAACAAACCCCTCAAATACAAGGGTTTCCGTTTCTGCCAGTCGGACTATGACAGCGACGGATATGGTGTCGTTCTTTCCTATAACTACGACCCCTGGGGTATCGGTATCACCTATACCGGCTATGCGCTACTGCTCATTGCAATGATCGGTTTCTTCTTCCAACCCCGCACCCGTTTCCGTGCGCTACTGAAGAGTCTTACAGGCGGAGCCGATCCTGCAGCAAAGCGGTCTTACAGGCTCGTCAGAGCCGGTCTTATAGCGTTAGCGGTCTTCGCGCTCGTGATGGCGATAATCATGACCAAGGTCGTTACGCCCAAACCGCCCTTGCAGCCTGTTCTTCAGACGCCGCTGCTCGGTATCCACGTCTCCGTCATTATGCTCGCCTACACCCTCTTTGCTATCATTGCGATCAATGGTATAATAGGACTTTATGCGGCTATCGCGGAGAAAAAAGCGTCGGGTTTGCGAAAAGAAAAACTTTCAACTTTCACCTTTCAACTTTCAACTTTATCGCAGATCCTCCTCTATCCCGCGCTCTTCTGCCTTACCACCGGCATCTTCATCGGTGCCGTCTGGGCGAATATGTCATGGGGTAGGTACTGGGGCTGGGACCCGAAGGAGACCTGGGCGCTCATCACCATGATCGTCTATGCCGCACTCCTCCATTGGCCGATAATAGTCAAAACGAATGCCAACGCCAAACACAACGCTGCCTACCACATAGCCTGCATCGTGGCGTTCTTCTTCGTCCTCTTCACCTATTTCGGAGTCTCCTACCTCCTCGGCGGACTGCACTCCTATAATTGATGATATGGCCTATTACCATTAGTCCGACCCGCGACCGTGGTCTGTAGAAGACTAAAAACCACCAGGCTGCGAAATAAAAGAAAACAAGAAGAAGCCAGCACCAAAGCAAACGCAAAGCCAAGAAAAATCGTCCCCCGGGGCGATTTTTTGTGATTATATTTGCATATATGCAAAAAAAGCAGTAAATTTGCACGCAATTTTGTGTTTGAGTATGAAAAAGACTTTATTTTTACTGCTTTCTCTCTCGTTTTTTGTTTCCTGCGAGACGAAGAAAGAGACGCTGTCACCCGAGACGGACAGTTCTGCGTTCGTCAATATCACCGATGTTATCCCCGATGTCATTCTCGAGATACGGTATTACAGCACCTATAATTTCGTAGGCGCGCGTATCGACGGCTACAAGCAGCCGGTGGCGCTCCTGACGGCGCAGGCAGCGGACTCCCTCAAAGCAGTCAGTGACGAGCTCAAGGCGCGCGGATACCGGCTCAAGATATGGGACGCTTACCGCCCGCAGACGGCCGTCAACCATTTCATCCGCTGGGCGGAGAACCTCGCGGACACCACGATGAAGGCCGTCTTCTATCCCATGGTGGACAAGTCGGTGCTCTTTGAGCAAGGCTATATATACGCCCGCTCGTCCCACTCCCGCGGTTCGACGGTCGATCTGACCCTTGTGGACGCCGCTACCGGCAAGGAACTCGACATGGGCACGCCTTTCGACTGGTTCGGCATCGAGTCGCACCCCGACTACGCCTGCTCCCTCTACCGCCAGTCCGAGAACCGGCTCACCCTCCGCAACGCCATGCTCCGTCACGGCTTTGCGCCCATCGACTCCGAGTGGTGGCATTTCACCCTCTCCAACGAACCCTTCCCGGATACCTATTTCACCTTCCCGGTAAGGCTGTTGGGGAATTGAGAATTACGAATTACAAATTACGAATTACAAATTACGAATTACAAATTACGATTATATGGCAGAATTTAAGTATGCACCTATGTTTCAGCTCGGTAAAGACGAGACCGAGTATTATCTGCTGAGCAAGGACTATGTGTCCGTCAGCGAGTTTGAAGGGCACGAAATCCTCAAGATTCAACCCGAGGCGCTGACGCTGATGGCGCAGCAGGCGTTCCATGACGTGAGTTTCATGCTCCGCCGCTCCCATAACGAGCAGGTGGCTAAGATACTCCGCGACCCGGAAGCGTCCGCCAATGACAAGTACGTAGCCCTCACTTTCCTGCGCAACGCCGAGGTGGCGTGCAAGGGTCAGTTACCGCTCTGTCAGGACACCGGTACCGCCATCATCCATGGCGAGAAAGGACAAAATGTTTGGGTCGAAAGTCAAAAGTCGAAAGTCGAAAGACACATTTCCGATGAAGAAGCCCTCTCGCGCGGTGTGTTCAATACTTATACCGAGTGCAACCTGCGTTACAGCCAGAACGCGCCGCTTAACATGTACGACGAGGTGAACACCAAGTGCAACCTCCCGGCGCAGATAGACCTGGAGGCGACCGAGGGCAACGAGTATCGTTTCCTTTGCGTCACCAAGGGCGGCGGTTCGGCTAACAAGACCTATCTCTATCAGGAGACCAAGGCACGTATCCAGAACCCCGGCACACTCATCCCCTTCCTGGTGGAGAAGATGAAAAGCCTCGGTACTGCAGCCTGTCCGCCGTACCACATCGCTATCGTCATCGGTGGCACGAGTGCGGAGAAGAACCTGCTGACCGTCAAACTGGCGAGTGCCCATTACTATGACTCGCTGCCGACGACCGGCGACGAGACCGGACGCGCTTTCCGTGATATAGAACTGGAGAAACAACTGCTGCAAGAGGCCTACAAGATCGGTCTCGGTGCACAGTTCGGCGGTAAGTACATGGCGCACGACGTACGTGTCGTCCGTCTGCCACGCCACGGCGCTTCCTGTCCGATCGGTCTGGGCGTAAGCTGCTCAGCTGACCGTAACATCAAGTGCAAGATCAACAAAGACGGTATCTGGATCGAGAAACTCGATAACAACCCTGCTTCTCTCATCCCTGAAGAGTTGCGTCAGGCAGGCGAAGGCGATGCTGTACGTATCGACCTCAACCAGCCGATGAAAGACGTCTGCGCTATCCTTACGAAATACCCGATTGGTACGCGTCTGAGCCTCAACGGCACGATCATCGTAGGCCGTGATATAGCCCACGCAAAGATCAAAGCCCGCCTCGATGCCGGCGAGCCGATGCCCGAATACCTCAAGAACCATCCGATCTACTACGCCGGACCGGCTAAGACCCCGGCGGGTATGGCGTGCGGCTCGATGGGGCCGACTACCGCCGGACGTATGGACCCGTATGTGGATGAGTTCCAGGAGAACGGCGGCTCGCTTATCATGCTCGCCAAGGGTAACCGCTCCATCGATGTCACCAATGCCTGCCACAAACACGGAGGCTTCTACCTCGGCTCTATCGGCGGACCGGCAGCTATCCTGGCGCAGAACAACATCAAGTCCATTGAGTGCGTCGAGTACCCCGAGTTAGGTATGGAAGCCATCTGGAAGATCGAAGTGGAGAACTTCCCCGCCTTCATCCTCGTGGACGACAAAGGCAACGATTTCTTCAAGCAACTCAAACCCTGTGAGGGATGCACGATAATAAAGTAAAATACCGCTTTGCGATGCTGGAGGACCGGACGCTGCGCGAGGTGTTCCACTTCCGCGTGTCGCTTCTGGGCGCTGTCAGCGTGATCACAATCTCGATCTTCGCGCTCATCCTCCTGCTCTCGGTGCTGATCATCTATACCCCGCTGCGTAATATCCTGCCGGGATATAGCGCCAGTCTCCGTGAGCAGCTCATCGAGGAGTCCGCCCGTGTCGATTCGCTCCAGACGGATCTCTCCTTGCAACGGCAGTACCTCGATGTCATCAAGCAGCTCACAGCGGGCGACATAGCGACCGACAGCGTGCAGTCTCTCGACTCACTCCAACGCGTGGAGAAAGCGCGGCTGGTAGCAGAAGAGAGTGAGGCGGTAGAGGCGTTCAAGAACCAATATGAACTCAAGGAACGCGACCGCATGACTCTCTACGACAACATAACCCCACGCTCTTTCCACCGGCTCCAACGCCCCGTGCGCGGGGTGATTGTGCAGTCTGCGCGACCTGATTGGCATCAATACGGTGTGTCGCTGCGCACCGCTAAGAACGAGACAGTCATGGCTACTACCCGCGGCACACTCGTGTCCGTGGAGCGGATGGCGGATAACAGCTTTGCGATTGTCCTCCAAAACGATGCGTTCGTAACTATCTATCGACATGTGGCGCGTGCACTGAAGACGCAGGGAACGGCGGTGGAAGCAGGCGAGGCGATCGGTGTCGCTGACGGAGAAAAAGAGATAGGGGTTGAACTATGGGAAGGCGGAAAATTTGTTAATCCGGAGGAGGTGATTGTATGGTAGGAAGTCAAAAGTCGGAAGTCGGGAGCCGAAAGCAGTTGGCGATATTAGGATCTACCGGTTCGATAGGCACCCAGACACTCGATGTGGTACGCGCCAACCCCGATCGGTACAGCGTTTATGCCATCTGTGCCAACCGAAGTATAGACCTCTTGATTGCCCAGGCGAAGGAGTTCTGCCCCGAGGTGGTCTGCATCGCTGACGAGAGCCTTTATGAAGAACTCAGCCGTCAATTGTCAGATATCAATTGTAAAGTCTGGGCGGGCGCGGACGCGATTGCACAAGTGGTGACTATGCCGTCCATCGACATCGTCGTAGCCGCCATGGTCGGTTATGCCGGACTCAGACCCACGATAGAGGCTATCAAAGCCGGTAAGACCATCGCCCTTGCCAACAAAGAGACCCTCGTTGTGGCGGGCGAGATCATCTGCGAGCTGGCGATGACTCACCGTGCAGCGATACTGCCCGTCGATAGCGAGCACTCCGCTATCTTCCAATCCCTCGTAGGCGAGGATCGGAACGAGATAGAGAAGATCCTTCTCACCGCCAGCGGCGGACCATTCCGCACCTATTCGCTCGAGCAGATGAAGACAGTCACTGCCGCCGATGCACTCAGACACCCGAATTGGGACATGGGCGCGAAGATCACCATCGACTCTGCATCCATGATGAACAAAGGGTTCGAGGTTATCGAAGCCAAATGGCTTTTCGGCGTGCCGGTGGAGAAGATACAAGTGCTCGTACATCCGCAGTCCATCGTTCACTCCGCCGTGCAGTTCGCCGATGGCGCCATCAAAGCCCAACTCGGAGCACCCGACATGCGACTTCCTATCCAATACGCCCTCTCGTTCCCGGAGAGACTCCAAAGCGATTTTCCGCGAGCGGACCTGTTTGCCATCAAGGACCTCACTTTCGAAGAGCCCGATCTCAACCGGTTCCCGAACCTCGGGCTGGCGTACGATGCCACCCGCCGTGGCGGAAATATACCCTGCGTGCTCAATGCTGCCAACGAGGTGGTTAACCTTGCTTTCCGCGAGGGCCGATGCGCCTTCCTGCAGATGAGCGAGGTCATCGCTACCACCATGGCAAAAGCACCCTTCATCGCCAAACCGACCTACGAGGATTATGTAGCGACCGATGCTGAGGCCCGCCGCATTGCAGAGCAACAATTGTAATTGTAAATTGTAAATTGTGAATTGTGAATTGTGAATTGTAAATTATAAATGGTTCAAGCAATCCAACTGATATTAGCCCTTTCGTTTCTCGTGGTGATTCATGAGTTCGGGCATTTCCTGATGGCACGTCTCTTCGGCGTGCGGGTAGAGAAATTCTACATGTTCTTTAACCCCAAGATCTCTCTCGTCCGGTTCAAGAAATTCGACGGCCGGTGGCACGTGAAGTTCTTCGCGCCCAACGAGGATGAGGAATGGGACAAGCACCCTGAGACGACGGAGTGGGGTATAGGGTGGCTGCCTTTCGGCGGCTACTGCGCCATCGCCGGCATGGTCGATGAGACGCACTCTACGGACGATCTGGCTGCCGAACCCCAGGAATGGGAGTTCCGCTCCAAGCCGGCAT
Organism: uncultured Bacteroidales bacterium; assembly: GCA_946614295.1. The sequence goes on from CAMOGT010000009.1 coordinate 36,376, forward strand.
GGCAGAGGCTGTTTATCATCATGGGCGGTATTCTCGTCAATTTCATCGGAGCAATCGTGATCTTCACCATGCTTCTATGGCATTACGGTACGGATACCCTTCCCCTCAAGAACGTGAACACCGGACTGTATTACTCGCAGGTTCTTCTCGACGAGGGATTTGAGCAGCAGGACAAGATCCTGACCATCGACGGTGAGGACCCCGGGCAACTGGGCGATGTCGTGCAATCGATCATCATCGAGGGTAAGCGCGAGGTGGTGGTGCTCCGTGGAGAGGACACCGTGCGTCTGATGATGAGCGAGGATCTGGGCACGCGCTACTTGGCGCTCCAGAACGCATATGACAAGGCGGAGCGCGAGAAAGCACGCGCCGATAAGAACTACACCAAACAGCGGTACGTGCTCTTCTCCGAGTGGGTGCCGTTCGTCATTGACACCGTCCTGCCGGGCAATGCAGCGGCGTACGCCGGACTCGAGAAAGGCGATAGTATAGTAGCGGTAGCCGGAGTGCCTACGCCCTGTCAGGTGCAGGTAACGCAGGAACTGCAACTGCACCCCTGCGACTCCGTCACCATTGATTATTATCGTGCAGGGGAACTGCGCACGGCGCACCTATTCCTCAATGATCAAGGGAAAATAGGCGTGGAGGCGAAGAACAAGTACGCTTTCTTCTCCATCGAGCACACGGACTATACCTTCCTCCAATCCATTCCCGCGGGAATCCGGTACGGTTGGGATATTCTGGCGATGTATGTCAAGCAGTTCCGCCTCGTCTTCACCAAAGAGGGCGCGCAGTCGCTCGGAGGATTCGGCGCTATCGGATCTATGTTCCCCGCTTTCTGGAGTTGGTACACGTTCTGGCACATGACCGGATTCCTCAGTATTATTCTTGCCTTCATGAACTTCCTGCCGATCCCAGCGCTGGACGGCGGATATATACTCTTCCTACTGGTGGAGATGATTACGCGGCGCAAGCCCAGCGATAAGTTCCTCGAGACAGCCAATAACATCGGCTTCTGGATCCTCATTGCCCTCCTCGTTTTCGCCAATGGTAATGACCTTTTAAAACTGTTCTTCTGATGGCAGAGTTTTTTGTACATGAGTCGTCCTACGTGGACGAAGGTTGCTCGATAGGCAAGGGCACGAAGATCTGGCATTTCAGCCATATCATGTCCGGCTGCACGATAGGAGAGGATTGTAATATAGGTCAGAACGTGGTGATCTCGCCGAACGTGGTACTCGGCCGTAATTGCAAGATTCAGAACAACGTCTCGGTCTATACCGGTGTGCGGTGTGAGGATGACGTGTTCCTCGGTCCGTCCATGGTCTTCACCAATGTGATCAACCCCCGTGCAGCGGTCTCGCGCAAGGATGAGTACCGCGAGACGGTTCTCAAACGCGGAGTGTCGGTTGGCGCTAACGCCACAATCGTCTGCGGACACACCCTCGGCGAATACTGCCTGATTGGTGCCGGTTCGGTAGTAACCAAAGATGTGCCGCCTTACGCCCTGATGGTAGGTAACCCCGCCCGCCAAATAGGCTGGGTCAACGCCCATGGCGATAAGTGTGCCTCCCTCGAAGAAGCGATGGGAGATTGATAATTGTTAATTGTGAATTGTGAATTGTGAATTGTTATGATCCAACGAATTCAAACTTTATATTTGTTAGCCGTGGTAGCGTTAGGAATAGCGCTGATTTGGCTGCCGGTAGTGCAGTTTGTTTCCCCCGAAGGGACAGCACTGCAAGTGTATGAACTGTCCGCCCTTGGCGGCGCACCGCTACAGGGTCTTTGGGGACTGACTCTCACGACGGTCCTGTTACCCCTGCTCGCTCTTGTGGATATCTTTCTCTACAAGAACCGTATCCTTCAGGCGCGGCTGAATATTTTCACGGTGATGCTTTGTCTGGGGTATTACGGCGTGCTGGCGCTCTATATATGGCTCGCGAAAATGAGTCTCGGCGTGGAGTGGCACATACTCCCCTGGGCATCTTTCCCGTTGGTATGCCTGGTGTTAACGATGATGGCTACGCGCCGCATCCTCAAGGACGAGGCTCTTGTGCGCGCTGCTGATAGAATCCGATAAACGATGAATATGTATCTTACAATCCTCCTTCAGGCTCTCACCGCCGAGCAAATTCAAGCGCGGCAGGATTCCGCACGCGCCAATGCGCAGAAGATGATCGAACTCGCCAAAGAGAACCCCGACACCTTCTGGCAGATGTTTGGCGAGAAAATGCTCCAGTTCGGCATTAAAGTACTGGCGGCATTGCTGATTTTTGTTGTCGGTATGTTGCTTATCCGATGGGTGAAAAACATCCTCAATCGCGTGTTCGCCCGCCGTAAGACCGAACCGACGATAGCTTCGTTTGTTTCGTCCTTTGTATCCATTTCTCTGACAATCCTGCTGGTTATTATATCAGTTAGCACTTTAGGCGTGAACACCACCTCCCTCGCTGCCCTGCTGGCTGCAGGAGGTATGGCGATTGGTATGGCGCTATCCGGTACGGTGCAGAACTTTGCCGGAGGAATTATGCTGCTTGCCTTCAAGCCCTTCAAAGCCGGTGATTTCATTGAGGCGCAAGGCGTGAGCGGAAAGGTGATCGAGGTCAATATAACCGCCACCAAGATCCTCACCATTGATAACAGGGTGGTGATTCTCCCTAACGGCGCACTTTCCAACGGAGTAATCAATAACTACAATGGTAGGCCGCTGAGGCGTGTGGAGTGGTCTGTGAGCGTCTCCTACGGCGTGGATGCCGCTAAATGCAAAGAGGCTATCCTTGCTATCGTCAACTCTGATAAACGGGTTCTTCAGGCGGATACGGATATGAAAGCCCTGTATGAGGAACTCAATATATCGGCTTACCAACTCTCGACGGTCAATTACCGGATGGATGCTATTCCGGCTCCTTTCGTGGCGCTCAAGAGCCTCAATGAGAACGACATCACTTTTGTCGTACGCGTATGGGTACGTGCCAATGATTATTGGGATGTGTTCTTTGCGCTTCAGGAGAGGTTCTATACCGAACTCCCGCCGCAGGGCTTCACCTTCGCTTATCCCCATATGGATGTTACGATGATGAATTAAAAATTACGGATTACGAATTACGAATTACGAATTGGAGGCGCTGTTAGGTAAGACATTAAGTGAGCTGCAAGAGGTCGCATTGAGCGTTGGCTTGCAGAAGTTCGCCGGCAAACAGTTGGCGGACTGGCTCTACGTGCGCCGTGTGCGGACGATAGATGAGATGACGAATATCTCTCTCAAGGGCCGTGAGGCGCTCAAGGCAGCTTATACCGTCGGTCGCCATGCGCCCGTCCGCGAAGCCGTCAGCACCGATGGTACGCGTAAGTACCTCTTTGATGCCGGCGGACAGTTTGTGGAAACAGTCTATATCCCCGAGGATGACCGCGCTACACTCTGTGTATCCACCCAGGCGGGCTGTAAGATGGGCTGCCGGTTCTGTATGACCGGAACACTCGGTTTCCATGGTCATCTGCACGCTTCGGAGATTCTCAATCAAATCTTCGAGATAGACGCTTTAGCCCTCGCTGACGGACGCGAACCGCTCTCTAATATCGTTTATATGGGCGAAGGAGAACCGATGGATAATATAGACGAGGTGCTGCGTTCGCTTGAGATCATGACAGCCGCCTACGGCTGTGCGTGGTCGCCCAAAAGGATTACTGTCTCTACGGTTGGAGTACCTGCCATGAAGCGGTTTCTGGACGAAAGCGAGTGCCACTTGGCGGTCTCGATGCACAACCCCTTCGGCGCAGAACGCGCCCAAATCATGCCGGCGGAGAAAATCATGCCTATCGCTGACGTCGTTGCCCTCCTCAAGCAATACGACTGGAGTCATCAGCGTCGCGTGAGCTTCGAGTATATATGCTGGGCAGGCAAGAACGATTCTATTCGTCATGCCAAAGAAATAATCCGACTGCTCAAGGGTCTGAACAGCCGGATTAATCTGATCCGTTTCCACGAAGGAGTGGAGAAGGTGGCGCGTACCAACAAGGAAGAGCGGCATTTTCCGGGTTCTAACGAAAAAGCCATGGAGTTTCTCCGCGATTATCTCACCGACCATGGTGTGACCACTACTATCCGCCGTTCCCGCGGCGAAGATATTCTCGCTGCTTGTGGCATGCTGGTCAACAGCTTGACAGCTTAACGGTTTAACAGCTTAACGGCTTAACGCAAAATGCTACAACATTTTGCTTAACTGCTCGTAGTACTTGGGCGAGACGGGTACCTGTCTTCCGGGCGTAGTGTCTAACTCGGCTTGTATCATTCCTTCTTTATCTCTTCTCAGTACCGTCACGTGACGCGGATTGACGAAATACGACCGCTGGCAGCGGATAATACCATGTTTCTGCATGAGTCCCTCAATCCCTCGCATCGATTGCCTGAGCGAGTACTCTTTTTGTTTCTCGCCCTCCAGATAGTGAACCGACACATAGTTCTCCTGCGCCTCAATATAAAGGATGACGTCTTGGGCGATGACTAACTTGAGCCGCCCTGTGGTATCCGCAAACCGTACCAAGTCTTCCTCCGCCACTTCGTCCTCATCCGGATAGATATGCGCGACAAGGAGATCAATGATGAGGTAGGCGTACGGCAGTACCATGAAGTTAATTTTCAGACACTGCCCTACAGCCGGGAAATAGCCGTAATCCCCGTAGATGAGCGCCATATATAGCGCCGCGAAAGCCGAGAAAACGATGATCTCACCTATGGACCATAATATATACTGCCACCATGAGAGGCTCACCTCCCTCCGCAATACGGTCATCGGAATACGACTTGCACACTGAATGCCGATGAGTATGCACATCAGCATCAGCACATTGAGGATGAACTGTTCCCCATGACCGTCCAGAAACCGGACCATCCATTGGCTCTTATACGTCAGTATGAATGCCAGAAAGTAAGCCGGCACGCCGATTACGTGCAGCAACATGGTGTTTACCGATAGGATAGAACGTGGTATTTTCTTCATGTTTTAGTCTCCTTTCTTAGTGTGACGAAACAGGAAAGCGCCTGATTTCGTCCCTATATTTGTGTTTTAGTCCTCAAAATGGCTGTTTTCGTCATATTTTTTCGTCACTCATCACAATTACTTGTCCGTCTCCCTGAAAAGCAGTAATTTTGCATCGTTTTTCAAACAAAACTATTGTTTAACACTATTAAAACAGTTATCATTATGGACAAGACCGTTATTATTCAGCCTGAGAGCGGCTTGCAGTACAACTGGCAGGAGATAGCCGCTAACCCGAGTGGAGTTCACCAACCCAAGATGGATCTGGTAGCCTACAAGGCACTATATATTAATAAGATCGCGCAGGCACGTGCACATGGTCAGGAGCCGGTATTGGTTTCGTTGCCGATCATGGACGAAAACCGTTATTTCGCGTTTATCACCCGTGGCATGACGATGCAGGAGCGTAAGAACGTACTTTACTGGCTCGGCGGTAAGGTGGAGCGGCTGCGTAATATCCACGCGCTCTATAATCTGGCGCTCTTCCGCATGGCCTCCACCCAGTGTGTGCATATTATCGATATCACCTCGCCGATGCTCGAGAGTGCTCATTACGAGCAACTGCTCGAACAAGACGGCGTAACGCTCTCCCCGGAGGGACAAGCGCTGGTGAATACCGAACTATCGACGCTTATTAGCCGCTTTGGCCTGCTCGCGAGCTAAGCGCTGCTGCTCGCGCTGCATTTTCTCCAATCTCTCCATAAAGCCGGACTTAGGTTTGCCGGCTTTTTTCTTTTTGTTAGCCTCGATCTCGGCAAGCATCTTCTCGTCGTTCAGCGTCCAGCGGAAGATCATCGTCTGCAGGATCGTGAAGAAGAGCGATACCAGGTAGTAGTAACTCAGACCGGCTGCGTAGTCGTTGAAGATAAAGAGGAACATGAGCGGCATTGCGTACATCATGTACTTCATGAACTTCATGTTCGGGTCCGTCGCCTGTGACTGCATGGTGATATAGGTGTAAGCCATGTTACAGATCGTCATCAGGAGACAGAACAGGGATAGGTGGTCGCCGAGTAGCGGGATATTGAAGCCCCAGTGGAAGACGGCATCGTAGGTCGATAGATCGTCCGCCCAGAGGAGGGACTTGCCACGAAGCTCGATCGCCGTCGGCAGGAACCAGAACATAGCCATCAGAACCGGGAACTGGAAAATCATCGGCAGACAGCCGCTCATCGGACTGACGCCTGCTTGCTGGTAAAGTTGCATGGTAGCCGCCTGGCGCTCCTGCATCTTCTCTGCCGGATACTTCTCGTTGATGGCATCGAGTTGCGGTTTCAGCGCACGCATCTTCGCGCTTGACTTGTAGGAGACGAACACGAACGGCAGGATAATGAGCTTAATGACGATGGTCATGAGCAGAATAACGATACCGATATGTAGTCCCCAGCTCGTGAAGAGGTCGAACATCGGAATGACGAGTGCCGTGTTGATCCAACTCACGATTTTCCATCCCAACGGCACCAGTTTGTTGAGGTACAGCCTGTTCTCTTTCTCCACGCCCTCGTCGTACGCCTTGAGGGTGTGGTAATGGTTCGGACCGCAGTAGAAACGGAAGCCCGTGGTGGTCTTGCCCGTCAGGTCGAAGGGCACCGAAGCGTGGGTGCTGTACTCCTTGATATAACCCGAGTGCTTGGGTTGCAGAGTAGAGGTGAACTGCGAGGAGGTGAAGGCGTCGTCGGCGATCAGGACGGTCGAGAAGAACTGGTCCTTGTAACCGATCCATTTGACGCGTGCGGACTCTTTTTTGCTGTCGTCCTTGCTCTCGCTCAGTTTCTCCATATCGCCGCCCACGAGCATGTATTGCAGCTGGGCGTAACGCTCCTCGAACTTGCGTCCCTGTTCCTGTTGCGGGATCAGCTGGCGCCACCGGAACTCCAGCGAGTTGATGTTCTGCGCCAGCTCTGCCTGCAGGTTGTGCGGCACGAGCGTGAAGCGCACCATGTAGTCCTCCGAGAGCTCATATACGAAATCGAGCCAGGCACCCTCGTTAGCCCCCTGCCAACGGAGAATAGCTTTGTTCTTCGCGTCGCTTTCTACCGGTGTGAAGACGAGGTTGGAGGTGTGCAGAATACGGTTGTTGATCGTTACGAGGGTGAAGCCGTAGGACGACTCGTCGGCGCGGAAGAGACACAACGGGTTCACGCTGTCGCCCGACGCGTGGTACTCCTTCAACTCGGCGCGCTGGATCACACCGCCGTAGGTGGAGAGCGTCAGACGCACGTGCTCGTTCTCGAGCGTGAGCCACTGCTCTTCGGGTTTAACCTCGGTCTCTACCTCCTTGGTTTCACCGGCTGCTGTGCCGGATACCAGTTGGAGTGAATCACTAATCCGTTGCGACTCCATCTCTGCCATCCGCAGCAGAGCGATAGAGTCCTGTTCGTGCTGGCGACGCGCCAACTCCTCTTTAGAGGGTCTGTTGAGCAACGAGAAGCCAACGATAATTGCGGCTATCAATAAGAAGCCAATCCAAGTGTTTTTATCCATTTACTATATATATTTATTTTTGTAATTTGCCAAACATAATGCCGAGATACAGTCTCGGACCGGAAGGGGTCATGAAGTTGCCCCAATTGACTTTTCCTGTCAGGTTGCTGTTGGTGGTACCGAACGGCAACATATAATCAATGCGGATCATGAGAGCCATGTGTCCGTTGAGTCCTATCTCCATTCCGATATAGGGGTCGAGATAAAAGAAAGGCGTTTTGGTGTACGACGCATTATAGTGGGTACTGTCGGCAGAGGTGACAGCCGGTGAGTCCGGGACAAAGAGTCTGCGCATCGCCCCGCCGCCGACGCCCAGGCCGATCATGGGACGTACTTTTCCCCAGTTGGTATAGAAATCACAGAGGGCACCTCCCCAACCGGTGCGGATATTCGAGCCCGTCTTCATCAGGGGCATGGTGCTCACATATCCCTCTGCACCGAGGTGTATATGGTTGATCAGGTGGCATCTGAGCGCGCCGCCTAAACCGAAACAGGCTCCGTCTTTAGGCAGGGCCTTGATATAATCCGGACTACCCAGACCGGTGTTGCTGAACACTTTGTCAGGGGAGTCGGAGAAGAGGTATCCGGCGTGGAGCAACATTCCCCCGCTGAAACCCGTGAAGATCTCCGATACAGGGCGGCTCTTCTTGGTTTTTGTCTCTTTCGCTGGAGCGGCATCGGCAGCCTCCTGCTCCTGAGCCGTCAGACCCAGAGGCAGGAGTGCCAATAATCCTATCAGAATCGTTTTTCTCATTCGCTGATGATATCAAATGCTACGTCCATCATGTTCGTGAACGAGTTCTGGCGCTGCTCGGCGGTAGTTGCCTCGCCGGTGAGAATATGATCGCTCACGGTGCAGATCACCAGCGCTTTCTTGCCTGCGCGCGCAGCGTTCATGTATAAAGCCGGAGCTTCCATCTCATCTGCCAGCACGCCCATCTTCGTCCAGTTCTTCTTCTTCTCGTCCTCGCAATAGAACACATCTGCGGAGAACACATTACCCACATGGTACTTGTAGCCGCGTTTCTCGGCTGCCTCCACCGCCTTGCGGCAGAGTTCGAAGTCTGCTATCGGGGCGTAGTGTCCGGGCAGGTTGTATTGAGCCTCCCAGTTGCTGTCGGTACAGCTGCCTTGGGCGATGACGAGGTCGCCGAGGTTAACGTACATCTGGCGCGCGCCGCACGAACCCACGCGGATGATGGTCTCTACGTCGTAGAAATTGAAGAGCTCGTAGGTGTAGATACCGATGGACGGAATACCCATTCCGTGCCCCATGACGGTCACTTTCTTGCCTTTGTATGTGCCGGTGAAAGCCAGCATGCCTCGTACGTTGTTCACTTGTACAGGGTTCTCCAGGAACCGCTCTGCCATCAACTTGGCGCGAAGCGGATCGCCTGCCATAATCATTGTTTTTGCAATCTCACCGTACTGCGCACCGATATGCGGAGTAGGACAATTCTCTTTTGCCATAATCTTGTGTTTTTAAAGGTTAATTTATTTCAACTATCAACTGTCAACTATCCATTGTATTTATACCACTCGATTGCCTTCTGTAGGTCCTCGGGTGTGTCGATGCCGATGGTCGGCGTGTTCGTCACGCCTACGCGGATGGTATATCCGTTTTCGAGCCACCGCAGTTGCTCCAGCCGCTCCTCAATCTCCCGCGGGCTCTGGGCTAACTTCGTGATCCGGGTCAATACATCGGCGCGGTAGGCGTAGATGCCTATATGGCGGTAATGGGTACCGTCTGCACAGGCAATCACCTTGCGGCTGAAGTTCTTTGCCTCGCCCGTCTCTTTGTCCCATTCGACCTTGGGTGTGTTCACGTTCTCGAGGTCCGCCTGACTGTCTTTGTCTGTGAACGGCCGCACGAGGGTGGCTATGTCCGTCCCCTCGCGGTCGAAGCACGCCATGAGGGTCTCTATCTGCTCGGGTTGAATGAACGGTTCGTCACCCTGTATGTTGATGATCACGGTGTCGCTGTCGTTCTGTGCACGCCAGAAGGGTGTGGTGATTCCTTCGTATGCCTCGAGACAACGGTCGGTGCCGCACTTATGATCCGCGCGGGTCATTACGACCTTGCCGCCGAACGCCTCTACGGCGTCGTAGATACGTTCGTCATCGGTGGCTACGACCACGGTCTCCAGCGCTTTGGAGGCTTGTTCATAGACACGGTGAATGACGGTCTTGTGACAGATGTCGGCTAACGGCTTGCCCGGGAAGCGGGTCGATCCGTACCGCGCAGGTATGATTCCAATAAATTTCATAAAGCCATTTACCATTTGGTCATTTACCATTTACCATTTGGCCATTTTTGTTTTCTATTTTTGAGAGCAAATTAATCGCTCCTCCTATTGTTTTTACATTCGTGATAGACACCATTCTTCGTCCTGTAGGGATACCTTTCTTGTCTTTCTCCTCGTGTAGCAGGCACCGTTCGGGTCGGCTCACGGCGTACTGCACGATCTTGCCGAACGCCTCGGACTGCCAGTAGGCGTCCTTGTGCTGCACGAGGTAAAGGGTCATCCGCTCGCCCTTGAGCAGGATCTTCTCTACACCCAACCGGCAACAAATCCACCGTACGCGCACCACTTGCAGCAGCTCCTCCGCCTCTTCGGGCAACGGTCCGAAACGGTCGATGAGCCGTTTCTTGAATTCAAGCAGCTGGTCCTCGGAGTGGATATTATCCAGCTCGCGGTAGAGGGTGATACGTTCGGATATGTTCTCGATATAATCGGTCGGGAAGCACACCGCGATATCCGTCTCCAGCTGTGCGTCCGGACACCAGAGACGCTGCGCGCCCATCATTCCATCATTGAGCGGCGCAGCCGCGCTCATTCCATCATTGAGCGAATCTCCCATCTCCTCTCTGAGTTCCTCCACGGCTTCGTTGAGGATGCGCTGGTAGGTCTCGTAGCCGAGGTCGGCAATGAAACCGGACTGCTCCGAGCCGAGCATGTTGCCCGCGCCGCGGATATCCATATCCTGCATGGCGAGGTTGAAGCCTGCGCCCAACTCGGCGAAGGTGCTCAGCGCTTCGAGCCGTCTGCGCGCATCGTCGGTCAGCAACTCTTTCTCCGGCGCGATGAGGTAGCAGTACGCCTTGCGGTTCGACCGTCCCACGCGTCCGCGCAACTGGTGCAGGTCGGCAAGACCGTAGTGGTTGGCGGAGAAGATGAGAATGGTGTTCACGTTCGGTATATCCACGCCGGACTCGATGATGGTCGTCGAGAGCAGAATATCGTAGTCGTAGTTAATGAACGCTTCCAGCCGCTCCTCCATCTCGCCTGCCGGCAACTGTCCGTGCGCGGTGATGATACGCGCCTCCGGGCACAGTTTCTGTATCTTGCGCTCGATACGCGGGAGCATCTCGATGCGGTTGTTGACGATGAAGATCTGACCGTTGCGGCCCATCTCCAGATCAATCGCCTCTTTGATGATATCTTCGTCCTCCACGGTGATGAGCTCCGTCTGCACGGGGTAGCGGTTGGGTGGGGGAGTGGTCATGACGCTGAGGTCGCGCGCGCCGAGCAGCGAGAACTGCAGTGTGCGCGGGATAGGCGTTGCCGTCAGAGTCAGGACGTCTATGTTGGTGCGCAGCGCTTTGAGTTTTTCCTTGACCGCCACGCCGAATTTCTGTTCCTCGTCGATGATGAGCAGCCCGAGGTCGTGCCATTTGACGGACTTGCCGACGATCTTATGGGTGCCGATGAGGATATCTATCTTGCCGGCGGCGAGGTCGGCGAGCAGTTCCTTGGTCTCCTTGGCGGACTTGAGGCGGCTCAGGTACTCGATGCGAACCGGGAAGTTCTTCATCCGCTCGGTGAAGGTGTTGTAGTGCTGCAACGCCAGCACGGTGGTCGGCACGAGAACGGCTACCTGTTTGCCGTCCGTCGCCACTTTGAACGCCGCACGCATGGCTACCTCGGTCTTGCCGAATCCCACATCGCCGCAGACGAGCCGGTCCATCGGCATAGGGCTCTCCAGGTCGCGTTTGACCTCCGCGGTCGCTTTCGCCTGGTCGGGCGTGTCTTCGTAGAGGAACGACGCCTCGAGCTCGTGCTGCATGTAGCCGTCCGGCGTGTAGGCAAAGCCTTTCTGCTGCTTGCGCGTGGCGTAGAGACGGATCAGGTCGCGGGCAATCTCTTTGACTTTGTCCTTCGTGCGCTCTTTGAGCCGTTCCCATGCACCCGAACCCAAGCGGGCTATCGTCGGTTCCGAACCCTCGCGGCCTTTGTATTTGGAGATGCGGTGCAGGTTGTGGATGGACACAAACACGTTCGCGCCGTCGCGGTAGTTCAGTTTGATCATCTCCTGCGGCTTGCCGTTCACCGGTGTGGTGACGAGTCCGCCGAACTTGGCGATACCGTGGTCGGAGTGGACGACATAATCGCCCACCTGCAGCTGGTTGATCTCGCGGAGGGTAATGATCGCTTTGCCGCGCCGTGCGTTCTCGCTCGACAGCTGCACGCGGTGGTACCGCTCGAAGATCTGGTGGTCGGTGTAGCAGCAGACTTTCAACTCCCGATCCACAAATCCCTCATGGAGCGTTGCGTTGATACCGGTAAATCCTACAGGCGCAGCCGATCCTACAGGCGTAGCCGGTCTTACAGCGTCAGCGGTCTTACAGTCACCCTGTGACGGTCTTATAGCGAAGCGGTCAGACTCGAAAATGCTTTCGAGTCTATCGAGCTGTTTCTTCTGTTCCGCGAGGATATAGATGGTGTAGCCTTCTTCGCGGTGTTGCCGTATATCCTCCGTCAGAAGGTCGAACTGCTTGTGGAAGACCGGCTGCGGCACGGTGTCGAAGGTCACTTTGGAGTACTCCGGGAACGTGCTCTTCTGGGCTATCTCTATTGTCCTTAACGACCCTAACGACCCTAAGGACCCGGAAGCCCCTAACCCCTCCGATTTATACCGCACGACGCCCCAGTCATTGCTCACCCACACGGTCTCGTCCGTCAGGTAATCGACGATGGAGCCTTTCGCCTCTAACCCTTCACCTTTCGCCTTTATAATGCCTTTCTCCTTGCTCGAAGAGCCCACAATCTCCGCGGCTTCGACGCGGGATTTGGACAGCTGGTCCTCGATGTCGAACTCACGGATACTGTCTATCTCGTCGCCGAAGAAATCCAGACGGTAGGGGTTGTCGTGGC
>CAMOGT010000010.1 GCA_946614295.1 uncultured Bacteroidales bacterium
CGCCTTAGCGAGTCATCTTGCATTTCTCGCGCATCATTGCGCGAGCATCTTTCTCCTCCTCGTCCCTCGTCCCCGCGCGCTGATTTCTCCCGCTACTACGTTGATGGTCTCCGCCTCCCGCTCTCTGTCTTTACCTAAACTGCATATTCCGGCATATTCTGGCATATTTCTGCCTAAAAATTTGCATATGTCGATTTTTTGTAGTACCTTTGCGGCGTCAAAATACTTACGAACAATGAAACAGAATTATCTATTACGGCGAGAGAAAGATGCTCGGGTGGGCAATTGCATTTGCCGTTTTTGAGATCGGTTTTGTGACTGCTTTCTCTATTTACCAGTTTACGGGCAGTCGGACCGCTGCGGCTGTCTTCGCTCTGTTCTCCATGGGCGTAGTGGTCTGCAAGCTGGTCTATTATATCAAGTGGATCAAACGGTTAAAACCTCAAAATGTGTAAAAAACTCAAATAAAATTAATTTTATTGCGCAAATATTTGCGTATGTCAAAAAAAAGTAGTATCTTTGCAGCGTGAATTGAATGAGGGGACCCCGAAAGGAGTTCCCTCGTCGTATAAGATATATGGAAAAGAAACAGTTACAGGAATGGATTGAGCAGTACCTGAAGGGTACGGAGTATGAGTTGGTAACCCTTGAGATCTCGGCGGGGAACGACATCCTCGTGGAGGTGGACAGACTTGCCGGAGTGGATGTGGATTTCTGCGCGGAGCTGAACCGGTTCCTCGTGGAGAAGATTGAGAATTCAGCTTTCAGCTTTCAGCCTTCAGATTTGGACTACTCCTTGGAAGTGGGCTCGGTGAGTCTGACCGACCCCTTCAAAACCAAAATGCAGTTCGAGAAGAACCTCGGGCACGAGGTCGAAGCGTTGGTGGAAGGCAAGAAGTACCGCGGCCAGCTCGTCTCTGTGGATGAAGAGACGTTCTCCGTCGATTGCGAGGAGAAGGTATCCGTGGAGGGCAAGAAACGCAAGGAGACGCAGGTCGTGACCCACACCTGGCGGTACGACGAACCCAAGTATGTGAAATATGATTTAAAATTCTAAATAAAAATGGCAACAGCAAAAAACCAGGAGTCAATCAACTTGATTGACATTTTCTCGGAGTTCAAGGACTTCAAACGTATTGACAAAAAGACCCTCATCACCGTATTGGAGGAGTCGTTCAAGAGCGTGATCGCAAAGATGTACGGTCCGTCGGCGGACTACACCGTTATCGTCAACCCCGACAAGGGTGATTTGGAGATTTACCGTAACCGTCTGGTGATGGAGGATGGCGATGTAGCCAACCCCGACACGCAGATTGCGCTGAGCGACGCCCTCAAGCTCGATGACGAAGCGGAGGTAGGCGAGGAGGTAACCGACCGCGTGGAACTGGCTTCCTTCGGCCGCCGTATGATCCTCAACCTCCGTCAGACCCTCGCCTCCAAGATCCTGGAGCTGCAGAAAGAGGTGCTCTACCAGAAATACAAAGAGATGATCGGTCAGATCGTTTCCGGCGAACTCTATCAGGTGTGGAAGAAAGAGATGCTGCTCCTCGACGAGGAGGGCAACGAGCTCTATCTGCCTAAAGCCAACCAGATCCCGACCGACTACTACCGCAAGGGCGACATCGTACGCGCCGTAGTGGTGCAGGTGGATAACAAGAACCAGAACCCCAAGATCATCCTCAGCCGTACCGCGCCGCTCTTCCTGCAACGTATGTTCGAGCAGGAGGTGCCGGAGGTGAAGGAAGGACTGATCGCCATCAAGAACATCGCCCGTATCCCGGGTGAGCGCGCCAAGGTGGCTGTGGAGACCTTCGACGACCGCATTGACCCGGTAGGCGCCTGCGTGGGTGTGAAGGGTGCGCGTATCCATGGTATCGTGCGCGAACTGCGTAACGAGAACATCGACGTAATCAACTACACCTCCAACGTGAACCTTTATATCCAGCGTGCGCTCGCTCCCGCGAAGATCAGCTCCATGGAGATAGACGAGGAGAACAAGAAGGCAAAGGTTTATCTCCTGCCGGAGGAAGTGAGCATGGCTATCGGCAAGGGCGGTTACAACGTGAAGCTCGCCTCCATGCTCACGGGCTACGAGATTGACGTTTACCGCGAGATCAACGAGGAAGACCTCGATGATATCTACCTCGACGAGTTCAACGACGAGATCGACCAGTGGGTGATCGACGCCTTCAAGGCAATCGGTCTAGACACCGCCAAAGAGGTGCTCGGTACCAGCAAGGAGGATCTGCTCCGCCGTACCGACCTCGAGGAGGAGACCATCGACGAGGTGCTCCGCATTCTCGCCGCTGAGTTCGCAAACGATTAATTAACCATTTTTCCTCCGAAGGCAAGGAGAATAAACACCTGCCAAAGAGATTATGGCAATAAAGTTAATTAAAGCATGTAAAGAATTAAACATAGGCATGGCTACTCTCACCGCGTGGTGCGAGAAGAACGGCCATCCGGTAGAGTCGGACCCGAACGTGCGTATCGACGATGATCTGTATCTGCTCTTAGCCAAGGAGTTTGCCAAGGACTTAGCCGTTAAGATCGAGGCGGACCGTCAGGCGGCGGAGCGTCAGGCGCGTGAGGATGCAGAACGTGCTGCCGCGGAAGCCGCCAAGAAAGCCGCTGCGGAGGCTGCTGCGAAGAAAGCAGCGGAAGAAGCGGCTAAGAAAGCCGCAGAGGCGGCAGCCAAGAAGGCTGCGGCGGAGAAAGCTGCGGCAGAGGCCAAAGCCCGGGAAGAGGCTCGCAAAGCAGCGGAAGAAGCGACTAAGAAAGCCGCAGAGGCAGCTGCTCCCAAACCCGCTCCGGAGGCTTCGAAAGCACCCGAAGCACCCAAGCCGGCCCCGAAGAAAGAGATCTTCACCCTCGGCAAACCCGAACTCAAAGACGGACCGAAAGTAATCGGCAAGATAGACCTCGATGCCATCGACACCTCTACCCGTCCGGCGAAGAAGACCAAGGAGCAGAAACGCAAAGAGCGCGAGGAGCGTCAGCAGGCGCAGCAGGCACAACAACAGGCTGCCGCCGAGAAACGCAAACGCGAGCGGTTCAAGAACAACGCTACCAAGGTCGATCCGAACGACAAGCGCAACCAGGCGGGTAAGAAATCCAAGAAGAACCAGCCCCGTGAGGCTACGCAGGAGGAGGTGGATAAGGCACTGAAAGAAACGCTTAACCGTCTCCAGCAGAAGCAGAACAAGTCCAATACCTCCAAGTACAAACGTGAGCGCCGTGAACAGGAACGCGAGAAGCACGAACTTGAGATCATGGAGGCACAGGAGCAATCCAAAGTGCTCAAACTGACTGAGTTCGTAACGGCAAACGACCTGGCGGTGATGATGAACGTGCCGGTGAACAAGATCATCGCTACCTGTATGAGCCTCGGCCTCTTCGTGTCCATCAACCAGCGTCTCGACGCCGAGACGATCAACCTCGTAGCCGAGGAGTTCGGATTCCAGACCGAGTACGTGGCAGCGCACGTGGTAGAGGAGATCAACGCCGACGAGGTGGTCAACGACGAGGATGTGGAGTCCCGCTGTCCGATCGTGACTGTAATGGGTCACGTGGACCACGGTAAGACCTCGCTGCTCGACCATATCCGCAACGCGAACGTGATTGCCGGAGAGGCGGGTGGTATCACCCAGCACATCGGTGCCTACAACGTCAAACTGAAAAACGGACAGCATATCACGTTCCTCGATACCCCTGGTCACGCCGCCTTCACCGCCATGCGTGCCCGTGGTGCCAAAGTGACGGATATAGCGATTATCATCATCGCAGCCGACGACGCTGTCATGCCGCAGACCGTCGAGGCAATAAACCATGCCCAGGCTGCCGGCGTGCCGATGGTGTTCGCCATCAACAAGGTCGATAAGCCGGGTGCCAACCCCGATAAGATCCGTGAGCAGCTGTCGAACATGAACATCCTCGTGGAGGACTGGGGCGGCAAGTACCAGTGCCAGGAGATCTCCGCGAAGAAAGGTACGGGTGTCTATGAGCTTCTGGAGAAAGTGCTCCTCGAGGCGGAGATGCTTGACCTCAAAGCCAACCCGAAACGCCGTGCCAAAGGTTCGGTCATCGAGTCCTCGCTCGACAAGGGCCGCGGCTACGTAGCTACGCTGCTCGTACAGGACGGTACGCTCCACATGGGCGATATCGTGCTCGCCGGTACGTTCCACGGCCGTATCAAAGCCATGTTCAACGAGCGCGGACAGAAGATCACGGAGGTACGCCCGGGCGAACCCTGCTCGATTCTTGGTCTCAACGGTGCACCGCAGGCGGGTGACGAGTTCAACGTACTGCCCACCGAGCAGGAGGCGCGCGAGATTGCCAACAAACGTGAGCAGCTGCAGCGTGAGCAGTCTATCCGCACGAAGAAACACGTGGGCTTGGAAGAGATCGGACGCCGTCTGGCTATCGGTGATTTCAAGGAGTTGAACATCATTGTCAAGGCGGATGTGGACGGCTCGGTAGAGGCTATCAAAGACTCGCTGCTCAAACTCTCCACGGAGAATATCCAAGTCAATGTGATCCACGGCGCCGTAGGTGCCATCTCGGACAGCGACGTGATGCTTGCTGCGGCTTCCGATGCCATCATCGTCGGCTTCAACGTCCGTCCGACCGGTACCGCCCGCAAGATGGCGGAGACCGAGGAGGTGGATATACGTATCTACTCGATCATCTATGATGCCATCAACGAGGTCAAGGCGGCCATGGAAGGTATGTTGGCTCCGGAGGTGAAGGAGGAAGTGACGGCTACCCTGGAGGTGCTCCAGACCTTCCATATATCGAAGGTCGGCACGATTGCCGGTTGTATCGTCCGCGAGGGTAAGATCAAACGCGGTAACAAGGTACGCGTCATCCGTGACGGTATCGTGATCAAGACCGCCGAACTGGCATCCCTCAAGCATGTCAAGGATGATATCAAGGAAGCCGGCGTGAACACCGAGTGCGGTCTCTCGCTCAAGGCATATGACGACCTCAAGGAGGGCGATATACTCGAGGCATTCGAAGAAGTAGAAGTAGCGAAGACGCTGTAAGTGGATTTGAGAATTTCTTAGCCCCAGAGGGGCACGATTATTTGAAGATTTGAAGATTATGAATAAGTTCTTTCGAATATTATATCTCGCACCGCTGTCTTTTCTCCTGACAGGCTGCTGGACGGCATCGATTATAACGATCCCGTCGCCCTCGGACGTACGTGAGATCGAACGGTTCTCGAGCTACGTGACAACGGTGAAGACCCCGAAGCCCAAGGTAACGACTGTGACTACTTTTGTAGCTACGAACTACAACACCGATCCGTCGTTCTATCTTGACCTCAATGCCGTGGCTGCCGCTTTCGCGGAGAGCCGCAGTACGCGTGAGTTTGAGCAGATACTCAACTCGAGCCGGTATATGATCAATAACCTGGATCTCAATCGCGACGGGTGGGTGGACTACCTGCGCGTGATTGAGACCCGCCAGGGCTATTACCACGCCTATCTGATTCAGTCGTGCGTGGGTGCGGGGCTGTTTCAGGATGTCGCGACGCTGGTTGCCGAGCGGCAGGCGAATGCGCTGTACGTGGAGGTGATCGGCGACCCGTATTTGTACGGCTATAACTACATCGTCCGTCCGGTGTTCGTCAAGACTCCGGCTATGTGGGACGTCTATGGCCGCCCGACTTACGCAGTGTGGTCATCGCCGTATTACTACGGCAACTACCCTTCGTACTACACGCGTCCCCGGCCGGTCTATCTGAACCACTACCAGGCGTACGTGACGACCTATCTGACCAACCATCATTACTGCCACCGCTGCGATTATCCGTCGCAACCGCATTACAGCGGTTATACGCAGATGACGCGTACCTACGTGCGAAATGACTACCGCGACCAGCACCCCGAGAACTCGTTCGAGCGCCGCGTGACAGCCTCTGCGACTCAGGCAGGCAAGTCCGTCCGTAACACCGCGCAACTCCGCACGGAGGTAGAGAAGAGCGCAACTACCACTACCAGAACCTCCTCTGCTTCCCGCGTAGCGGCAACGCCGGGCACGACGGTCAATACGCGCGTGAATAGAAACGGAACGACCCGCACCACGGTGAAGACCACCGACAGTACAGGTCGTACGACTACTGTGAAACGTGAGAGCGGATCGTCCACTCGTTCCGGCGGAACAAGTACCCGCACCAGCGGATCGAGCACCCGCTCAAGCAGTACTACCCGTACGAGCAGTACCGGCGGGTCGGTTAGATCCTCTCAAGGCACGACAACCGAATCCAACCCTCGTTCGAGCCGACGCGCACGTTAGACCACTCGCCGATCGTTTCGCGGATGGTCACTTTCGTGCCCTCGTGAAGCGTGAAGAGGTCCGTGCCGGAGCGGTCCGGAGAGGATTTGGCATTAACGACACCCTGTGTGATGACAGCCTCATTGCGCAGGGTGTCTCTTTGATGCAGCGAGTGCGCATTGAGCCCCGCGCACAACGAGAAGAGCAGGGCAACCCACGCGATGTGGAAAGCACTCTTGCGGAGCCAGGGAAGGCGACCGAGAAGGAACACCAATACACCTATCAGCGCCAAGATAAAGAGGCTGACAGAGAGCCGGAACCACGTACGCTCACTCAGCCCGTTGCGGATCGTCCGCGCCCATGAGGAGAGGAAGAAATCCTGATCCTTGATATTATCCGTGATACGGCTTTGCGCAAAAGCCAGATTGTATTGCGCATCCTTGTAATTGGGCTTCAGCCGCAGTGCACGCTCGTAGTTTAGGATCGCCTGTGCCAACTCGCCCTGCTTAAAGCGGGCATTACCGAGGTTGTAATACAATACCTCGTTCGGTTGCTCTGCCAACAGCGCCTCATAGCCTTTGGCAGCCTCTTCGTAACGCCCCTCCGCATACGCGGCATTCGCCTCGTCAAAGGCACTCTGTGCATAAATGGACAAAGTGACAAAGTACAATGTACAAAGGATAATTATCTTTTTCATATCTTTTCGTTTTCCAGATTGTTAATCAAGTTCGTAGTAGCGGTGTAGAGATCGTCCATACCATGGTCCGTAGAAGGCGCGTAACGGGCAAACTCCGCCGTGGAGAGCACGTCCATTACCTCTTTGATCAACGCCTCCGAGACGCCTTTTTGGGAGAGAATAGACGCTATATTCTCTTTGTTGAGGTCCGCCGTGGGGATAGACAGACGGTCGCTGAGGTAAGTCCAGGCTGCGCGCTCGATCTCCTCGTAGAAATGATCCTTGTCGTTCGCCTTGAGAGCTGCGGCAGCCGCTTTAAGGCGTTTCTGGGCAACCTTGTTGGCGTGTTTGTACCGCATCCTCGTGATGTCCGCAGCCTCTTTGATCTGCTTGCGGAGTACGACGAGCAGCACGAGCGCGATGATCAGCGGCACTACATACCACAACCAGAGGTATTGGTAGCCGGCGGCGGACAGCTGACGGCTCTTCTTTGCCTTCAGCGGCTTGGTATTGATGTACCGGATATCCGAGCCCAGTTGCTTGATGTCCTCTTTCTGGGCATGATAAACGACGGCTCCCTCCTCGGCGGAGGATGCGGCACCTGCTTGTGCGCCCGCACCGCGTTTGACATTCACGGTGTATTCCGGCGTGGTGAGCGTCTTGTAGGCTTTCTCGTCAATGTCGAAATAACTGAACTTGACCGCCGGAATGGTGTATTCACCGGCGCTACGCGGGATAGCAAGATACTCGATGGACTTCGTGCCGCTCACGCCTGCCGTAGTGGTGTTGAAGTTATTGGTCACCTTCGGGTCGTACGGCTCAAACCCTTCCGGCCAGTCGATAGCCGGAGTCTTGAGCAGTTTCATGTTACCCGCGCCGGAGATGTCCAGTTTGATGGTCACCGCCTCGTTGGCTTGCACCTCGGTCTGCGAGATAGAAGGAGTGAGGGTGAACTTACCCACGCCTCCGCTGAACCCGGCAGGCTTGCCACCAGGCAGGGAAGCTACATGTATAGTCACACCCGGCGCGGTGAGCATCTTTGTCACGTTGGTGTACGAACCGAAGAAATCATCGAATATACTCCGTGCCCGCTGCTGGGTCTGCACGCGGAGCACCGCCTCAAACCGTGCGGGGTCGATCTTGATCTCGCCCGAGTGCTGCGGGTAGAGGATGGTGCGGTAGAGTACTGCCGTCTGGTAGTTACGGCCGTTGTAGTGCTCGAGCTCTGTCTGTATCTCGCCTTGCTCCAGCTCCTGTTTGAGGAAGCCAGTGAACTCTGGCAGCTTGGTGTTGTTGGTCAGTTGCGCGACATCGACGTTCGCGAAATAGAGCTTGTAGGTGATCATGAGTGCTTCCTGCTCGTGTACACGCGTCTTGGAGGCTATCGTGCGCACGAAGAGGTTCTCAGAGGTCACTGCGCCGGAGCTGCTCTGGGAACTCTGAGTACCCGGATTACTCTGATTACTCTGATTTCCCTGCGCAGGCTGCTGGTCCTCCGGCAGGACCTGTATCCGCACGCCGTTGGACTGCACGTTCTCGCCGTCCACTTTGACGGTCGCGGGACCGATGGTGAACGTACCTTCTTTCTGCGCCATGAGCATATACGTATAGGTCTGCTCAAAGGACGAAGTGCGTTTGCCGTTCACGAACGAGGTACTACTGCTGGTTGAGGTATACGGTCCGCTCAGAACATCGAAATCCGTGAACTCCGGCGCACGCAGATCGCGGCTCCGCTGGTTCACGGTATAGGTCACCTGGAACGGTCTGCCCACTACCACTTGTTTGGGCGCTTGTGCCCTGAAAACCACCTCATCGGCAAAAACCGACAAGGTGATAAACGATAATACTATTAATGCAAATTTTCTCATACTTACCATTCTTTTTCTACACGACGCTTCTTACCCTGCTGACGCTGCAGCTTCTCCTGCGTGTCTTGCTCGTCTTGCTCTAATGCCTCCAGAATCTGCTCAGCCGTCTCTTTGTCCATCTGATCCTCGTTCTGCGGCTGTTGCTGCTGTTGCTGGTCTTGGTTTTGATCCTGCTGTTGCTCTTGCTGTTGTTGCTGTTGCTGCTGCTGATCCTGTTTGTCCTGCTGCTGGTCCTTGTTCTGGTTTTGTTTTTGTTGCTGCTGTTGTTGCAACATCTGCATTGATTTCACCAGATTGTACCGTGTGTCATTGTCCGAGGGGTTGTGTCTCAGACTCTCCTGGAATGCGGCAACGGCCTTGTCGTATTGCTGTTGGGCGAACGCGCAGTTACCGATGTTATGCATCGATTTGGCGTACCGCTCGCTGTCTTTCTCTTTGTCCAGCAGCTTGACAGCCGTCTCGTATTCCGCCTGCGCGTCGGCGTACTTGTCCTGCTTGAAGAGAGCGTCGCCGAGGTTGTAATGCGCCTCGTAGCCCTCTTTGTTCTTATCCAGTCCGCGGCGGTAGTTCACCTCCGCCTCGGTGTAGTTCTGTTTCTTGTACTCGCGGTTGCCTTTCCGCACATCGCTTGCCTCTTTCTGCGCAAACAGCGACGTGGAGGCAATGAACAGGCAAGCCAATATAACGATTATCTTCTTCATAATGTCCTTATTCTTGATTCCTGACTCCTGATTCTCCGAAAATATCCAAACGGGTAATCGCTTTGTTCTTGCGGTTGAAGATAAAGAAATCGATCACGAGGAGCAGTAACGCAATGAGTGCAAAACTCTGGAACTGCTCGTTGTAGTCCGTGAATACCTGTGTCTCTATCTCCTGTGTGGCTAACTTGTCCAGCTCTTTCTGGATGGCTTTGGTTGCGGTGTTGGTGTTGTCGCAGCGGACGTATATACCTCCGCCTGCCTGCGCAATCTCCTTACACATCTCTTCGTTCAGCTTACTGACCACCACATTACCGTTGCGATCCTTGCGGAAACTGTTTGTGCCGGGTATGGGGATGGGCGACCCCTCGGGTTTGCCTATACCTACTACCAGTACCTGAATACCCGCCTCTTTGGCGCGTTTGGCAACGGCTACTGCGTCGTCCTCGTGGTTCTCACCATCGGTGATGAGGATGATCGCGCGGCTGGCTTCACTCTGTTCCCCGAAACAACGGATAGAAGTGCTCAGCGCCTGTCCGATAGCCGTACCCTGCGTCTTGATGAGTTCGGGTTTGATGGAGTTGAGGAACATTTTCGCGGACACGTAATCGCAGGTGATCGGCAGTTGCACGAATGCATCTCCGGCGAACACCACCAGTCCCACTTTGTCGTTCACCATGTTGTCCATCAGTTTGCTCAGCATCTGTTTGGCGCGGTCCAGACGGTTCGGGGCGACATCTTCGGCGAGCATGGAGTTGGATATATCCAGTGCCACGATGGCCTCAATGCCTTGCCTCTTCTCGGTGTGCTCGCTCTGACCGTATTGCGGCCGGGCGGCAGCGAAAATCAGCAATGCCAATGCCACCATGAGAATGGAGAACTTGACCGCCGGACGAACACGGCTGGCATTGGGCATCAGCGCCTCCATCAGTTCGGGGTCGCCGAACTCCTCCAGCTGCTTTCTCTTACGGCCGGTGTACCACAGATAGGCTATGATGAAGACAGGAATCGTCACACCCAGCCATAAAACCTCTATATTTGCAAATCTAAACATAAATCTCAAACATCAAACATCATACATCATACATCATACATCATATGCCAACCACGTAATACCCGGCGGTGGTGTAGAAATTCCTTACCCACGGCAGTGCGCGCAGCACCGGCCAGACACGCATCTTGTGCAGATGGAACTTGACCTCATAATTAGGCTGTATGAACCAAAGTGTCTTGACCAGAATCCGGTAGTTCTCGTGCTTTAGAATACGCTCGAAACGCTCGATCGTAATGCCTGTTTCTTTGATCTCCAGAAGATCAGCTATCCTTTCTTCCGACTCTCCGGCTTTCCGCATCAGCCCAGCATAGAGTTTGGCAGGAAGCAGATGGATGAACGGCGTCTTGGATAGCTTGCTGATACATACCTGTTGGTGCCCGCCGAACGGCATCATCCACGCCGGGAAACCGAAGAACACAACGCCCCCAGGGGCAATAAAGCGTTTGAGGAAGCCCATGAAACGCTCCTGGTTATGGATGTGCTCGATCACGTCGCGCAGGATGATCAGGTCGAAAGGGGCAGGCTCGATATTATAGATATCTTCCGCAATCAGAGTCAGTTTGTCCAGATGCGGATGGTCAGCCATGAAGACCTTGGCGTTCTCGATCTGCGCTTTGTTCAGGTCTATACCGGTGCAGTGAAAACCGCGATCCAGAAACGGCTTCAGGTTTCCTCCTTCGCCGCACCCGATTTCGAGCACGCGCAGTCCCTCGCGCAGCGGGAATACCTGCTCTATATAGGGAATCACGTATTTCTCGGTTGTCTCTGCCTGCTCGTGGAAATAGAGCAGACGGTTACGATGACGTTCTTGCATAGTGGTTAGTTGCTTATTGTTCGTAATACAAAATATCTCAGAATGATCTCCAGCAGCAGGCAGATGAGTGCCGCATAGAGGAAGGGGGCGAAGTTCTCCGTGTGTTTCGAGTACTCGCGTACCCGCAGTTTGGTCTTCTCCAGTTGGTCTATCTGCTCATAGATGCGTTTGAGGCTGGTGTTGTCCGTCGCGCGGAAATACTGTCCTCCGGTGACCTCCGCAATGCCGCGGAGGGTGCCTTCGTCAAACTCTGAATCCATCGTCACATACTGCCGTCCCATCGGGGTGTTCACCGGCACACGTGTCTGTCCGTAACTGCCCACACCTACCGTATAGACCCTTATGCCAAAGGTTTTGGCGATCTCGGCAGCCGTCTGCGGATCGATGTCTCCGCGGTTGTTGCTACCGTCGGTCAGCAGGATCACCACTTTCGATTTGGTCTGGCTGTCCTTCATTCTGTTCACCGCGTTAGCGAGCCCCAGACCGATCGCCGTACCATCCTCAATCATACCATAGTCCACGGACTTGAAGAGGTTGACGAGCACTGCGTGGTCGGTAGTCAGCGGGCATTGGGTAAAACTCTCGCCGGCGAATACTACCAGACCTATCTGGTCGTTCGGACGGGCAATCACAAAGTCCGACGCTACCTGTTTGGCTGCCTCCAGACGGTTCGGTTTGAGGTCCTCGGCAAGCATGGTACCCGATATATCGAGCGCCATCATGATGTCGATTCCTTCGGTCGATTCGGATGACCAGCGGTTGGTCAGCTGCGGTCGCGCCAACGCCAGACTCAGCAGCGTTACCACCGCCACACGCAGTATAAAAGGCACGTGGAGCAACCAGATTCGCAGGCTCTTAGGCTGTGCCGCCAAGGTGCGGGTGTCCGAGATCTGCACGCTCGCGTCGGATTTCCAGAGCTCGTACGCGTACCATCCTATAATAGGGAACAGCAGCAGTAGCAGAAATAAATATCCGGGACTAGCAAAAGTCATACCTGTGCCTCCTTTCCTTTATCCGGATTCTCCTGAAGATCCGGATTTTCCGGTTTGGAAGTTTCCTTCACGAAATCATACGCCGTGGTCAGTGCCTGTTCGTTCTCATCGGGTGTAGTGTGCCATTTGGCGAACTTGACGAGATCCGCCGTGCGCAGCATCTTGCTCAGCCTCTCGTAGAGCTCTTTGCCATCTTCCAATGCCAAATCACCATTCACCAATAGAGGTTTTACCTCCCGTAAGGTCTCGTCGGAGGTTTTCTCGGTACTCTGTACGTCGAACCGGCGGCCTATATACTCGCGCACGACATCCGTCAGTTCGGTCTGGTATTCCTTCACCTTGCCGTCCTTCCATATCTTCTGTGCCTTGATTTCGTCGAGTTTCTCCAACGCTACCTCGTCAGCCGGACGCAGCAGCTCCGGTTCGATTGCCTCTTCCTCGTCCTTGTGGAAATGCTTGCGGTACCACATGACGCCGTAGTACGCGCCTACGAACAGACCTGCGATGAGCAGCGCGAGCAGTACCCAGCGGATGATACCCCACCACCAGACAGGTGCTTTCTCGATATCTTTGATATCGGTGATCGCCATGGCGCTGTCTATCTCGAACGGTTGGATCACATTGAGCGCCATCGGCTCGGTCCAGAACGTGTCTCCGCCGCCGGCTACGGCAATCGGCTCAATAGCAAAAAGGCTGTCCTTGAAACTCGTCAGCGTCAGCTCCTGACTCATCTTGATGCGTCCGTCGGGGAGCAGGGTAGTGTCTATCGGAGAGGCTTTGACAATCTCGATGCCGTCCTGCAGCTCCTTGCCGAAAGCAGGCATCTGTACCTGCTCCGCCGGCTCTGCAGTCACCTCCAGGTGCATTGCCGTCTGGTCTCCGATCATGAGCATCGTCGAGTCTATCGACGCACTGACTACTATCGCTAATAATAAATTTCCTAACATATCAATTCCAATATTACCAGTTTATCCAGTCAGACTAGTTTTTAAATAAGCGCATTAAAGCCTTTACATAGTCTTCATCCGTCCGCATGGACACGTGGTTCATTCCGGTCTTCGAATAGATGGTCTCGAGCGCCTCTTGCTGTTGTCTCCACGCCTCGGCGTACGCCTTGCGCACGCTCTCTAAGCTGGTGTCAGTCCATACGCGGGCGCCCGTCTCCGGGTCGCGCACTTTGAGCAGTCCCACGTCCGGCAGTTCCGCATCGCGCCGGTCGTAGATCTGTATGGCACTCAAATCATGCTTCCGGCTGGCGATGACGATAGGAGAAGTGTGCCCCCTTCCTTTCAGGGAAAGGTCGGGGATAGGCTCCCCTATAAAATCGCTTATCAGGAACGCCGTGCAGCGTCTTTTCTGCGCGTTCGTCAGGAACTCCAGCGCCGCGTTGATGTTCGTGCCGTGATGCTCGGGTTCGAAACTCAGCAGTTCGCGGATGATATGCAGCACATGGGACTTACCTTTCTTGGGCGGAATGAATTTCTCTACCTGGTCGGAGAAGAAGATCACGCCCACCTTGTCGTTGTTCTCGATGGTGGAGAAAGCGAGTGTCGCGGCTACTTCGGCCATCGTGTCGCGTTTCATCTGACTTCTCGTTCCGAAATCACGACTACCGCTGACATCGACGAGCAACATTACCGTCAACTCGCGTTCCTCTTCGTAGATCTTGATGTACGGCCGGTTCATCCTCGCCGTCACGTTCCAGTCAATGGACCGCACATCGTCGCCCGGCTGATACTCGCGCACCTCGCTGAACGCCATACCACGGCCTTTGAACTGGCTGTGGTACTCGCCGGCGAAGATATTGCGGCTCAACCCGTGGGTCTTGATCTCTATCTTCCGAACTCTCTGTAATAATTCTTCACTTGTCATAATATGTATCCGCCAAACTTGGCGGATCCTCCATTATGGTACCTGAACCGCGTTGAGCACTTCGGTGATGATATCCTCCGTCGTCATGTTGTTTGCCTCTGCCTCGTAGGTCAGACCGATACGGTGACGCAGTACGTCGTAACAAACGGCGCGCACATCCTCCGGCGTCACGTAGCCTCTCCTATGAATAAACGCGTACGCGCGGGCAGCACGGGCGAGGTTGATCGACGCACGAGGACTGCCGCCGAAGGCGATCATCTGCTTCAGGTCTTTCAGACCGTACTCCTCCGGCTGGCGGGTGGCAAAGACGATGTCCACGATGTATTTCTCGATCTTCTCGTCCAAATAAACCTCCTCGACGATCTTGCGCGCCTTGATGATGTCGGCGGTGGAGAGAATCGGCAGTACGGTCTTCTTCTCGGAAGCAATGTTCTGACGGATGATTGCCTGCTCCTCCTCTTTCTTCGGATAACCAATTACCACCTTCAGCATGAAACGGTCGGTCTGCGCCTCCGGGAGAGGGTAGGTACCTTCCTGCTCAATCGGGTTCTGGGTAGCGAGAACGAGGAACGGATCATCGAGTTTGAAGGTCTGCTCGCCGATGGTCACCTGGCGCTCCTGCATCGCCTCCAGTAAGGCACTCTGCACTTTCGCCGGAGCACGGTTGATCTCATCTGCCAACACAAAATTAGCGAAGATCGGACCTTTCTTGATCTTGAACTCTTCGCTCTTCTGGCTGTAGATCTGCGTACCGAGTACATCGGCAGGCAGCAGATCCGGGGTGAACTGAATACGGCTGAAATCCGCCTTGATGAGGTCGCTCAGGGTCTTGATGGCGAGGGTTTTTGCCAAACCCGGCACGCCTTCCAACAATATGTGCCCGTCGCTCAACAGACCGATAAGCAAACTCTCTACAAGGTGCTTCTGACCTACGATCACTTGGTTCATGCCCAGCGTCAGGGCATCTACAAACGAACTCTCGCGCTCCACGCGCTCTTGCAATTCTCTAATATCTACTTGCATAGTTTTGTATGGTGTGTTTATGAATTATCTTTGATAATCATTCTACAACAAATTCCGTGCCAAATATATAATCCTCAAAAAAAAGAGGAAATTTTAAATCCGCCAAACTTGGCGGATGCATCAAGTCCTTTTTCTTCCCTTTTCGTCAGGATGACGTCAGCTTAATGACCTACTAATGACCTACTAATCACCTACTAATCACCTACTAATCACCTACTAATCACCCACTCGGAGTCTTATAAGATACTGACAATGGGCCGGTTTTCCATGCAGGTTGACGGGAGTGCCTGACGACGGGAGTGCCTGACGATGGGGGTGGAGGCGGCTCGGGGAGCCGATGTCGGAATCAAATTCCGACGCAATGAAAAAAGAAAGGGGACGCAATGAAAAAAGAAAGGGAGGGGCGGGCGCAATTGGCAAAGTAAAGGCGGATTAGACATATCTGTCTTTTCGCAAAATCTTAAAATTTGTGCATTTTTGCTAACTCAAGTTTGCAACACTCTTTAGAGTGGGGCTTAATAATCGTATACTTTTTCATAATAAACGCTATTGTGCACTTGACGAAAAAGCAGTAATTTTGCACTCGATAAAAAATGGGCTCTTTTGAACCATAAAAACGTAATAAAATTAATAATAATATTAATATGAGTACATTTTTGAAGCGTTTTGCGGTATGTCTGGCATGGGTGTCAATGCCTCTGTTGGCCATGGCGCAAGACTATCAGCTCCCGGATCCTCATTTTGAGGACTGGTCCGGTGCTGCTTTTGACGGAAAAATCCAGCCGAAGTACTGGCATGGTTCCAATGTGTCCCAAGTGGGATTTAATTTCAACTTCACTACGCGTGAGACGGGTCGTACCGGTTATGCCGTTAAGGTGGAGGACAAAGAGGTAGGTGCCATGGGTATCACGGAGGTGGGCCCGGGTTACTTCTCGCTTGGTAATGCATGGCAGTATCTCAGCGGTCTGAACACCGGTTCGGCGACAGCCGGTACGGTCGGAGGTATCAACTTCAGCCACCGTCCGGACTCTGTCTCGGTGTGGATCAAGCGTACCGGTAACAACACCGACAAGGAGGATTTCCATATTCTCTTCTATTCCTGGACAGGAACGGCTAAGGGTACGTCCTACAAGGCGAAGAGCGGCGGTTGCTCCTCTACGACCCAGACGGACGAGGAGTCCGATATCCGTATCGCACTGGACGGCAACGAGTGTAAGACCGAGACGGCCGGAACCCAGATTGCGGAAGGATGGCTGCATACCCGCGCACAGTACAACGACTGGACGAACATCCGCATTCCTATTTATTACATGAGCGATGATGCTCCGGCGAAGTGTAATATGCTCTTCTCCGCGTCCAACTATCCTAACTACCGCGCTAACAGCGGTTTGTATTCGGGTAACGCCATCATTGTTGATGATGTGGAGCTGATCTATTCATCGAAGATCCAGACCCTCCGCGTAGGCGGTAAGGAGTGGAAAGGTTTTGACCCGAACAACACCGGCGTACAGACCTATTCGGTACCGGAGGGTACGACTGCCGTTCCTTCCATCGAGGCATACCGTGGTGCCGGTTCCCTGACCAACGTGGCGGGACAATCAACCACCAAGACGGTGAATTTCGACGGACGTAAGCTCTCCGGCTCCGAGATCACCATCACCCCGGGTACGGTGGGCGGCACGCCGACGACGATTGTCGTTCGCGCAGAGGACGGTTCTTCAACAACGACCTATCAGATCCTCTTCCAGGCGGAGGCGAGCAGCAACGCCAAGCTGGCGGAGATTACCTATTCCTATACGGATATCAACAACCAGGTTGTTACGGCTTCCGTTCCCGGCTTTAACCCGGGCACGTATAACTACAACGTAGAGTTGCCGTACGGCGCGAAAGGAACGCCGACTATTGCTGCCTCCAAACAGGAGGACGAGCAGAACCTCGCCTTCACGCAGTCCTCTTCGCTGACGGGGCGTGCCTCCGTGGCTGTCACGGCGGCTAACGGAACGGCAAAGGCTACCTATAATGTCAATTTCTCGGAGGGTCTGTTAGCAGATAATACCCTGAAGGATATCACGGTGGACGGAGTGTCGATCCCGGGCTTCACGCCCTCGCAGGCGGTATATAAGGTGTCGCTTCCGGTGGGTACCACCCAAATGCCGGCTATCGTGGGTGTCTCGGCTTACCCTGAGGGCGAGCAGACAATCACTTATAATGCACCTGCGGTGATTGACGGCGGTTCCTATACCATCAGCGTCTCCACCCCCGGTAACACCGTCCCCAAGGTCTATAAACTGAATTTCAAACTGGAGGCGTCTTCTTATTCGTACCTCAAGAGCCTGAAAGTAGGCGGCGCCGATGTGACGAATTTCGACCCCACGCAGATGACGTATTATGTGCATCTCCCGCTGGGTACGGCCGCCCTGCCGGAGATAACTTACGAAGCCGGCGATAACTTCCAGACAATCGAGAAAACCGATCTGCCCGCCGGAGCGGTGGACGGAACGGTACGTATCACCGTCACTGCAGGTAACGGCGACCAGAGCGTATATAAGGTGGTCTTCTCGACCGAGAAATCCGACCGCTCGACGCTGAGCGGCATTAAGATCGGCGGTGTGGATATCGAGGGCTTTTCTCCCGACAACGTCTCTTATTCTCACAAACTGCCCACCGGAACGACCGAACTGCCGGAGATTGAGGCGGTTCCCGGCGATGAATACCAGACAATCGTTCTGACGACCGCCGGACTGAACGGGAAGACCCGTATTACCGTTACCGCAGGCGACGGTAGTGTGACGATTTACCAGATCGCCTTCTCGGTAGATGCCTATACGGATAACACCCTGAGCGCTCTTTCGGTTGCCGGCTACAGCCTGCAGAACGCGGAGGGCACAGAGGTAACCTTCGAAGCGGAGGTGAACGAGTACTGGATCAACCTCCCGCAGGGTACTACCGGTATTCTCCCCGCGGTAAGCTATACCCTGCAGAGCGAGACGATGCAGTCTGCCAGCACCCGTAGTTTCTCCGGACTCAACGGCGATTACAAGATCACCGTGCGTCCGCAGTCAGGGTCCAGCCGTACGTATATTATCCATTTCAGCGTGGCTACCTCGTCGAACACCAACCTGAATATGATTTATATCGGCGGTGTGGAGATCCCGGACTTCCGTCCGGACAGTCTCAACTACCGTGACTCTCTGCCGGTGGGTTCTTCCGTGATCCCGGCTGTCACTTACAAGAAAGCCGAGGAGTCCCAGCGTGTGCTGAGCGTAGTGGAGGGAAAGACCCAGAAAATCACCGTAACGGCGGAGTCCGGCGCCAAGAAGACATATACAATCAACTTTATCTCCCGCGCTTCGGCAAACGCTTATCTGGAGTGGATCGAGCTCGACGGCGTACGCATGGGTACCTTCGTGCCCAAGACGCTTGACTATGAAGTAGAACTCAAGGGCGACAGATGTCCCGAGATAACTGTCGGCAAAGCGGCAGGACAGCAGGTAACGGTCACCGCTCCTTACTCCACCGGCGATGCCAAGATCGTCGTAAAACCCGAGGACGGAGAGGCAAACACCTATACCATCAGTTTCGTGAGTCCTACAGCGGCTTCGGCGCTGCTGGCGAACATTATATTGGACGGTAGCGTTATCAGCGATTTCAAATCGGATTCGATGGACTACAAAGCCGAGTACACGAATACGATTCCGGCTATCACGTACACCAAGCAAGATGCTTCCCAGGATGTACAGATCCTCTGGAAAGACAGCGTGGCATGGCTGAACGTACGTGACACAGTGGGCAATCAGGCAGCCTATAGCATCACCTTCCACCGCAATTATTCGTCCGATGCGTCGCTGAAAGCCATTTACGCAAACGGTACGCTGATTGAGACTCCGTTCGATCCGGCAAAACGCATCTATAGCAAGAACCTTCCTGCCGGTAGTGCTTATCCGGAGATTACCTACGAACCGAAGAGCGAGAACCAGATAGTCTTCTTCGGTCAAACGGGAGCCGGGCAGTGGAAAATCACCGTACAGGCAGAGAACGGAGACACCGCTCAATATGCCATCAACTACACCATCAATAAATACAACGACGCTACGCTCAAGAACATGACGGTAGCCGGCAAGACTCTGACTCCGGCTTTTGATTCGAATACCTTTGAGTATACCGTTACGATTGATGAAGGTGCATTGCTGCCGGTATTGTCCGTTGAGACACGCAAGGGTCAGACCGTTCTCCAATCCGATGTCGATGACACGCACCAGCAAGTGATCGTAAATGCAGAGAGCGGTGCTACCCACACCTATAATATCACGTACACGCGTACGCCTAGTAGCAACGCCCTGTTGGCGGACATTCTGTTGGATGGCGTGAGCCTGGAAGGTTTCAATCCGACTGACACTAACTACGTGGATTCGCTCGAATGGCGTACCAAAGTGATCCCGAATGTCTTCCCTGTAGCGCAGCAAGACAACCAGACCATCACAACCTACTACAGCCGTCCGAACGGCGTGACGAAGATCCACGTAGAGGCACAGGATGGTACTACCAAAGATTACTTCATAGCATTCCCGGTTCGTAAATCAAGCTATAACAAGCTGGGTGCTCTGACGCTCGGTTCCGCCGAACTGGATTTGGCGCCAGCCTTCAATCCGGATGTACTGGATTACGTAGTAGAGATGCCGGTGGGTGCAACCGAGTGCCCGACGATTGACTTTGAGAAAGGCAAAGAGAACTCCAAAGAAATCTCCGAGCAACGCATCGATCTGATCTCCCGTCCTGTCGGCGATACCACAAAGATCATCGTTACCGCCGAGAACGGAGACCAACGCATCTACAAGATTCACTTCAAAGAGACATATCCGACAGAGGCAAACTACTTGTCGGCTATCCGCATCACCTTTGACAACGATCCTGAGACGGAAATCGAGTTTAAGAAGCCGAAGGTAAATCGTGATACAGTTCTTGCAGTGCCGTTCGGAACAAGAAGACTGGATGTAACCTACGAGAAGATGTACCCCGAGCAGACTGTCTTTGTACAGCCCGGCGGTGTACATCATCCTACGATTATCACTGTGAAGTCCAACCGCCCTGGCGAGGCTGACGAGGTTTATACCATCACCCCGAATATGCCTACCGCCGACCCGGCTGTGTTGACGGATATTAGGATTAATGGTGTATCTCTTACTGACTTCGAATCCGAGAAATTCTCGTATATAGTCAATGTAACATCCAAACCAATTATCAGATATACTGTGAACAAGGGTGCAGAGATTAATATTGTCGAGCAAACTTCAAAACATTGGCAGGCTGAAGTAACATATGGTAGCCGCACGAATATTTATGATGTCTGGTATTACTACATTAACGATAGTGTACCCAACCCTGATTTTACGGAATGGAGCACTATGCGCGTAGATCAAACAGGAGAGAAACCGACAGGCTGGAATGCTTTAGGCGATACGTTAAATAAATATTCCAGTTGGGCGATGAATTTTTATCCGGCTGAATTGGTTAGGCATGAAGATGATAAAGTTCATTTGATTACGCTCTACAGCCGTCCGAATGGTGGTATTATTCCGGCATTTATTACTTTGGGTAACCCGCATGGCTCCTGGGGAGAGTGGGGCTCTAATTCATTGGATATAACAGGTGGCGTATCGTTCCATAATAGCCCGGATAAGATGTTACTGACCTATTATGTCAAATCACTTTATGAGAAAGACGAGGCACCTCATACCAACCAGATACAGTATATATTGACAGGTGATGAGGGAGTCAAAACCCTGGAGTGGAATGATGCCTCAACGATGTCCGGTTACGAAACTCGTGAATTTGACCTCTCGGAGGCGAATGCCGTAGCCGGTAACCCGATATTATTGAATATTGTTCTCAATTCAGCGCCCCAGACAGGAGGTTTTAACGGTTTTGGATATGTAAGTGCGGTTAAGAATAATCCCGTAGCAGAGACCTATTTTGACAGGATTGCCTTTACTTACAACCACACTCTGACAAGCTTGATGGTGGATACCTTCCCTGCAACGAAAGAAGGCAGCGCCTTCACGGCGACCCTTACTGACCCGGAGCGTATTGAGAAACCGATTCTGACCTTCACCGGTGAAGTGAAAGACCAATCTCCGCTCGTTACATGGTCGGCTGAAGTGGTCAATGGCGACTACGGCGTACGTAACGCCACGATCCGCAACTTCGCGGAGAATGGTGTGGACTATACCAAATACACGCTCGCTGTTCGCCGTCCGCTGGACAAGCGTAACCAACTCGCAGACCTCAAGCTCAATGGTACTACCATTACCGGCTTTGCCGCTGATAAACTGAACTATGAGGTGACGATGGCTTACAAGCAGTTGCTGCCCGACGTTATGCCGGTTGCCGCTTCGTCTCTCCAGACGATCACGACTGCTTTCAACGCTGCGGACTCGACCATGACTATCACGGTTAAACCGGAGAAGGGTGAGAACACCGTTTATACCGTTAAGTTCACCTTCCCGCGCAGCAATGATGCTACGCTGAATATGATCTCTGCAAATGGTCTGACACCGGCATTCGATGCGGCTACCAAAGACTATGAGATTACCGCCGAGAACTGGCCGATCGTTACTTTCGTCAAGAAATCCGATCTCCAAACCGTAGAACTCATCAATGGTGTACTGACCGTTACCGCAGAGAATGGTGCTACCGGTACCTATACCATTACCCGCAAAGACCCGAAACCGGTTACTACCGCTAACCTCAAGGATTTCTATCTGGGTACTAACCCCTTGTCGGATTTAGGAAACGATAACCTGACTAAGGTGGCGGAGAAACCGGAGGAATATGTATCCTTCGCTCGCACATTTGATTCCGACTCTGTAATCTTTACGCAGTGCGACACGGCTATGCTCTGGGCTGCTTATGGCTGGGATGGCACGAATGATATTACCAAGAACTACAAATGGGCTTACCCCACCACGCCTTCTACCAACACCGCATTGGAGAAAGTCCTGATTGATGGAGTGGAGTTTAGCGACTACGTGGCGAGCCTAATGGACTACGATATTCCTTCCGATACAACGATTGTGCTTGTACCGAAAGCAGCTAACTGTAGGCAGAAACTCCATACCACTTGTGCCACTGAGGATGGCAACTTAGTCTTCACCACAGAGGTAACGGCTGAGTCCGGCGACACGGCAGCGTATTATACGTTCAAGATCTTGCATCCGAAGGATTCAATCGGTACTCTGGCCGGCATATATATGGATGGTGTGCTTCTGAGCAACTTCCATCCGGATACGCTGATGTATGACATTACGCTGCCGACGCCGGCTATTAAGGTCGCACAGCCGCAGATGCCGTCCATCACCTATGTAGCCGGTAATAAGGCACAGACCATCGAATACACGCCGGGTGAACTGAACGGCAGCGCTGCCGAGATCCGTGTGACGAGCGAGAATGGCAACCTGACGAACACCTATTATGTTTCCGTAGCTGCACAGAAGAGTGCCTGCGTGGATCTCACCGGTATTACCGTCAACGGAAAGATGGTAGATCAGTTCGAGCCGGGAAGACACTACTACTCCGTCTCCCTCGCTACCAATACCATCAACGTGGATTACCTCTCCGACGACCGCTTCCAGACGGTGACAACATCCGTAGAAACGGTTACGACTGATCACCAGTACCGCTACACGCTCAACGTCAAAGCAGAGAACGGCGATGAGGCTAATTACGAGGTGATGATCTATGTTGAGAACCTCTCGAACGATGCCCAACTGGCGAACATCACGCTGGACGGCAAGAACATCGAGGACTTCGAGCGTCTGCTCAACGAGGGTAAGAAATTTGACCCGGGGCAGAACTATTATGAGATCAATCTCCCGTCCGGTACCACGGTATGGCCGGAGGTAAGTGCCCAACTCAAGATGGCGGGTCAGAGCGTTGAGATCTCGCATCATAACGACTCCATCGTACTCGATGTAAAGGCTGTTGACGGTACGCCGAATAAGTATGTACTCCGATTCCTTGTACCGAAATCCAAGAACGCCAACCTCTCCATGATCTTCCTGAACGGAGACTCATTGCAGGGATTTGCACCGGAGGATTACGTATATCAGGTTACTCTCCCTGTAGGTATTCATACCCTGCCGGAGGTAGCCGCTCAGAAGGGCGATGCCGGACAACAGCTCGATGAGGTCATCATGGATGCGGAGAAGAATCAGGCTACCATCAACGTACGCGCCGAAGAGTCCTCGTACTCCAGAACGTACGTCGTAGTATTCCAGTTCACGCAATCCGATGCGGATACGCTCAAGATGATCTATGAGGACGGACAGAGCATGCCGGACTTCAAACCGCTGGAGAAGTATTACCAGCTCTCTCTGCCGGTAGGTACGGCTGCGTTCCCCGATCTCTCTTGGGAGGAAGGCGACGAGTGGCAGACGATTAAGATGGATACGGTGGAGAGTACCGCCAATACCCTTGTGCGGCAGATCACCGTTACTTCCGAGAGCCGCCGTACACGTACCTACACCGTTTCCTACGCAATCGAGAAATCCGATGTGGATACGCTCCAGATGATCTTCATTGACCATAAGCAACTCAACGCCTTTGCAGGTTCGACGATCACGTACATGGACACCCTCACCGCTGCGTACGCTAACGAGCTGAACGGTCAGCTCCCGCTTGTGGAATACACCGTGGGCGATGAGTACCAGACCGTGACCGTCTTCCAGCAACCAGAGGATGAGTTGAGCAATAAGTCGCTGGATTATAAGTCGATCATCACGGTCAAAGCCGCTACCGGTACAACCCGTACGTACACGATCCACTACCCGGTAGAGCTCTCTACGGACGCTACTCTGAACATGATCAACGTATCGGGTAAACCGATCTCCAACTACGATTCGGAGCGCTTCAACTACCGCCTCGAAATCGAGAAAGAAGCGGCTGTCCCTGTAGTCTCCGTCATCAAGAAAGAGGAGGCACAGATCTATGAGATCCGCGTACTCGGTGATACGGTAGAGATAGTAGTATGGGCGGAGTCGCTCAAGGATAGCGTAACCTACTCGCTGTACTTCGAGCGTCTCAAATCGGCTCAAACTACCCTGCGCGATATTATCCTGAAGGATCAGAGCGGAGAGCAGCTCCCGTCTTCGGAGTTCCCCTACCGTCCGGAGGTATATAGCTATATCGTGAATATCCCGTATGCTGCGAATAAGCCGCTCGCGGAACTCCTGCCTTCTATCACGCCGGAATTCTACGACGAGGAGCAGACGGCGGATATCCAGAACCACGACCTGCCCAACGGAGATATCCAGTCGGATGTCATAGTCACCGCGCCTAACGGGGAAGATCAGGCAATCTATTCCATTACCTTCCATCTCCTCCGGCCGACAGACGCTACGCTCGTCTCCATCTCCTTCAATGGTGAGGAGTTCGCGGATTTCCGTCCGTCGAAGACAGAGTATATCTACGCACATCCGTATGGTACTGACCCGGCTGACTATTTCACCCAGGATGCCATAGCTTATATCCTGAGCGACTCCCTGGCAACCGATACGATCTACACGGATGAACAAGGTTTGATCAACATCGTTGTCACGGCGCAGGACGGCCGTACCTCCATGACCTACCTCATCTCGCAAACAACTGCCAAAGATGGCGACAATGCCCTGGCATTCATCAAGGTGAACGGAGATACGATTAAGGGCTTCGATCCGGAGACAACCTTCTATACCTATTATGTATTCTCTACCGACGTCCCGACGCTGGATGTAGAAGCGCGGTCGGAGAATGCGTCGGTTGATAAGGGACGTATCAAGGCGGGTGACACCTGTACCATCGTTTGTACCGCTGCCGATGGCGCGGAGCGTAACTATTACGTTCATTTCGCCCTCACAACCGTCGATCCGGGAGTCAAGGCAACGAAATCGGATGTACTGCTCAAACGCGTACCCGGCTCACGTCAGTATGTCGCATACGCCGTACGTCAGGGTGTTTCATTCGCGCTCTTTGACCAGAACGGACACCTCCTTCTCATGGAGCGTGTACCCGTGGCGAACCCCAACGATGCGGAGGTGATGACCGACTCGGAGAAGAAGGAGTTCCTCAATGATGTAACGAATACAGGCTCCGGTCTGCTCATCGATGTACTCCCCGGACAACCGTATTTCTACACCTTCTTCTATGAGGAGAAAGAGAAACTCGATTCCGGCAAAATCATGTGCTATTGATTGAAAAGAGTACTTAATTTAGAAAAAATCCCGCTTACATTTGCGTATGTGGGATTTTTTTTGTACCTTTGCAGCCCAAATGAATTTATGTACTTATGAGCGACAAATTGAGTATCGGAATTTTTAATGACAGTTTCCCTCCTATCATGGATGGAGTGGCAATGGTGACATTGAACTATGCGCAGTGGCTGAAAGAAAGAGGAGAGGACGTGCGTGTCATTACCCCTTATGTGCCGGAGTCCGAAGCCGTAGTGAGCAAACTGGCTTTCCCGGTCATGCAGTATAGTTCCATCCCTGTAGTGGTGCGTAAGCCCTATCGCGCAGGTATGCCTCACCTTGATTTTAAGTTCCTGAGAGCTTTCAAGCAGCAACGGTTCGATATCGTACACACCCATTGCCCCTTCTCTTCGGCGCAGATGGCTCTGGAGGTTGCGAGAAGGCAGCATATTCCGTTCGTGGCGTCTTTCCATACCAAATACCGCGAGGATTTTCTCCGCGCTACGCATAGCGAGAAGATTGCGGACCTGATGGTAAAGCGGATTATCCGGCTCTATGAGAATGCGGACGAGGTATGGATCCCGCAGGCGACCGTGGAGGAAACGCTGCGTGAGTATGGCTATAAAGGACGCATAACCGTCGTGGATAACGGCAATGACTTTGTGACGCCAAAGGAGCAAATAGAGCTGATGCGCAAGGAGATGCGCAAGGAGCTCGGGGTGAAGGATAACGAACTGATGTTCCTTTATGTAGGTCAGCATATATGGGAGAAAAACTGGGCTTTGATGGTTGATGCTCTGGCGCTTGTCAAGGATCTTCCTTTCCGCTTCTTCACCTGCGGATCCGGATACGCCCAGAAAGATATCGAGGCGAAAATAGCGGAATATGGATTGCAGGACAAAGTGCGCTTCCTCGGCGTCGTGAAAGACAGAGAGAGACTCAAACGTATTCA
This sequence comes from uncultured Bacteroidales bacterium, assembly GCA_946614295.1. The sequence continues at coordinate 26,449 of CAMOGT010000010.1, forward strand.
GGCTGCGGCAGACCTTTTCCTGTTCCCTTCGCTGTATGACACTTCTCCGCTGACTATCCGCGAGGCAGCTGCGCTGCATACTCCCTCTGTGATGATCGAGGGATCGACTACGGCGGAGGTGATCACCGGTGGCACTAACGGATTCCTTTCCGAGAATACGCCGGAAGCCTACGCGGCTATGTTGCGAAAACTGATAGAGGAGCCAGAACTGATTGAACCGGTTGCTCAAAACGCGGCTGCTACCCTCACGCGCTCTTGGGAGGATGTAATCGATGAGGTGAGAGGGCGTTATATAGAGATCATTCGTTCATATCAAGCGAGACATTAAGAATGTACAAAAAGATTGGATTAATACTTTTCTTACTATTAGCTGTAGGTACTTGTCTGTATGCGCAAACGAGTGTCTCCGGTGTCGTCATAGATGCCGAGACAGGAGAGAAGTTACCCTTCGTGCAGGTTTATTTCATCAAGCCCGCCAGTGAGGGCAAACTTGCTACCCAGTATGGCACGACCTCGGATATAGACGGCAATTTCTCGATCTCCAACCCCTCTGGATATACGACGATCAATTTCCAGATGATGGGGTACAAGACGGAGATGTTCACCGTTAAGTCCGGTGCGCAGCGCAAGAACGTCAAAATAAAGATGAAACCCGACGTCTATGGCCTGCAGGATATCGTCGTCACTCCTAAGAATCAAAAGCAGAAATACCGCCGTAAGGGTAATCCCGCCGTCGAACTGATCAAGAATGTCATTGCTCATAAGGATTCTTTCTCCGTCAAATCGGCGGACCATTACCGCGCAGATACATACCATCGTATGTCGTTCGCATTGGATAACTTCACCCCTAATTTCCAAAAGGGCTTCTGGAAGAGTTTGCAGCTCATGGAGAAATATATCGACACAACGGGTGTTTATCCTGCGCTGACAATCTCTATCCGTGAGAATATGGGGCACGAGTATTATCAGCGTCGCCCCCGCCGTGAAAAGAAAGAGATCGAGCGGCAACGTATTTTCGGAGTTGAGTCGGTTTTCTCCACTCAGTCGATTGAGAATAACATGAAGGCGGTCTTCAACGACATCGATATATACGATGATAACATGAAGCTCCTCTTTAACCGTTTCGTCTCGCCGGTATCTTCCACACTCGCTGTCTCGTACTACCAGTATTATATCATGGATACAATCCAGCTGGACGGAGATTCGGTGATCGACCTCGCTTTCGTGCCCGTCAACTCGGAGTCCTACTCCTTCACCGGGCACCTCTATATAATGAATGACAGCACGTACAAGATAAAGAAGTACTCCCTCAATATTCCTGTACATATTAACTTGAATTTCGTATCCGACTATTCGGTGGAGCACGAGTACAAGAAGCTGCCGAATGGATTATGGGCACCTGATAGGACGAATACATTCTGTAAGTTCTATCTCGTTAACCGGAAGAAAACGCTTCTGGCGCGGCAAACAAAGCTATACACGGGCTTTGATGTCGATTCCGATCTGCCCGACAATGCCTTTTCTCCCAATCTGCGGTCTGATACGGTATTATACAATGACTCCACCACCTTTCGCGAGGATCTCAAATGGTGGGATAATCACCGTCCGGAACCTCTCACATTCTACGAGAATTCGGTCATGGACCTATTGGAGGAACTGAAGACGACGCCTAAGTTCAACGCGCTCATCAAAACGGGCGATGCGCTCTTGACCGAGTTTATTACAACCGTTCCGGCTAACCGGTGGGGAGAGTCTAAATGGGACTTCGGACCGATCCTTAACTTCATATCCTGGAACAAACTCGAGGGTGTGCGTCTCCGTATAGGCGGTACGACAACGGCGAATGTGCATAAACAGCTCTTCTTCTCCGGTTATGTGGCATTCGGTACTCGCGACCTCAGACCGAAGGGACAGGCTGAACTCATGTGGTCCTTCAATAAGAAATATTATCACCAGTACGAGGCGCTGCGCGATTATATATCCATCTCGGCCATGTACGATGTAGAGGAACCCGGACAGCAGGTCGGGCTCTTCTCCCGCGATAACCTTATTATGTCTATCCCGATTGGTACCATCACGGACCGTTATGAGCAATATATCCTCCGTGGCAGGCTGCAGTACTATAAGGATTTCCCGAACCAGCTTACCTTCAAGGCGCGTTTTGACTATGAATATAATGAGGCGGCGGGAGCTATGCGCTACAACCGTGTCATGGCCGTTGACTCTCTCGGCTTCATTACTTCGCAACAGACCTGTTATGACAGGCTGGGGAAAAATGCGTATCATGACTATCAGGCTACGCTCGAACTCCGTTATACACCGGGATCACATTTCCCCATCAACCGTTATGGAGTGGAGTCCCCATTCACCCTTGAGCAGGATGCGCCCGTCATCTCCATACAGCACCAGATAGGCTTTCTTGACGACCGGTTCCTACGGGACAAAGCCGGAGTCGGAGGAAAGGGATTTTTCTATAATCATACCCAGATTATTGCGGAGAAACGGTTCTGGTTTTCCTCTTTCGGACACCTTGATACCCGTTTGATGGCGGGATATATCTGGAATAAAGTTCCTTTCACGAAACTCTATAGCCCGCAGACCAGTACCTCTATCCTTCTCGGTAAGAACGCTTTTAACCAGATGCAGCCCTCCGAATTCATGTTTGATGCCTACGTAAGTCTCTATATGACCTATTTCTTCAAGGGATGGATCCTCAACCGTATTCCGGGCATCAACCGCCTCAAACTGCGCGGAGTGGTGTCTTTCCTGGGTATTTATGGAGGTCTGACAAAGAAGAACAACCCCTATATCCAGGGTAACGAAGGAATGTATGCATTCCCTAATGACCCTGCGCTGCTTACCTTCGATAAGAACGAACCTAATGTTGTGACTGCAGGGCGAACCCTTTCTCCGATTGGTAATCTGCCTTACATGGAGATCACCGCAGGATTTGAGAATATCCTCAAATTCATTCGTATCGACTATGTACGACGTCTCACCTATAATGACTACGAATTGCCCTTTAAGGTGCAGCAACTCGATGGAGCAGGTAATCCGATGTTTGACGAAAACGGACAACCTGTCATGGTCCAGGCACGACGCCGTTTGGGCGCATGGGGTAGGAACGGCGTGAAACTAACGGTGCGGTTCGCACTATAAAAGAAAGGAGATGCTATGAAACGGAAGATTTCTTTTATCATTTGCGCATTGCTTTTATTACCGTTTTCCGTCATTGGACAGACGACGGTAAAACAGATAGATCAGATCGTGGATGCACCGATGCCCAGGGCGGGGGTATATATGGACTCCATCCTCTCGCCGGGTGCGAAAAAATGGATCTCGGAACAAGGGCTTGACTCGCTCGATCAAGAGAAGATACCTAAGATCGTCACGATGGGACTTTTGGCAAATGCCAACATGAGCCACTTTCTCATTACCGAGAGAAACGCAGGTAAACTGAAGACAACCTCTACTTATCTCCGTGCCGGTGCTGAAATAGGCGGGTTCATGGATTTCCTTGTTACCCGGCATTTTGCCATTCAGGCGCAGGTGGTCTTTACCGCGGAGCAGAACCAGTTCGGCGTAGAGAATAAGGTCAACCATCTATGGTCCTTTGGAGCCGATATACCTATCCTTTTTCTCTATCGGTTAGGAAACCTGCAGAAAGGGTATTGGAATGTAGGCGCAGGTATTTACGCCCATTTCACTTTCGCCAGTAACAAGGGAATCTACAAGAATAATGAATCCGGCATCGTGCCTTCGCAGGAGCCGGAGTCTTATGTGTCCCTGCACGACAATCACGCCGGTGTAATCGTGCATGCCGGATACGAATTCCCGATAGGTATCCAGATTAACTTTCATTATCTTGTCAGCCTGAGCGATATGTTCGGTTATTATAAAACCAACAAAGGTACACTTGCCGGAGATAAAGCGTTCTATCCCGAGCGCCTGTGTTTAGGCGTGGCGTATCGCTGGAAATAAATCTAAATAATCTTATGTGGCGTTTATTACTCTTTATGTTAATCCAGCAGGCAGCTGCGGTTGCCGGACAGCTATTACTCAAAATGGGTATGGCGCAAGCCGGAGCCTTTGCCTGGACCGCTGAGTTCTGGGGAAGGCACGTCTTCCTCAATCTGTGGCTGCAACTCGGACTTTGGCTCCTTATTGCTGCGAACGTCTTCTGGCTCTGGATCCTGAATAAATATGCCTTCTCGCTCGTCTATCCGCTTACGAGCCTCGGGTTCATATTCTCTGTCTTTTCAGGAATGGTGGTCTTTCACGAGATGGTCACTCCCATGCACTGGGTGGGTGTGGTGTTGATTATGATTGGCTGTCTTTGCATTGCGCATTGATTGCCTTCTCAATCACCGGAGCCATGTCGTAATACTTGTATTCGGCTAATCGTCCGCCGAAGATTACGCCCTGCTCCTTCTCCGCCATTTCCCGGTATTGTTCCGCGAGCGCGTTGTTGCGCTCGTCGTTCACCGGATAGTACGGTTCCATGCCCGGCTTGTACTCCGTGCTGTATTCCTCGCTGACTACCGTCTTCGGACATTTGTACACTTCTTCTCCGAACAGTTCGAAATGCTTGTGCTCGATCACGCGGGTATAGGGCTTCTCATGCGAGGTATAGTTGATCACGGCATTGCCCTGATAATTGGGGGTGTCTTCTATACGCGTCTTGAACGATACCGTCCGCCAGTCCAGTCTTCCCAACTGATACCCGAAATACTCGTCTATCGGACCGGTATAGACTAACTTGTCTGCTACCTCACGCCAACTGTCTTTGTATTCAGCAAAGAAATCGCAATCGGTCTTGGTCTCTATACCCTCCAGCAATTTCTCTATCAGCTTGTTGTAGCCACCGATAGGAATACCTTGGTAGAGGTCGTTGAAGTAGTTGTTGTCGAATATGAATCGTACCGGAAGTCGTTTGATGATGAATGCCGGTAACTCTTTGCAGTCGCGGCCCCATTGCTTCTCCGTGTATTCCTTGATGAGTTTCTTGTATATATCTTTTCCTACCAGACACAATGCTTGCTCCTCCAGGTTCTGCGGCTCGCGGCCGTGGAGTGCCTCTACTGCCTCGCGCCGTTGCTCCTCTATGCGTGCTTTCGCCTCGTCCGGAGTGTGCACGTCGTGCCACATCTGGCTGAAAGTGTTCATGTTGAACGGCAGGTTATAGAGTTCGCCTTTGTAGTTCGCTACAGGGCAGTTGGTGTAGCGGTTAAACGGAACCAGACTGTTCACAAAATCCCACACCTCCTTGTTGCTTGTATGGAAGATATGCGCTCCGTATTTGTGCACATGGATACCTTCCGTATCTTCGCAATACACATTGCCGCCTAAATGGCTGCGTTTGTCAATCACCAGACATTTCTTGCCTGCCTGTTTCGCGCGGTAGGCAAACGTTGCTCCGAACAAACCGGAACCCACAATCAAATAGTCGTATTTCATATCATCTTTCATTTTTCATTTTTCATCTTTAATATTTGGTAGCCCGAAGGCTCTTGTTTGTATATCTCGTATCCCAGACGTAGGATATCCTCGCTGTTCTGTTCGTGAGCTACTACCCATCGCGGAGCGTGCTCCGTTATCTCCCGCCATGACTCTTGATACATCTCCTCCGTCATACCCGGGGGAGAGTAAAAATAGCGACTCGCAGGTTTCCCGTTTGCCAACAACCATAAGCGGTAGGTGTAGCAGTATTCCGGATCCGTTACTATGTACATCGTGCGGTCCATGAACGGGTAAATCATGACATAGCCGTCTTCCCCGCTCTCGGAGTTCAGGAATGATGAGACCTCGGTATCGTGGCTCTTGTCAAAGGGGAAGGCGCGAAGATAGACACGTACGCCATACGTCACTACCCCGATCAGTGCGCATACAAACACGACAATCACGTGCCATGGGCGGGACTTCCTTATCCCCTCCCAACTCATGGATAATAGCAGCGCAAATATACCAAAACACGGGAAAATATAATGCTGGTAACCATTTTTGATATACGCATTGAGAACCATCGAGAACAGGAATACCATACTTACCCAAAATACAGTCCGCTTGTCTTGGTGGCGGAAGGTGAGAAATGCCGCGAAGAATATATATCCGGGGATACTGGCTAAAGTAATATCACGTGCTCCTGTCAACTGGCTATACCCTGTCTGTTCGCCGTAACCGTGCAGGTTGAAGCGCAGGTAGCAATCGATGAACTCGTTGAAATTGCCCTCCTTGTACAGCCACCAGGCGATGGGTACAAACACGACTCCCAAACCGGCTGTCACGGCCCCGGCATACCGCAGGAACACGCGTCCGTTCCAATACCGGATCAGGTGGTATAATGCGTATGCCGCAATCGGGATAATACCTGCGCTGGTGTTCACTTTGGTCATCAGACATACGCCTACTGACATCGCCAGAATTCCCATCTCCGCGAATGAGAAATACCCGCCGTCCTTCAGATGTCTGGCCATCACGTAGTAACAATAGGCGCACCACGGAGCCGCTATCCATTCCGGACCTCCGCCATCTACGAACGGCAGCTGCATGTACATCCCCATCAGCAGCGATATAACCAGCGAACTCTTCTCGTCGTTGTACAGCCGCCCGATCCGGTAGAACAGACCCATCATCACTCCCGCAATCAGAATATCAAACAGCCATACGCCCTGCAGCCCGGCTATACTCGTGAACAACTGATATACCAGATACACCAGCGGACCCTTGTGGTCGAACATGTCGCGGTACATCACCAGCCCGTCGCTCATCCACATCGCGCAGCGGGTATAGACACTCACATCCGTCGGATAATTGCCGTTGCCCCACGGCGCCATGGAATGGGGGATCATGAACACAAACGCCATGATGCCGATAATCCACCACGCCTTCTTGTCACTTATTTCTAAACCCCTCTCATCTTTCATCTTTTATTTTTCATTTTTCATTTTTCCTCTTCTTTAGTGACTTGTTGATGGCGTGGAAGTCTATTAATGCTTTTTCGCCGATACCGAAGATGCGCTTCATGTTGATGCTGTTCACGCCGCCTTGACGGGGACGGAACGTAATCGGGTACCACCCGATATTGTATTTCCACCGTACCGCAATGGCACTCACCGCTACGTTCGCCAGATTATAATCCTTCGGCATGATGTCCAGAATCGGCTGCAACTTCTCCACTTTCATCAGCCGGAACGGCGTGTTCGCATCTTTCACCCATACGTGGAATATCTGCCATACCACCAACCGGAGAGTCTTCGTCACAAATACGCGGCTCGCCCCGTCCTGACGACCGCCGCGGGTACCGATCTGGAAATCATATTTCTCTCGGTTCTCCCACATCGGCCAGAACTCCTCGGGAAGAGTCTGTCCGTCGCTGTCGGTCTGGAAGATATAGTTCGCACCATGGTCTATCGCATAATGGTAGAGGAATAGAACGGTAGCTCCATGACCCGAATTGGGTTTGTCCAGAGCCACTAAATGGCGGTATTTCTTCTTCAATTCCAGCAGAATCTTGTACGTGTTGTCGCGACTGCCGTCGTTCGCAATCACTAACTGCGCGGTGTGACCTTCTGCATTGATTTTCTCACACACCGGGTGCCACTGCCGGATAACATCTTCGATATTCTCCTCCTCGTTGTAAGCCGGCATTACAAAATAAATAGTATCTTTCATTACTCGTTCGTGGGGTGCTCTCGCACGCTTTTAAATGTTATATATTTGTTCAATACGTATTGGAATAGCGCTACTACTACGATGGAGACCAGCTTGCAAACGACCTCGTTCATCCCGCCTGCGGTTACCATTCCCCATAGCATCAGTTCGCTCAATCCCAAACCTGCTAACCCCACCGCGTAGAACGAGGCAAAGCGGGTCTTGGGATGATCCTTTACCTTGAAATTGACAGACCTGTTCAGTACAAATGAGGTGAATATACCTACATGGATACTGATTACGTTGGCCCATAAATAGGGCATCAACTCGAAATGGCAGAGTATCGTATATACTCCGAAATCCAATCCCGCGCAGAAACCTCCTATGATACCGTATAGTATCAGGTTTCTATATTTCCTATATAATTCTTTTATCATCTTTCACCTATAACCTTTCGCCTATAACCTTTCGCCTATAGCCTTTCGCCTCTAACCTTTCACTCCTGCTGTCTCAGACTCTCCTCGTGAATCATCTCCCATACATTCATCATAAACTCCTCGCTGAGGGAGATGCCGTCCGTTTTTAATTTTTCATTTTTATTTTTTAATTTCTCTTTGATCTCCTCGTACCTCCCGGGTTGGAGTGGGGCTACGCCGTGCGCTTTCTTCCATTTGCCTATCCGTTTGCTCACATCCATTCGTGCCGCGATGGTGTCCCATAATGCCTCATCCAGCTCATCTATCTCCGCTCGTAACCAATTCAACTCAATGCTATCCACCTTATCTTTGGTATCCACCTCTTTGGTATCTACCTCTTTGGTATCACTCAGTCCCTCGTTTTTTACTGCATGGGATGCTTCCAAACACGTAAACGAGTCGAAAACGAGTCGAAAACGAGTCGAAAACGAATCGAGGTATTTCCCTAATGTAATCGGAGTGATTTGCTGTACACTGTCGGAGAGTGCTTCTTCCGGCCGGCAATGTACCTCGACCATCGCGCCGTCAAGTCCTAACTCAGGTATCTTCTGCATCAACTCCGGCACTCTCTTGGCATCGCCGCTCATGTGACTCGGGTCTAACAGCATCGGCACATCCGGTCTGGCAAGCCTCACTTTGTGAGCCATCGCCCAGCACGGCTTGTGTCCGCAGCCTCGGTGAACTGCTATCACCGGCACGCCGGTCTTCTCCAGCCGCTCTATGTTCCCGATCCACAACCCTGCATCCTCATTCACCGGATTCTTGATGAAGATGCCTTTTATCTTACAGTCACTTTGTGACGGTCTTACAGCGTAGCGGCCCGTAATCGCGTCTGCGATTACACTAACCGCCATCGGGTTGGCACTCGTCCTCGCGCCTATCCACAGATAATCAATCCCTGCTTTGAGAGCCGCCTGGACATGTTCGGGCGCCGCCACTTCGGTCGCTACCTCCAGACCTAACTCTGTTTTCACTTCCTGCAGCCACTCCAACGCCTCTTCGCCCACGCCTTGGAACGTGTGCGGGCTCGTGCGCGGCTTCCATGCGCCCGCGCGATAGATAAAAGAAACCCCGCACGTCTCCTTCAGTTGGCGCGCGGTCTCCAATACCTGCTCACGGCTCTCCGCCGCACAGGGACCTAATATGTATATCGGATTGCTGATGGCTTAATAAACTATCTGCATGTGGAAATGCATATTATCAGGAGTCCAGCCTTGGTCATAGATATAGTCCGAATTGGTGACGTACACACGTACGTAACCTACGCCCACCTCGTAGTCTAAACGTTGGGTGTAGTAGTACGACGTCGTGTCGGTCAAAGCTATTTCGTTGAATAAAAACTCCGGTAACTGGATCAGATAGGCATCTTTGGTCCCCGGATTATATTCATGACTCATCGTCCAAGTGCCATAGTCGTAGATGGAGGCGGTGATGTCGGGGCTCTGGTAGTAATAGGAAAACCAGCGGTTTTCTGTATCGTAGGCCCACGCGTTTTGGGGAACATCAAAATCAACGTTCATCTTATGGAGACGAGGCTGGCTGGGTTCGTTCACATAACAACCGCTCATCACTACGCTCACAAATGCCATTAGGCATATAATCACATACTTCTCACTTTTCATTTTTCACTTTTCATTTTATTTCAGCTTGCAAAGATACTGCTTTTTTTTGACATACGCAAGCGCGCATGTGTTTTTAATGAAAAATGTGCGTTTTTTTTAAAATTATCTTTCGTTAATTATCAATTACCAATTATTTTTTGTACCTTTGCACGCTAATTTGGATAAGTATGGAAAATTTTGAATCATTATGTGCTCTACGGAGGTCTATACGTAAGTATAAGGCGCAGCCGGTGGAGCAGGAGAAAATCGATTATATGCTGCGCTGCGCGTTGATGTCGCCGAGTGCCAAACGGACTTGTCCGTGGGAGTTCTATGTGACCCGCGACGAGGCGAAAGTGCGTGCGCTGCAGGCGTGCAAGACCTACGGCAGCGGCATGTTTGCCACCGCTACGGCGGCGATCGTTATTGCGCTTGACCCCACGTTGTGTGACAACACCTGGATGGCGGACGGAGCGATTGCGGCGGAGCATATCCACCTTGCGGCAACAGAGCAAGGATTAGGCGCGTGCTGGTGTCATGTACACGAGCGCGGGATAGTGACTGACGGAACTGAAGACCGCAACGGTGCGACCAGATACGTGCGCGAGCTGTTCGGCATCCCTCAGAACCTGGAGGTGCTATGCGTCATGGCGCTGGGTTACCCCGACGAGGAGAAGAGCCCTTATGACCCCGCCAAACTCAAATACGAAAAGGTGCATAATTGTTAATATTCATTATTCATTAATCATTATTCATTAACTGTGAAACCGATTATAGCAATAACCACAGGCGATACGAACGGTATCGGGTACGAGGTGATCATCAAGGCGCTCCTCGAGGCGCATATGTTCGAACTCTTCAAGCCCGTGATCTACGGCAATGCCGCAGTTGCCAAACACCATATCCAGACCTTGGGCGAGTACTGGCGTAATATCAACTGGAACACGATTGAGTCGCCGGAACAGGCGAAAGACGGTCGCCTGAACCTGATTGTCAGTTATCCGGACTCCGTGCCGGTGACCCTCGGCGTGCCGTCCGAGGAGGCGAACAAAGCAGCCAAAGCATCGCTCGACCGCGCCTGCAAAGACCTCAAAGAAGGTAAGGTACACGCCCTCGTGACTGCACCGCTCAACAAAGAAGCGCTGCAGGGTGGACATACGGAGTATCTGGAGAAAATAATGGCGAAGGGCGAAGGGACGAAAGGCGAAGGTTCGCTGATGATGTTATGCAGCGGCAACCTGCGTGTGGCGCTGGTGTGCAACCATGTGTCCATCGCGGATATCCCTGCGCAGATCACCGAGGAACGCATCCTCGCCAAACTGAACCTCCTGCAACACTCGCTTATCCGGGACTTCGGTCTGGAGAAACCGCGTATCGCCGTGCTGGCGCTCAATCCGCATGCCGGCGACCAAGGGCTGTTAGGCAAAGAGGAGCAGGAGATCATCGCTCCGGCAATCCAAAAAGCCAACGAGCAGGGTATCTGGGCGTTCGGTCCGTACGCTGCCGACGGGTTCTTCGGAACAGGGCACTACAAGCAGTTCGACGCCGTACTGGCAATGTACCATGACCAGGGGCTGATTCCCTTCAAGACGCTCGACATGAGCGGCGTGAACTACACCGCCGGACTCTCCATCGTGCGCACCTCGCCTGATCACGGTACCGCCTATGACATTACCGGCAAGGACCAAGCGGACGAGTCCTCGATGCGTAACGCACTCTTCATGGCGCTTGACATCTTACGTGCCCGCGAGGAGTACGACCGCCTGACGGCTAACCCGCTGCCGTTCATTGAGCGGGCTGACACGGAGGGCAAACCCCGCCGCGAGTTTATCGACTTTAAGACAACAAGATATAATGATGACAAGTAAAGAAATTAGACAGTCCTTTTTGGACTTCATGGCTTCGAAGGGCCACCAGGTAGTGCCCTCCGCGCCGATGGTGATCAAGGATGATCCTACGCTCATGTTCACCAATGCCGGCATGAACCCGTGGAAGGGAATCATTCTCGGTAATGACCCTATTAAGTACCCGCGCGTGGCGGACAGCCAGAAGTGTCTGCGCGTGAGCGGCAAGCATAACGATCTGGAGGAAGTAGGACACGACACCTACCACCACACGATGTTTGAGATGCTGGGCAACTGGTCGTTCGGCGATTACTTCAAGAAAGAGGCGATTGATTTTGCATGGGAGTATATCGTCGATGTGCTCAAGATAGACCCCGCCAACCTCTATGCAACAGTCTTTGAGGGCTCGCCGGAAGAGGGCTTGGCGCGTGACGACGAAGCGGCTGCTATCTGGGCAAAGCACCTGCCTGCCGACCATATTCTAAACGGCAACAAGCATGATAACTTCTGGGAGATGGGCGAGACGGGTCCGTGTGGTCCGTGCTCGGAGATCCACGTGGACAGCCGCTCTGCCGAGGAGCGCGCACAAGTGCCCGGACGCGAACTGGTGAACAAAGACCACCCGCAGGTGATTGAGATATGGAACATCGTCTTCATGCAGTTCAACCGCAAGGCGGACGGCTCGCTCGAACCGCTGGCAAAGAAAGTGATCGACACCGGCATGGGCTTTGAGCGTCTGGTACGTACCATCCAAGGCAAGACTTCCAACTACGATACCGATGTCTTCCAGCCGATGCTCAAGAAGATCGGCGAGATATGCCACTGTACGTACGGCAAGGACGAGAAGACCGACGTTGCCATGCGTGTCATTGCCGATCATATCCGTACGATCGCCTTCGCCATCACCGACGGACAGCTGCCGTCCAACGAGAAAGCGGGTTACGTCATCCGCCGTATTCTCCGCCGCGCCGTGCGGTACGGTTACACGTTCCTGAATATGCGTGAGGCGTTCCTCTATCAACTCGTGCCGCAGTTGATCGACGATCTGGGCGAAGCGTACCCCGAGCTCGTCAAGCAGCAAGCGCAGATAGTACCGGTAATCAAGAGTGAGGAAGAGGCGTTCCTCCGTACGCTCGACAAGGGCATCGGGCTCCTCGACAAACTGATGGACGAGGCACGCAAAGCCGGAAAGACAGAGATAAGCGGCGTGGATGTGTTCACGCTCAAAGATACATACGGCTTCCCGCTCGACCTGACCGAACTGATCCTCCGCGAGAACGGCTTTACGACCAATGAGGAGGAGTACAACAAAGCGTTGGAACACCAGAAATCCATGGGCCGCGAGGCGAACAAACAGGACCTCGGTGACTGGACCGTACTGGAGGAAGGCGAGACGGAGTTCGTGGGGTACGACGAACTGACTTGCGAGACGAGGATCCTTCGTTTCCGTCAGGTGAGCCAGAAAGGCAAGAGTTTTTATCAAGTCGTACTGAGCCACACGCCGTTCTACGCGGAGATGGGTGGTGAGATAGGCGATACCGGTTGTCTGCGTCTGGACGGCCATTCGTTCCGGGTACTGGACACCAAGCGCGAGAACGGACTGCCGGTACATATCATGGAGGAAGTGCCGTTCGTAACGGGCGGCGTAGCCGGCGTGAGCGGCAAACTGACCGCCGAGGTTGATGCCGAGCGCCGCGCGGCGATCATGTGCAACCACACCGCTACCCATATTCTCCACTATGCCCTCCGCCAAGTGCTGGGCGAGCACGTGGAGCAGAAGGGTTCGCTCGTTACCGCCGAAAGCCTGCGTTTTGACTTCTCCCACTTCCAGAAAGTGACACCCGAGGAGCTGCGCGAGGTAGAGAAAGTAGCGAACAGACTCATCCGTCAGGACCTGCCGCTCGAGGAGAGCCGTCACACACCGATCGCTGAGGCGAAAGCCATGGGCGCCATGGCGCTCTTCGGAGAGAAATACGGCGATGACGTGCGTGTCATCAAATACGGTCCGTCGATCGAACTCTGCGGCGGTTGCCACGTGCCGTCCACCGGCAAGATCGGCTCCGTGCGTATCGTCATGGAGACATCCGTAGCTGCCGGCGTGCGCCGTATAGAGGCGGTGACTGCAGCGAAAGCGGACGAACTCTATTACGCACAGCAGGACATGCTCGTCGGTCTGCGCGGACTGTTCAACAATGCCCCGGATCTCGCCGGAGCAATCCGCAAGTCGATAGAGGAAAACGCCGGGCTGAAGAAACAGATCGAGCAGTATATGCAGGAGAAGATAGAGCGTTTCCGCGACGAACTGGTCAACCGCGCCGAGGACTTCAACGGCGTCAGACTGGTGCGCTTGCAGGGCGAGATGAACCCTGAGATGATCCGCGGCGTCATGCCGCTCCTGCGTGGTAAGTTCACCGATGTCAAGTTTGCCGTAGTGGGCGCTACGCAGTACGAGGGCAAACCGACGATTGCCGTCTTTCTCTCCCAGCCGCTCGTCGATGCAGGCAAGAACGCCGGTGCGATGATCAAGGCTGCCGCCAAGCTTATTCAGGGCGGTGGAGGCGGACAGCCGTGGATGGCTACTGCCGGCGGCCGTGATGTCAACGGTCTCAATGCCGCGATGGAGGAGTTGCTCGCTGCGCTTCAATAAATGTGAAAATGCGTAAATGAATAAATGTGAAAATGAAGCTGCCCTCTTCATATCTGCCCGAGAAAACGCGTAGTGCCGTCCGGTTCTTTATCGTCGGTACCACAGGCGCGATTGTGCAGACATGGTTCTTCATGGCGGCGCTGTATTGCCTCTCGACCCCCGAGAAGGGTACGGCGCTCTACTACGTGGCGTTTGCTATCGGTTACCTGTTGGAGATGGTACCTAACTACTATTTCTCCAACTGGTACACCTTCGGCACGCGGCCGAACAAGAAGAACGCCGGCGGGTTCCTCTTAGCCCGCGCCATTAATATCGTGGTGCAGTTCGGATTGCTGCCGATGGCGTTGGCTGCCTTCCCCGGCTGGCGGGACGACCTGATCAGTCTCTTCGTCATCTTCATCGGCGGGTGTATCAACTACCTCATTTGTCTCTTCTTCTTTAAGAAGAAAAAATCTTAATTGTGCATTGTAAATTGTAAATTGTGCATTCATGAAAATCTATAGAGCGAATATCATCCACACTCCGACTCCCGGTCAACTGGAGATCATCGAGCATGGCTATGTGGCGGTGAAATCGAACGGTCGGGTGAAGGGTGTCTATAAGGAATTGCCACAGAACATGGATTGGCGGCGGCAGGTGATGGATTTTGGCGACAAACTCCTGATACCGGCGTTCAACGACATGCACGTGCACGCGCCGCAATATAGGAACATGGGTTTGGCGCTCGATCTGGAGCTCCTCCCGTGGCTCAATACCTATACTTTCCCGGAGGAAACCAAGTACGCCGACCCCGAGTATGCAAGGCGTCTGTACAGGCGCTTCGTGCACGAGCTATGGATGCAGGGTACCATGCGTGCGGCGGTCTTCGGTACAATCCACCCGGAGTCCACACGTATCCTCGCGGATCTCTTTGTGCAGGCGGGCATGGGAGCGTACGTGGGGCTCGTAGGCATGAACAGGAACAGCCCGGAAACGCTGCAGAACACTACCGCCGAACTGATGGAAGGCATGCGGATGCTCAAAGCGCATCTGGACGAACACGGTAATAACGGACTCGTGCAGCCGATCATCACACCGCGGTTCGTGCCCTCCTGCTCGGACAAGATGCTTACCGCGCTGGGTAACTACGCCGCCGAGACAGGACTGCCCGTGCAGTCCCACCTCTCCGAGAACAGGAGCGAGATAGACTGGGTGAAAGAGCTGGAGCCGGAGGCTACCTGTTACGGCGATGCCTATAATAAATACGGGCTCTTTGGCCAGACGCCGACGCTCATGGCGCACTGCTGCTACACGGACGGCGAGGAGATGGAGCTGATGAAGAAGAACGGCGTGTACGTAGTGCACTGCCCCATGTCGAACAGCAACCTTTCGTCCGGCATGGCACCCATCCGTAAGTTCCTCAACGAAGGTATCCACGTGGCGCTCGGAACGGACGTCTCGGCGGGGCACCACATGTCCATGCTGCGCGTTATGCAGTACGCCATACAGGTCTCCAAACTCAACTACGCCCAGACCAAGGGCGAGATGCCGTTCCTCAGCCTCTCCGAGGTATTCTACCTCGCTACCAAAGGCGGCGGTTCGTTCTTCGGTAAGGTCGGTTCGTTCGAACCGGACTATGAGTTCGACGCCCTGCTCATCGACGACTCTTACCTCAATTATGACCATTACACCCTCCCGCAGCGCCTGGAGCGTTACCTTTATCTGGGCGACGACCGCGATATCAAACGGCGTTTCTGCAGAGGAGTGGAACTCGTTGAACCGACATATTAAATGCATCTGGAAGACTATCTGGCGAAAGAGGCGGAGATGGTGAAGACCATCGACACACCTGTGTTCTTCACGTGGATCGTGGAGCCGACCGTCATCTACGGCCGTCACCAATGCCGCGAGCAGGAGGTGAACGAGGCGTATTGCGCCGCGCACGGAGTACGAGTCGTACAGCGCCAGAGTGGGGGGGGATGCGTCTATGCCGACCGCGGAAACCTCATGGTCTCTTACGTCTCGCCGTCCACCCACAGTCAGGAGGTATTTGAGTTGTTCATGAAGACCCTCTCCGGAGCGTTGCAGAGACTCGGCTACGAGGCAGTCACTACGGCGCATAACGACATACTCGTGGGCGAGCGCAAGGTGTGCGGCACTGCGTGTTACACCACGCCTACGGGCACGGTCGTACACGCCTCCATGCTCTACGACGTGAACCTCGAGGCGCTCGAACAGGCGATCACCCCTTCGGCGGACAAGTTAGCTAGACATGCCGTCTCTTCCGTCCGCCAGCGGGTGCGTAACCTCCGCGACATCCGCGACCTCGGTGACATAGAGAACTTTCGCCGACAAATGGAGGAGCAGTTGGCAAAATGACTCAATGACTAAATAAATGAACAAATGGTAAATGACCAAATGGTAAATATTTTCGATTTAGACGGCACTTTGCTCAATACGATTGACGATCTGGGCTACGCCTGCAACCACGCGTTGGAGGCTTGTGGCTATCCCACCCATGCGATAGAGGAGTATCCGCGGCTGGTGGGGAATGGCGTGAACAAACTGATTGAGCGCGCCCTGCCGGAGGGAGAGAAAGATGAGGAGACCGTCCTCCGCGTGCGCGCGCATTTCGTTCCTTATTATGATGCGCACAACTGCGACTACACGTGCCCGTACGAGGGCATTCCCGAACTGCTCGCAACGCTCAAAGCACGCGGCTATAAACTCGCCGTCGCCAGCAATAAGTACCAGGCCGCCACGGAGAAGATCGTCACTCATTTCTTCCCGGGTATCTTTGACATCGTCCTCGGCGAACGCACCGGCGTCCCCCGCAAGCCCAATCCTCAAATAGTGTGGGATATAGAGAGGAGTCTTACAGGCGCAGCCGGTCTATCAGCGCAGCGGTCTGTCAGCGTAGCGGTCTGTCAGCCCGAAGGGCGGTCTATTTACATCGGTGACAGCCTCGTGGACCACGACACGGCGGCGAACGCCGGACTGCCTTTCATCGCCTGCTCATGGGGCTTCGTTCCCCGCGAGCAACTGGTGGCAGCCGGCTGCACGACCATCATTGATACCCCGATGGAGTTACTCAATAAATGTGTAAATGACTAAATGAGAAAAAATATGGAAATTAGTTTACGTGCTCAATCGATGCCGGAGAGCCCGATCCGCAAACTGGCGAAGTATGCCGACGCTGCTAAGTTAGCCGGCGTGCATGTCTATCACCTTAACATCGGTCAGCCGGACATCAAGACGCCTCCGCAGGCGTTGGAGGCGGTGAAGAATTTCAATACCGACATCCTCGAGTACTCGCCTTCGCAGGGACTCAAATCCCTCCGTACAAAGATGGTCAGTTACTACGCCGAGTACGGTATTGACCTCTCGCCGGACGAGATCATCATCACTGCCGGCGGTTCGGAGGCAATCATGTTTGCGTATATGTCCTGTCTCAACCCGGGCGACGAGATCATCGTCACTGACCCTTCCTACGCCAACTACATGGCGTTTGCCATCTCCGCCGGTGCCGTCGTCAAGTCCGTCAAAACCGACATCAAGAACGGCTTCAAACTGCCGCCGGTAGAGGAGTTCGAGAAGCAGATCACGCCCAAGACACGCGCCATCTTGATATGCAACCCCAATAACCCGACAGGCTACCTCTATACGAAACAAGAGATGCGCCAGATACGCGACCTCGTCAAGAAATACGACCTCTATCTCATTTCCGACGAGGTCTATCGCGAGTTTATCTATACCAAGTCGCCGTATATCTCCGCCTGCCATCTGGAGGGCATTGAGGAAAACGTAGTACTCGTGGATTCCGTCTCGAAGCGTTATTCGGAGTGCGGCATCCGTATCGGCGCACTCATCACCAAAAACAAAGCCGTGCGCGAGTCGGTCATGAAGTTCTGTCAGGCGAGACTGAGTCCTCCTCTCTTCGGTCAGGTTGTCGCAGAGGCGTCTCTATCTACGCCGGAGGAGTACATGCAGGAGGTATATGACGAGTATCTCACCCGCCGTAACTTCCTTATCGACCAACTGAATCAGATACCCGGAGTCTTTGCGCCTGCGCCGACGGGTGCGTTCTACGTGATGGTGGAACTTCCGGTGGACGACGTAGAGAAATTCTGCAAGTGGTGCCTCACCGACTTTACGTATGAGGGCGCAACGGTTATGATGGCGCCGGGTACGGGTTTCTACACCAACCCCGAGGACGGACGGCATCAGGTGCGTATGGCGTATGTCCTCAACAAGGAGGATCTGGGCAAAGCCATGATCGTCCTCCGCAAAGCCCTCGAGGCGTACAACGAAAAATAAATATCTAAATAAATGATAAAATGGTAAATGACAAAATGATCAAATACATCGGCTGTGATGATGCCGAGTTGGATTTGTTCGAGAGCCAGTACGAGCTGCCGGAAGGCATGTGTTACAACAGTTACATGGTGCTCGGAGAAGAGAAAGTGGCAGTGATGGACGCGATGGACGCGCGTTGCTGCGAAGAGTGGTTGAAGAAAATAGAAGAGGCGTTGGACGGCCGCAAGCCGGACTACCTCGTCTGCCAGCACATGGA
>CAMOGT010000011.1 GCA_946614295.1 uncultured Bacteroidales bacterium
TGTGGGTAGCGTTTCCGAAGGGGTCCATGATAGCTGCGAAATCGTCGGGTATCTCGGGGCGCAGCTTGACTACGTTGCTCTCCGGAATCGTCACGTATTCTGCAAAACAGCCGTCCTTGCCCATGATTCCGACAGAGATCGTGTTCTCGCACACGTGCCCCATGCCACGGCGGCAGTTGCGGCAGTGCCCGCAGACGATGTGCCCTTCGGCGGTCACACGTTCGCCTACCTTGAAGTTCCGCACACCTGCGCCTACTTCGGCTACGATCCCCACGAACTCATGTCCCATTGTGTAAGGCGGTTTGCAGTGGCTCTGCGACCACGCGTCCCATTTATACATGTGCAGGTCCGTTCCGCAGATAGCGGCCTTGATAACCTTGATCAGTACGTCGTTGACGCCCACTTCCGGCATCGGCACATCTTCCATCCAAATGCCGGGCTCCGCGTATTTCTTTACTAATGCTTTCATTTTTTTCTAGGATACTAGTTTCCTAGGGTCCTAGGGCCCTAGTTCTTTTTCAATACACCAAGTTCTTTGCCTATCTTCGTGAAGGCGGCGATACACTTATCCAGTTGTTCGCGCGTGTGCGCGGCGGAAACCTGCACGCGGATCCGTGCCTGACCCTTCGGTACGACTGGATAATAGAAGCCCGTGACGTATATTCCTTCGTCTTGCAGTTTGGCTGCAAACTCCTGCGAGAGGCGCGCGTCATAGAGCATGACAGCGCAGATAGCAGACTGCGTAGGCTTGATATCAAAGCCGGCGGCTTTCATCTTCTCTACGAAGTATGCCGTGTTCTCGTGCAGGCGGTCCTGCAGTTCGTTGGAGCGGGTAAGGATCTCAAAGGTCTTGATGCCTGCCGCAGCAATCATCGGCGGGATTGAGTTCGAGAAGAGATACGGACGGCTGCGTTGGCGCAGGAGGTCGATAATCTCTTTCTTACCGGTGGTGAAACCGCCTACCGAGCCGCCAAAGGCTTTGCCGAGCGTACCGGTGATGATCTCCACCTTGCCGCGCATGTTGTACAGTTCGGTCACGCCGTGACCTGTTTTGCCGACTACTCCGGCGGAGTGGCTCTCATCGACCATGACGAGCGCGTTGTATTTCTGCGCTAACTCGTAGATCTTATCCAGCGGACATACATTGCCGTCCATGGAGAAGACGCCGTCCGTAGCAATGATACGGAAACGCTGTGCCTGCGCTTTCTTGAGTTGCTCCTCCAGGTCCGCCATGTCGCCGTTGGCGTAGCGGTAACGCACCGCCTTGCACAGACGCACACCGTCAATGATGGACGCGTGGTTGAGTGCGTCGGAGATGATAGCGTCCTCTTCGGTCAGCAGCGGTTCGAAGAGTCCGCCGTTGGCGTCAAAGCAAGCGGCATAAAGGATAGTGTCCTCTGTGCCGAAGAAATCGGAGATGACACGCTCCAGTTCTTTGTGCGTGTCCTGCGTGCCGCAGATGAAACGCACGGACGCCATGCCGTAGCCGCGTGCGTCCATGCGGTCCTTGGCGGCTTGGATCAGTTCGGGGTTATCCGCCAAGCCGAGGTAGTTGTTGGCGCAGAAGTTGATTACTTCCTGTCCGCCCTCTACTTTGATGCCCGACGACTGCGGAGTGATAATCACCCGCTCGTTCTTATATAGTCCTGCCTCCTTGATCTCCGCCAAGGTCTGCTGCAGGTGTTTTTGAAAATCTGTGTACATAATTAAATCTATATTTCTTACAGGCCGCAGGCCGGTCTTACAGCGCAGCGGTCTTACAGTGTAACGGTCTTACAGCGCAGCGGTCTTAAATGATTCCCTGTTCCAACATAGCAGTCGCCACCTTCATGAAACCTGCGATGTTAGCGCCCTTCACGTAGTCGATCGTGCCGTCCGGCTGGGTGCCGTAGCGGACGCATTGCTCGTGTATGGACTCCATGATATGATGCAGACGCTCGTCCACCTCTTTGCCTGTCCAGCTGAGGTGCTCGGCGTTCTGGGTCATCTCCAGACCGGAGGTAGCCACGCCGCCGGCGTTGACCGCCTTGCCCGGCGCAAAGAGCACGCCGTTGTGCTGGAAGAAATGGATCGCTCCCGGTTGGCAGCCCATGTTCGATACCTCGCAGCAGCACCAGCAGCCGTTCGCCTTCAGTTCCTTGGCGTCCTCTTCGCTCAGTTCGTTCTGGAACGCGCACGGCAGGGCGATGTCGCACGGAATCGACCATGCTTTCTTGCCTTCCGTGAAGACGCAGAGGTTCGGGAACTTGTCCGCCATGTCCTGCACTTTGTTGCGGTTCGACGCACGCATCACAAGCATGTAGTCAATCATCTCTTTGGTGATGCCGTCTTTGATTGCCACTACGCCGTCGGGACCGGAGATCGCTACCACTTGTGCGCCCAGTTCGACCGCTTTGGTAGCCGCACCCCATGCCACGTTACCGAAGCCGGAGATCGCCACGCGTTTGCCCTTGATATCTTTGCCTGCCTTGTGCAGGAGGTGTTGCGTGAAATAGAGTGCACCGAAGCCGGTTGCTTCCGGACGCAGAATACTGCCGCCCCAGGTCATGCCTTTGCCGGTCAGCACGCCTGTGTGGTATTCGCGCGCCAGTTTCTGGTACATGCCGTTGAGGAAACCTATCTCCCGTCCGCCTACGCCTACGTCGCCTGCCGGTATATCCTGGTCGGGACCGATGCAACGCCACAGTTCGAGCATGAACGCCTGGCAGAAACGCATGATCTCCGCGTCGCTCTTGCCTACCGGGTCGAAGTCCGAACCGCCTTTCGCGCCACCCATCGGTAACGTGGTTAACGCATTTTTAAAAGTCTGCTCGAAACCGAGGAACTTGAGCATGGACGGCGTCACGGCTCTGTGGAACCGCAGACCGCCCTTGTACGGACCGATGGCGGAGTTGAACTGCACACGGTAACCGAGGTTCGTCTGCACCTCGCCTTGGTCGTCAATCCATGTTACACGGAACGTAAAAATACGGTCGGGTTCTACCATGCGCTCCACGATCTTCGCTTTCTCGAACTCGGGGTGTTGGTTGTACACCTCTTCGATAGACTCCAATACTTCCTGAACCGCCTGCAGGTACTCTGCTTCCCCGGGGTGTTTCGCAGCCAGACGCTGCATAATGTCTTGTACTTTCATTTTAATGTGTGTTTTTATGGTATGTTTCTCAATTTTGCTTGCAAAATTACTGCTTTTTTTTGAATTATGCAAATAATTTGTTATTTTTAGTTTACCTATCCGCTTTCTCCTGTCCTGTGATGGTATATACCTTCTTTCCCCGAAGGATGAGGATTTCGCGGTTGCGGAGGATTTTAGAGGGCTTTGTGCCGTGCAGCACGGTGTCCAAGTCTTCTTCCTGTTCTTCCACCGGCTGGCAAGGAGAGAACACCGTTCCGCTCTTTTTCACCACCAGTGTTGCACCTGCGCCGCACGTGGGATCCGTGACATAAGCCTTGGCTTCCGCCGGCATGAGATGGTCGTATTCATACTCGGGAGGAGATACCACACCCTCATCCGCAGGGATATTGCCCTCGCAGTTGACGAAAGTCCAGTAATTCACCGTCTCCCAATCCGTTGGTATCGTAAGGACTTTGTTCTTTCTATTCGCTTCTCCTTCAAACGTACAGCCTTCCGCATAACATGCAGCATCATCCACGCATAGATAATAACTGGAAATGGATGAGTTCCAATAACAATTCAGGTAATGAACAACACTATGCCGTGTACGCGCCATTCGCTGGTTACATCCTTCGTCCCACCAGCAATAAGCAAACGTAACATCATAACTGCCATCCGCCGGAATATCCGAACTATTTGAGCCAACGAGGATAGCCCGCTGATGGTTAATATCCTCTCCCTCCGTCCGTGAATAATGGAAACGACACCATGTGAACGACAAGCTGTCCGCATAGTAACGGACGGAAACATTCTCATCCATTCCGTCACAAAAGTCGCAGTGGTCCACCCATATATGGTATCCACCTACTATTTCCAAGAGGTCTTTTCCGGCATCATTGAAGACTCCTGCTCCGCGGAGAGTAAGGTTTCGGAGGATGATATTTCTTCCCTCAAAATGCAAAAGACCGGAGTTATCGGGCTCTGTCTCATTATTGAATAACCGTACTCCCGGCAAAGCTAATAGCGTGAGGTCACTGAGCCCCGACATAATTTTTTTATGAAACTCAATGTCCTGCGTAACAATAATCACCTTAGGTTGGTTCGTTTGGGTAGTCAGGGCTTTTTTTAAGGCTTTGTAATCACTCACCAAGATTGGCGTAGCGTTCCCGCCGCCGGTTATCTCTCCGGCATTGCCCCATGCCTCCGTGGCACAATAATCAACGGCGCCGATGGGCAGCAGGCAGCATAGACAGAATAGGGAGAAAAGGGAGGAAAGGATACGTTTCATGGCTTCTTTGCTTCTTTTACGGCACAAAGGTACAACTTTTTTCTGAATTATGCAAGCGCGCGTGCATTTTTCATAAAAAATACGTTTTTTGAGGAACGGAATTTGGAGATTTGAAAAAAAAGTATTATCTTTGCATTGGAGTTGAGGAAATTCTCAATCCGCCAAACTTGGCGGATGCAGCAAGTCCTTTTTCTTCCCTTTTCGTTACGGTGGCGTCAGCTTAGCGACCCACTAATCACCTACTAATCACCTACTCGGAGTCTTATAAGAGACTGACAATGGGGCGGTTTTATATGCAGGTTGAAGTGGCGGGAGTGTAGCGAGGGTGTGGCGGAGGTGTAGCGGGGGTGTGGCGGGGGGGGGAAATTGTCGCAATGATGCGACAAAAAGGACTTTATTTTCCTCCCACGCCACCTCCGGTGCCGAGGCGGGAGGATTCGTCCATGTCGCCCACTTTGCGGTATTTGGTGCGTTGCTGCTGGCCGAACATCCATGTGACGGAGAGCATCACACGCTGCTGGCGGACGGTGTTCTTATACCAAGAATGATAGCCGGGTTGCTGCCCCATATCATCGCTTCGGAAACTGAGGGAGCGGAGCAGGTCCTGGACGTTGAGATTGAAAATCAAGCCTTTCTGCATCCACATCTTGCGCACACCGAACGAGAGATACCAAGTGCTCTCCTGACGCTCGTAACCGATGGTCATCGGTGAAGACCAGTTGCCGTCCAGAGTCATGATCCAGTCCTTGGGCAAGTATGCAGAGAGCGTGCCACCCGCGTATCCGTAATGGCTGCCGAGACGATAAACAGGGCTGCCGTCGGGCTTCTTGTCGTAGGACTGATTGAGAAAATGGTACCAGCCGGCATTGACCGTCAGCGCCAGCCATGCGCCAACGATAGACCGCCTCGCTGTAGGACCGCTACCGCTGTTAGAAGTAAGACCGTCCTCCGGACTGTTAGAAAATTTCGGGACAAGGGGGAGTTCGGTCAGAGAGAGGTTGCCGCCGTGAGTGGTACAGGTACCGAAATTGGTCCATTGCGTCTGTCCCGTTCCATTCGGAAGGACAATCGTCTTTCGGTTGAACATCCCTTGCGTGTGTGCGAAATTGAAGGTCAGATTGAGATACCGGGTCCAAGAGAAATGCAGTTCCACATCGTTGTTGAACTCGGGCGTAAGATTGGTGTTTCCCACCTGCGACGAATAGGCATCCACGTACGTTACGAAGGGGTTGAGCATCCAGTAGTTGGGGCGTTTGATACGCCGTGTGTAAGACGCCGAGACGGCTATCGGCTGTTGCAGCTTGCCCAACGGCGAAGTGGTATAACCGATATACGCCGTGGGGAAAGGGTCAAAGTACGACTTATTGGTCACCGAGTCGGCGGAAGTCCAGTTGCCGTGGGAGAAGGTGTACTCTCCTCGGAGTCCGAGTTTAACCGACCAGTGTTCGCCAAACTGTTTACCCGCCGAAATATACGCCGCAGCCACGTGCTCGCGGTAGAGAAAATCCGAAGGCGTTTGGCCTCTATTCGCGCCGTTGAGCACCGAGTCGGTGGTCATGTGGTTATCCGTGGAGGAGAGGGCATATTTGACGCCGCACTCGAGCATTCCTGTCTGCCAGAACTTAGTCTGGAAATCAACTTTCGCGGAGTAGATATCCGCCTTTTGTCGGGTGTTGATATCCAGTCCGAGCGAACGGTTGTCATAGTCCGTGAACTGGTAGTTATTGGAGATCGTGGAGTAGCGGTTGTAGTCCACATTGACAGTCAGTTCGCGTTCGAGTGCCTCGCTGAAGGTGTGGGTGTAGTTGAGATTGGCGGTGTGTTGCGGCGCCCGTGTGCGGGTGTTGGTAGCCGTGGTGCTGAAGGTCGTATCCGCTCCCACCACCGTATAACCCATATTACGTCCGCCGAGGATCTGCTGCTTCATGTTCATGAAGGGCACCTGAAGAATGAACCCAAACGTATTGGCGGAGTCGATGTACCAGTCGTTGCCCAGTTTGAGCATGTAATACTGGAAATCGAGGCCGTATCCGGAGTACGAATAATTGACCGTTTGGGGCTTCGAGCCGATCTCCGGCACCGTGCGCCCGGTCTCAAAATCCACGTCGTTCTGGGCATAGACCTGCGTCAGTTGACCAAAGGTATAGGTTTTCTCGCCGCGGTAATTGAGATTGAGCGAGACCATTTCGTTGTTCAACCAGCGTTTGACATCCCCGAAATACATGCCGCCGTACGCGACAGAGAGCATTCCGTTGAGTCCGCGCATCATGTTGCGTTTGGTCTTGATATTGATGATTCCGCCTTGACCCGAAGCGTCGTATTTGGCGGAGGGGTTGGAGATGATTTCTATCTTCTCTATCGTGTTTCCGTCCGTACCGTCCAACATGGCTTTGAGCTGCTGACCGGAGAGGTACGAGGGTTTGCCGTCCACCCAGATCTCCACGGATTTACCGTTAACGGTAATGTTTCCGTCCTTGTCAATGCGCACCCCCGGCGAGCGGCGGAGTATATCGTTTCCGTTAGAACCCGCTGCGAGAGGTGAGGCGGAAACGTTCACCACCAGTTTGTCCATCTGGCGTTCTATGAGCGGTTTCTTCGCCTTAACCTCGACTTCCTTGAGCCGTTCGGTCTCTTCGTGGAGGACGAAATCCGGTCCGCCGAACGCCGTTTGGTAACCGATATAGGAAGCCTGGATAATATATTTCTCCTCCCTTGAGGGGAGGTCGGGAGGGGTTACTATATACTTTCCTTTCTCATCCGTGATGGCACCTGTGAGGAGGGTTGAATCCTGCGCGAGCACAGAGATCGTCACAAACGGCATTGCCTCACCGCGGCTGTCCACCACGGCGCCTTTGATCGTCTCTGCTTTCGCTACTACAGAGAGCATAACAAATAATCCTAAAACAAGCTTTCTCATAACTCAAATTTAAATTCCGGTGCAAAGGTACTGCCTTTTCAGCAAACGGCATATGAAAAAACGGACATTATTCGTTTTTAGGCAAAAAATACAGAGAAATCTTGCGTCAGCGGAATGCCAAGCATTCGAAACTGACCGGGCGAGACGCAGCCCATTTGCTGAAACTCCAGCGCAGCATGACTCAGATCGTAGTATCCGTGCCGCAAGACGGTAGCCAACAAATCAATCGGCTTTCCCTGCGCGGCTTGCTGCTGCATGTCCTGGATGGTACGATGGAAACGCCTGAGGCGGATGAATTGTTTGGGCGGAACGCCGACGTATTGGCGGAAGACACGCAGGAACTGCCGCTCGCCGAGACACGCCACAGAGGCCATTTCCGCTGCCGAGATATTGCCTTTGGCGTCATCACAAGCGGCAATCACCTTCCGGATACGCAGGTAGCTGATATCTTCCCTCACGGGAATGCGCCCCAAAAAGAAAGCGTCCAACTGCGGCGCGATGTCCTCCGCCTTGGGTGTGGATTTGAAGATCCGGTCCAGATGCGCCAACCCTTCATCGCCGGTTTCGCTTACGGTCTGTACTTTGCCGGATAACTGCTGCAGATCCATCCCCGCCAACATATGCATTCCTCCCGGCTCGAAATCTGCCATCATTCCTTCGAACCAGCCGCTGAGCGTAGTCAAACCCAGCGTAGTCTGGTTGGCGCCGAGCAACATCAGTTCATCGGATTGCTTTCCGCCGATCTCTATTACGGCATTCCGGACAAAAATCAGACTGCCATAGTTAGGGAGCAAGGGTTGCACATGCTTGCCGTTCACGAACCGCGGATCATCCGCCGGCGGCGTCATGGTGTCCGTGGAGCCTTCCGCACGCACAAACACATAGCGGGAGATATACGGCCGTAAAGCCTCTGCGGGATTAATAATCTGGAAAAACATCAGTTCAACTTCTTGCGCAGATAGATGAAGAAAGTGGTGCCTTTGGGCGAGGTGTCGAACTCGATGCGGCCGCCGGAACCCTCCACGATATGTTTGGAGATAGCGAGTCCCAGCCCGTTACCGTTGGACTTGGTGGTGAAATTCGGGCGGAAGATACGCGGCCGGATATCCTCGGGAATGCCGGTGCCGTCGTCCGAAATGGAGATCTGTATCTCTTTGGCCGAGAAGGAGGGGTTGAGCATGACGATGATGTCCGAGGGCGATGCCTGCAGGGCGTTGCGGATGATGTTGACGAAGACCTGACTGATCTGCTCCTTGTCGGCGAGCACGCCTACCCCGCTGTCCGGACCGATATACCGGATAGGTATCTGCTCGTCGTTCTCGCGCTGGAGGGTAATGACGTTCGACAGTTTCTCGGCGATGTCCACCTCCGTGGTAACGACCTCCGGCTGTTTGGCGAAGGTAGAGAAGGACTGCGCTATATGCGCGAGGTTGTCAATCTCGTCAATCAGCATCTTCGTGGTCTTGTCGAAATACTCGTCGAACCGGTCGGTGCCGCGCTTGAGCCGGAGTTTCTGGACCGACAGTTTCATCGGCGTCAGCGGATTGTTGATCTCATGGGCAATCTGCCGTGCCATCGTCCGCCAAGCGCCTTCTCGTTCCGCCCGCGCCAGTTGCTCCGCACTCTCCTCCACCTGGTCCACCAGGAGGTTGTACCGCTCCACCAGCGCACCCAACTCGTCGTGGTAGGGGTAGTCAATATGGTTGTCCCTGCCGCCTATCTCGAACCGCCGCATCTTATCCGTCAGGACCTTCAGCGGCGAGGTGATGGAACGGGTGGCGAGGTAGGAGAAGATGAGCGAGAGCACCAACGCAACGAGGTACACCGGAATCAGGAGCGAGAGCAACTCCCGCAGCTGGGCGTTCCGGGTCTGCTCGCTCAGGAAATAAGGGACGGCAATATAGCCGATGGTTACGAACGCTCCGTTATGGAACGGCAGGTAAGCTATCAAGTACGGTTGTTCGTTAATCTGCTCGTAACAAAGGGCTATATGGTCGTCCGAAAAGAAGGGTTTGTCGATACTGAGGCTCCGTGAGAGGGCTCCTCCGTCGAAGAGCCGGGGCGAAGAAGAAGCGAGCAGTTCGCCGTTGAGCGAATAGACGTGCAGGTCCTGCTGCATGTCGATACTCAGATCCCTAAGGTCAATGGAAAGCCCTTCCGCCTGGTTCGGAGCCAACGCGACATCCCAGTAATAAAGAGACCTCAGATAGGACTGGATATACTCCGCGCGGGTGATCAGTTCGTGCCGCTGCTGCTGCGCCACACTCCAATAGACATAGCGGATGGACATGCCGAGCATAAAGATAAAAATGATCGTCACGCACGCAAAAACGACGTACATGATACGCGTGGAGATGGGTCTGTTCCGCAGCGATATTTTCCATCTTTCACTTTTCATCTTTCATTATTCACTTTTCTTAGCCACAAGGGCACGATTAATTTCATCTTTCATTTTTCAGCACGCAAAGGTACTAAAAAATTTGCATATATGCAAAAAAAAGTGTACCTTTGCACGCTTTTTCGTAAAAAAGGACACAATGATACAACTTTTCACGGCATTACTACTGGGATTGCTGACTATTTTGGACCCTTGCACGCTGATGACGAGCATCACCGCCATCAGTTATATCGACAAGGAAATCAATAACAAACGGATGGTTCTGACGAACGGTCTGATGTTCGTTCTGGGCAAACTGGCGACGTATATCCTGCTCAGTATTCCGTTCCTCGCGGGCGCACAGACGGAGGGTATCCGGCACGTGCTCGCCCACTGGGGCGAACCGATTCTGGCGGGCTTCATGCTCATCTGCGGCATGGTGCTGCTCTTCAGCGGTCATCACCACCACGAGCACGACCACGGCATCAGCAAATGGCTCAAAGATACGGACAGCAAGGAGAGCTGGCTCTGGTCGTTCATTCTCGGTATCTTCTTCGCCATCGCCTTCTGCCCCCACAGGCTGGTCTATTTCCTGACGATGATAGATATCACCCTCACGCTGCCGGGCAGTTGGAACTGGCTCATGCCGGTGGTGTTCGGTCTGGGTACCGGTCTGCCGATCATGCTGATTGCGTGGCTCGTCAGCTACAGCGCGGTGAGTATCGGCAGGCTGACCAGTAACATGCAGACTTTCGAAAAGTGGTTCCGGCACATCTGCGCGGTACTGTTTATCGTCTTGGGATGCTACCTGGCAGTACATTGCGTCATTGAGTACCACGAACACGAGCACAATGGTAGTTGCCACCATTGTGAATTGAGATTTGATATTTGACAGTTGATAATTGATATTTGAGATTGGATGGCTTCGGAGGGTTTTCAGTTCAAGCAGTTCTTTGTGGCTCATGACCGCTGTGCGATGAAAGTAGGCACGGACGGCGTGTTGTTGGGTGCGTGGGCTCCGATAGATTTCAATATTTCTTCATTTACAAATTTTCGCATTTTGGATGTCGGCACGGGCAGCGGACTGATTGCTCTGATGCTGGCGCAGCGGTTTCCCCAAGCGCATATTGACGCGATTGACATAGACAAATCCGCCATGGAACAAGCCGCAGAGAACTTCGCCGCTTCACCATGGTCGGACCGCCTGCATGCATGGTTGTCCTCTATCCAGGAATGGCAAATGGTAAATGGTACATGTCCAAATGGTAAATGGTATGACCTCATCGTCTCTAACCCGCCCTATTTCCGGAACAGCCTCAAGAACCCCGACAAGGCGCGCGAGTTAGCGCGGCACACGGACACACTCAGCTACACGGAGTTACTGCATCACAGCGCGCGGTTGCTGCGTGAGGAAGGGCGGTTATGCCTTATTCTGCCTGCCGAGGCGGAAGAGGAAGTGTGCGCTCTTGCGGCACAGGAGGGTTTCGTCCTCACGCGCGTCACGCGTGTCTATAGTAAGGTATCGAAACCGGCACGGAGAGTTCTACTGGCTTTCGAAAAATCGAAATATCGATATACCGATATTCCGACCTGTCGGGACTCCGAAAATCCCGTATCCGAAGACACCCTCGTTCTCGAGGACGATAAAGGCGGCCGTTCCGCCGCCTATCAGGAAATAACAAAGGACTTCTACCTGTAGGCGGAAGTCCTTTGTGTATCAGCCATGCATGGCTGATTACTTGGCGACATTGACGGCACGCACCTCGCGGATGACGGTCACCTTGATCTGCCCCGGATAGGTCATCTCGTCCTGGATACGTTTCGCCAGATCGAAGGACAGGAGCTCGGTATCCTTGTCGGAAATCTTGTCCGCCCCCACAATCACACGAAGCTCGCGGCCTGCCTGCAGGGCGTAGGTCTTCACGACACCCGGGAAGGACATAGCCAGGTTCTCGAGGTCGTTGAGCCTCTTGACATAACTCTCCACGATCTCGCGACGGGCACCCGGACGGGCACCGGAGATGGCATCACAAGCCTGTACGATAGGCGCAATGAGGGTCGTCATCTCACACTCGTCGTGGTGTGCACCCACGGCATTGCAGATATCGGGTTTCTCACCGTATTTCTCACACAGTTTCATACCTAACTCTGCGTGCGGCAGCTCGACATCATCGTCCGCCACCTTGCCTATATCGTGCAGCAGTCCGGCACGCTTGGCAGCCTTCACATTGAGTCCTAACTCGCCCGCCATGGCGGCACAGAGATTAGCGGTCTCACGGCTGTGCTGGAGCAGGTTCTGACCGTACGACGAACGGTATTTCATCTTACCCACCAGACGCACCAGCTCGGGGTGCAGACCATGGATACCGAGGTCGATGGTAGTACGCTTGCCGGTCTCGACAATCTCGTCCTCCACCTGTTTGGTGACTTTGGCAACGACCTCCTCGATACGCGCGGGGTGGATACGTCCGTCCTGTACCAGCTGGTGCAACGCCAGACGCGCAATCTCGCGGCGTACGGGGTCGAACGCAGAGAGGGTGATAGCCTCCGGGGTGTCGTCCACGACAATCTCCACACCGGTAGCCGCCTCGAGCGCGCGGATGTTACGTCCCTCGCGACCGATGATACGGCCCTTGACTTCGTCATTCTCAATATGGAAGACGGAAACGGTGCTCTCTGCCGCCGTCTCGGAAGCCACACGCTGAATAGTCTGGATAATAATCTTCTTCGCCTCTTTGTTCGCCTCCAGACGCGCGTTGTCCATGATCTCGTTGATATAGGACATGGCGGCGGTCTTCGCTTCGTCGCGGAGCGCCTCCACCAGTTGCTTCTTGGCTTCCTCAGCGGACATGCCGCTCAGTTGCTCGAGCTGTTTCTGCGCCTCGTGCTGCATTTTCTCCACTTCCTGCTGCTTGTAGTCCAGCGCCTGCTGACGCTGCTCCACCGCCTGCGATTTCTGGTTCACTTCGTTGAGGGTGCGTTGTATATCTCCCTGACGCTGGTTGAGCTGCTGCTCGCGTTGCTGCAGGCGCTGCTCCTGTTGTTGCAGGCGCTTGTCCTGCTCGCGCACGGCATTGTCGTGCTCGAGCTTGAGGGCGATGAACTTCTCCTTAGCCTCAACAATCTTGTTCTTCTTCACCACTTCCGCCTCTTCGGCTGCCTTCTTGAGTATTCCGGCGCCGGTGATGCGGGCGATGAGATAATAGCCTCCGGCACCCAGAAGGATACCGCCGACTATATAAAGTACTACGAATACTGTGTTCATTGATTAATGGTTTTTTCTATTTGTTGATTAATTTCTGTGAGTGTCTTTTCTATGGGCTCCAGACTCTTCTTGCGCGCATCGGATTGCAATGCCACTGCGATCTCCAAAGCCGTGTACATCCATAACTGCTCCGCCGAAGCGTTCGGCCGCAGTTTGAGATAGTACTGATACCTCCTGTTCAACAGATCCGCCGCGTAGCGGTAATCGGGTTCCTGCTCACGCGGTACATCCAGACCTACCGAGTGGGCGTCCAACCGGAGGTTGATATGTTGCTTGTCGGAAATCATTTCTTCAGCGCGGCTATGGCTCTGTCCACCTGGGCAATCAGCGCATTGATGCGTTTCATCGCCTCTTCGCTCCCCTCAGCGGATGTCAGAGCGTTCGCCATCGCTATGCGTTTGTTCTTCTGCTGCAGCTCCGCTAACTCGCTGTGTGTGCGGACCAACTCTGCGCGCTGGTGCTCTATCTCCTCGCGCAAGCGCTCATTCTCCTCCCGCAACGCCGTATAGCGCTCCAGGAGAAGATGCACATTTTGCGAAAGGTCGTCCAGCGCCTGCATGAGTTGGTACTTGGTCCTTAGTCCCTTGGTACTTAGAAACTGTATCCTACTCCGATACCGATGACGCCCTTGAACTGGCAGCGCTCAGAGAGCACACCGTCTTTGTTGGCAATCAGCGCACCCGGATAATACTTCAGGCTGGTCTGAAGGGTTACCTGCAGACATTTCAGGAACTGATAGCTCAGTGCCACATCCCAATCCACATCAAACAGACCGAACTGACGGTTCATGTTCGAATACCGGAAATAGTGATCCGCCTCGTTGTAGAGAGGGTCGATCTCTCGGTTGGCGGCACGGGTGGCGGCATCTTCGTAGGAAGCCAGCGCGCTGCCTTTTCCTGCGTACGGAGAGAAGAGAGCCAGCGTGGTGCTCAGTTTCATATCCTTATAGGTATAAGCGATAGCACCCTTGA
The DNA here is from genome assembly GCA_946614295.1 of uncultured Bacteroidales bacterium. Next base: position 13,931 of record CAMOGT010000011.1, read on the forward strand.
AACTCAAACCGAACTCGGCACGGGCATTGCGGTTGTACATCTTGTTACCCAGCGCGTCGTAATAGGACACACCGTTGCGGTCCTTCAAGGTCGAAGCCAGATCGGTGTGGGCTGCCTGTTGCGCCTCAAAAACAGTCTGGTTCCAGTCCGCCTCTGCGTTACCGGCGGCTACCCAAGCCTCTTTCGTGTAACGCTCGTTCCACGCGTTGCCCGTATAAGCCGTGGTGATACGGCCGGCAACCGGAGAGAGGTAAATGGAGAAATCAGCACCGTTGTAACTCTTCTTCCAGTCGATACCGACAGAAATATCGGTGTAAGAAGGAGCCAACCATTTGGAGATGGCAGGGTTGTAACCCGTTACATACTCGCGGCCTAACGCGTACTGGCTCTGGAAACCGCCGAGAACCGTCAGATACCAATTCTCTTTGAACTCCCATCCGAATTTGGTAGCCAGCTTGATATTATCGCTCGATTTCTGGAAGGCATCTTCCTTCTGGTCAATCCAGGTCATTCCAAAATCCGTATCGAAATTGGTTTCCCAAGCGATCGCATTCTTGTGATACAGGAGGTGAAGCTTGGCATAAACGATGCCGTTCACGTTGTTCTTACCACCGGCAGCCCAGTTTACCAACCCCGTTGCAGCGGCGTTCAGACCTACCGTTCCGTCAAACTTCCAGGCTTTCTCGCCATTCTCTAACTTCTTCAAATCCGCACCTGCTTTAGCAGCTGCATCCGCATTACCCGTTACGGTTGCCTTGTTCACCGTCTGGGCGGTCATCGTCAGCGCTGCAATCAAGCAAAGCGCTACAGTCAAAATACTCTTTTTCATTTTATTTTAATTGGTTTGTCACTTTATTAATATATATTTGTTGATTTGGTTTTCCACACTTCATCGGTAGTTTATGCAGGTTTTGTGCTTATCTTATGCTGGTTTTATGCTGTTCAAAACTTTTCACCACCCGCAAAATCGAGCACAAAATTACAAAAAAAAATCTACATACGCAAATAAAAGTGTACGCGCGCGACTTTTTTCTCCAAAAATGTCAATTTTTACACATTTTTATATAATATATGCACACGCATGTGCGAAAAAAGTAGTAATTTTGCACCGTGAATTAATATCGGGCATTGCGTCCGCCTAAAAGTACGAAAATTTAACACAAAACAAATATGACAAACACATTAAAAAAGAGTTTTCTTCTCTTCGCAGCTGTAGTGATGGCAAGCACCATTTGGGCAGATGTCACGTTATTTGATGCAGACTTTTCCACTTGGTCTGCTAAAACGTACTCTGCAGCCACATTCGAAAATGGTGTTTACTTCAATCCCAAAAGTAACAAAACAATACTTATTGATGGAACGGGAGTAAACTTCAACGGACAAAATGCCAGCGGTAAAAGTCACGCGATTGGAATCCCCGTCAGCGGAGTAAACGGCTCTATTACAGTTACTATTTCACACAGCTACGGATCCGCCTCATACAAATTCAAGTTTGGCACTTCAGAAGGATCCGATTACACCTCTGCTAATCCTTCATTAGCAGACGGATTTGTCAAAAAGACCACAGAAACCGTTAATAGCCTTTCCCAAACGAGTTATGTTGTCTGGTTTGGAGAAGCAGGTTCAAGTTATAAGAGTATTAAAAGTATTACAATCACCACGCCCGATGGAGGCAGCGGTGGAGGCGGTCAGACCCCGACGGTGAATAGCGTGACCGTAGCACCGGCTACAGCCACATTGGATCCGAATTCCACACAGCAGTTAACCGCGACCGTAAGCGTTACGCCGTCAACTGCCGATAAATCAGTCACTTGGGAGAGTAGCAACACGAGTGTAGCCACCGTCAGTACAACAGGTTTGGTGACCGCTGTGGCACAAGGAATGGCTACCATTACTGCGAAATCAAATCTGGACAACACCAAATCCGGTTCGTGTGCCGTGACCGTCAATGCCCCAGCAACACATATTCCGGTTACGTCGATTGCGCTCAACAAGACAAGCGCTGCCGTTTCTATCAGCGGCACAGAGACCCTGACCGTGTCGTACACGCCCAGCGATGCCAACACCGGCTTAGGGATTACCTGGAGCTCAAGCGATCCAACCGTGGCTACCGTCAATAATGGTGTTGTAACAGGTATAAAGGCAGGAACAGCTACCATCACCGCTACTTCTGAGGGCGGTAAGACGGCTACTTGCGCCGTGACCGTACAGGCTGTCGCTGTAACCGACGTTACCTTGGCTCCGACGATTGCCAGCGTTCGCGTGAATAATACCACATCGCTCACAGCGACCGTTCAACCCGCTAACGCCACCGACAAGAGCCTCACTTGGTCCAGCAGTAATCCGGCTGTCGCAACTGTCAATAACGGCACTGTTACCGGTGTTTCAGCGGGAACCGCAACCATCACAGTGACCACCGTTGATGGCGGTAAGACTGCTACATGTGCCGTGACCGTCACTGCCGCAGCTCCCATTCCCTCCACCAACCTCACCCTCCACGAACCGGGTGTCTATGAAGAGAAACAGTCAAAGGGCGGTTATGCCACTAAGTTGGTAGAGGACAACGGACGTGAATATGAAGTATATTATCCCGGAAAAACCGATAATACCAGTTATGCATCTGTTTGCACCACGCCGAACACCCAAAAAATGGAAGGCATCACCAACAACACATCTGCAACTTATACAAAAGCGCAAGACGGGTGGTTTGATGTGTCGCTAAACGGAGGTATCAGCAACTGCTCTATCACCGCCACCAACGAGTTCCCGGCTGCATCAACGAACGTATATTTCAAGATGACTAACAATAACGCCTTTAAATTCCACGTTAAAGGATATGACCAGTTCTCGTTCTTGGGAAAAGATAAAAAAACCGATACCAGCTCCAAACAGGACAAACCGGAAAATAACCAATGGTTTGAAGTATATATAGATGGTGTGCTCCAACCGGCACAGACAAACACCTCAAGTATTACTTTAAGGCGTTATGATATGTCTTTCAGTGAACACTTGATTGAGGTACGTGCTATCAATGGCGGCAATAGTGAGTTCTATGGTTTCTCCCTCCGCGTGGCACAAGTTCCGAAAACAACGTACTTGAAGGGTAATGACTCCACGCAGATTGTCATGCAGACTACGGCATTACGCCCTATTACCTATTATACCAAGTACAATAGTTTCGGTGAGACGAGGCTTGTCTGGGATGGTCTGGAAGCCACCGGTATATCTCTGCGACCAAAGGGTTCAAGCAATATTGGTGACACCCTCGTGGTAACCGGTATTGCGAGTTGCCCTGTAGGTGTATATCCCTATTTCATTACTACCTATTATAACAATGTGCCCATCGGTAGTATCCCCGGTAAGTTTGAGGTACAATCGGATATCAAGGCTCTGACAACAACCTCTGCGGAGGGCTATCAGGGAATGAATATCAATCCGATCAACTTCTCTTACCACGCCCTCTCTGCCGACAGCATTACCCTCACATGGGAGAACGGCAATGCTCCGGGCGGTGTGACCGGTAGCGGAGCGGATGGTTTATACTCAATCACAGGCGCTCCTCAAAACTCCGGTACGTTTATCTATACCGTCACGGTATCGGGCGGTAACAGCATCTCTGACACACTCTTCATCGAGGAACTGGTGTTAGGAGCGAATCCGGTCTTATACCTCTATAAGAACGCCAGAGCATACCTTCAAGACGGAGTATATCAATACCTCTCATCGACCGATGGAGGATACAATCTGGTACCGTTCACTGCCATCAACGGTAAGCGTAGCGATAGTGAATACAACCGGTTCAAAGCGATTATCATCTCCGAGGATGTAGATGCCGACACCCCCGAGGCGATAGAACTGATCCGTGATGGAGCCAGTCTGCCTATCTTGAACCTCAACGGCTTTACGTACGCCAAAGATGAAATGCGTTTAGGTTGGGGTGATCCGAACAATGGCGCCATTGACTCTTCGAAAACAACCAAACGACAGGGGTGCAAAATCACCATTGAGCGTTCCAACCACCCGATCTACAGCAAGTTGCTCAGCATTACCGAGGGCAAAGAAGTAAAGATTCTGGATAACTATGTGCAAAATGGAGTAATGCCGATTGCGATTGATAACATGCCGTATAAGGCTGCCTGTCTGGCTACAGCTCCGACCCGCGGCGTGGAATACTACGATGCCGGTCCGCTCCAGACGGCTATTCACGAGATACCCACAGACCAGCGCCCGGGCAAGTATATATGTATGCCTTTGGCACGCCAAGTGACACTCTCATCGGATGGCAAGAAACTGGTAAAGGGCATTATGGAATACCTGCTTAGTCCGACGCAGGCTTCACTCACCACGCCCGAACTCCGTATAACGAAGTTCATCGTAGGTGATGTTGAGGCTGTGATTAACGAAACAGAAAAGACCATTAAACTGCAGTTGACCAAAGCGCAATATGACGAAATGGACCTGACGGCTGCCAAGCCGAAGATTACATTGGCTGATCCGATCTATTCCCATGTAACGCCGGCATCTAACGAAGAAGTGAATCTGCAATATGCGACTATCCCTACCCTGAGCAAGGCTTATGTAGTTTCGGACTTCGTAAACCGCGTTGTGTACCAATTCATGATACAGCTTATCAACCCGCAGGACATCGAAGAAGTATATGAGATCGGACAATGGGTGAACATATTTGATATCTACGGTCGGAAGGTGACTACCACCAATGAGGATATTTACACCATGGATCTGCCACACGGAATGTATATCGTGGTAACAGAGAATGGAAACACGCTTAAAATCATGCGTTAATCATGCGGAGTGAGAAAGAATTAGAAGGAGTAACATTACTGGGAAACCAGCACACACATTACAGTGACAACTACAACCCGGAGGTTCTGGAGACCTTCCCGAACAAACACCCGGAAAACGAGTATCTGGTGACATTCAACTGTCCGGAGTTCACTACCCTGTGTCCTAAGACAGGGCAACCGGATTTCGGACATCTGTATATCAGTTATATTCCGCGCGAACGGATGGTGGAGAGCAAGAGCCTCAAGCTCTATCTCTTCTCCTTCCGCAACCACGGCGATTTCCATGAGGATTGCGTGAACATCATCATGAAGGACTTGGTCAAACTGATGGACCCCAAGTATCTGGAGGTCACCGGCTATTTCATGCCACGCGGAGGAATCAGTATCTACCCCTTTGCCAACTATGCAGACGCTGATCACCAGGAGCTCAAGGCACAACGCCTCCGCGAGCAGTTCACTACTGCTACTAACCGACATTGAGATTATTCATTATTCATTAATAATTATTCATTGTGAAAGATAGTTTGATTGTATTATCAGGCGGTCTGGATTCTACGACGATGCTCTATGAGTACCAGTACCGTATAGGCATGGCTGTTTCGTTCCATTACGGCAGTAATCATAACGACCGCGAATTGGACTTCGCCAAACTGCACTGCGAGCGACTCGGAATACCGCACATGGTGATCCGACTGCCGTTTATCAAGCAGTTCTTCAAATCCTCACTCTTGGCAGGTGCTGACGCGATACCGGAGGGAAACTACGACGAGAATAACATGAAATCTACCGTCGTTCCTTTCCGTAACGGGATTATGCTCTCTATTGCCGCCGGCATTGCGGAGAACAACAAGTTTCAATATGTCATGTTGGCGAATCACGCCGGAGACCATACCATCTACCCCGATTGCCGTCCGGAGTTTGTGGAGGCGATGAACAACGCCATTCATTTCGGTACCTGGAACGGAGTGCAACTTCTCACACCTTATACCTATCTTACGAAGGCGGAGATAGCCTCCAAGGGCAAGGATATGAATTTGGACTACGCAGAGACCTGGAGCTGCTACAAGGGCGGAGAGCACCACTGCGGCGTGTGCGGTACCTGCCGGGAGAGAAAAGAGGCCCTCGCGCAAGCGGGAATAGAAGATAACACGGTCTATGATAATTGATAATTGATAATTGACAATTGAGAATTCATGTATTACGTAGAAAAAAGAGTAGAGATTTCCGCCGCGCATAACCTCATGCTCTCTTATGAGAGCAAGTGCGAGACATTGCATGGTCACAACTGGGTTATCGTCGTCTATTGCAAAGCCAAAGAGCTGAACAGAGACGGAATGGTAACAGACTTCACGCATATCAAGCGAATTGTGAAGGACACATTTGACCATAAATATATTAACGAAATCCTGGAGGTCAACCCTTCGGCAGAAAATATTGCCCGCTGGATTTGCGATCACGTAGAGAACTGTTACAAAGTCTCCGTGCAGGAATCCGAAGGCAATGTAGCCATATACGAGAGAGACGAATGAAGTACGATGTACGATGTACAATGTACGAAGGATGAAATATAGAGTTAACGAGATATTTTTCACCTTGCAGGGTGAAGGGGCACACAGCGGTATTCCCGCTGTGTTTGTTCGGTTTAGCGGGTGTAACCTGCGCTGCCCGTGGTGCGACACCGATTTTGTGGACTATACGGAGATGACCGTTGACGAGATCATCCGAACCATGCAGGAGCTCTACGACATGCCCAACGAGCGCCGTAAGATGTGCGTGCTCACCGGTGGCGAACCGAGCCTGCAAGTCGATAAGCCACTCATTGACGCACTCCACCAAGCCGGATTCTATATCTGCATCGAGACCAACGGCACTCATCCCCTGCCCGACGGCATTGACTGGATTACCTGTTCGCCGAAAATGGCGTATAGCCACCACCCGAAAGGGACGGAAGAAAAACCTACCACGCTGGCACTCCGTAAGGTAAACGAAGTCAAAGTTGTCTATACCGGAGATTACGATCCGGAAATCTGGAGAAACCAACTGGAAGCGGAACACTGGATGTTACAGCCCTTGCGATACACCGGCGAGTGGCTCTTGCAAAGTGGTGTTGATGATTTTGAGATTGACAGCAACGACAATCTGGACGACACAGTGCGGTACATCCTCGCCCATCCATTCTGGCGACTCAGCGTGCAGTTACATAAAATAGCCGGCCTCCGTTAAGAGCCGGCTATGTTTGTTATTTAGGACGCGACTAATACTGCGCCTTGTCGTACACCTCGTCTGCCACATCCGAGCCCGCCAAGCGCTCTATGATACAGAACGCGAAGTCGGAACTCAGACCCGGACCTTTGGCTGTGATAATATTCTTCGACTCGACTACCAGGCCACCTACATAACTCTCGCCCAGCGGCTCTTGGCAACCCGGGTAGCAGGTAGCCTGCTTGCCTTTCAAGATACCTAATTTGCCCAGTACCATCGGCGCGGCACATATAGCCGCAATCAGTTTGTTTGCTTTGTTATGCTCTATGAGCAAATCGCATAGCGCGGAACAGTCACCTAACTTGGTCTGACCGCCGGGGAGGATTAACATCTCTGCATCCGAAAAATCTATCCGTTCAATCAGCCCGTCCGCCTCTACGGCGATGTTATGCGCGCCGAGCACCATCGGATTACCGGTAATAGAGACTGTTGTCACCGCAATATTTGCGCGACGAAGTAAGTCAATCGTTGTGATAGCCTCGATTTCCTCGAAACCGTTGTCAAGAAAAAGATAATTCATACTAATTAATCTTAAATATATAGGTAATTGTTCCGATCTGATCATGGTCGCCCTCGGTAAACTTCGCCTTACGCGCCGCCTCCAGGGCTACTTGTATCGTTTGTTTGTCAGAGATAGTACCTCCGGTTGTCTCGCGTGCATCTATTACATTACCTGCCGCATTCACACGGATCTGTACCACTACTTTGCCTTCCTGATTATATTTATTAGACGGCTGCGGGAGGGTTCCTTTGATTCCTCGCCCAGACAGATTCAGATCCCAACTATTGCCGCCCGAAGTACCGTGGCCGACAGGGTTACCTTTGATGCCATTTCCCTGACTGGTACCGGAACCTGTGTTGGCACCTGTGTTTCCGAAGAGTCCTGCCAAGGCGTTGGCTTTCGCAGTAGCCTCCGCTTCTTTCTGCTTGCGGGCACGTTCAGCCGCCTCGCGTTCCTCTTTCTCCTTACGCGCGCGCTCCATGGCTAATGTCTCCTCCTCGGAGAGTATATGTTCAGCCGGAGAAACGGGAGTAGGTTGGGTTACCGAGGGTGCGGCAGGAGCCGATGAAGCGTCTTCCGGAACAGCCGTCGGATCAACAGTCTCCGACCGATACCCGCCGGTATTGGGAACCTCCTCCACGAAAGCAATCTCGATACCTTCCTCCTGCTCCGGAGCCACGGCCTCCAGACGGATGAACCATAGCAATAAACCCACGATTAGCAGGAATAAGATGGTTCCCGTCGCAGCTGTTATATGTCGTTCTTGTTTCTTCGTCATGAGATAATCCGCCATGCATGGCGGACAACTAAACTACCGTTTTGTGGCTACGACCAACTTCATGTGGTGTTCATTGGCGATGTCGAGCACGCGTACCACTTCCTTGTACGCTACATCCTCGTCGGCATGCAGTGCAATATACATCGTAGAATCGGAAGCCTGAACAGTGCTCAGATAACTCTCCAGGTTCTCGGGATCGATGGCTACGGGTTTCGCCTTGCCTATCGCCACGAAATAGTTGCCTAAGTTATCTATCGACACTTTCGCCACCTGCGGTCGCGACACTTTCTCCGCGCGCGAGGTAGGCAGGTTGATCTTGATATCATTGGGCGACGACATCGTGGAAGCCATGACGAAAAACAGGAGTAACAGGAACACCAAATCCGTCATGGAACTCATTGCGAACGTCGCATCTACCCTATTGCGTCTTTTTAATGCCATATTATGCAGGTTCGTTAAGGAGATCCATGAACTCAAGCGTGCGGCTCTCCAAGAGGCGCACCACGCGGTCAATACGCGATACGAGGTAATTGTACGCGAACATCGCTAATATACCTACAATCAAACCGCCGATAGTGGTCACCATCGCCTGGTACATACCCGTTGAGAGGGCACTCATCTCAATCATGCCGCCGGAGGTCTGCGCCATGTTATAGAAGGTCTGCACCATGCCGAGCACCGTACCGAGGAAACCAAGCATCGGAGCACCGCCTGCGATCGTAGCCATGATCACCAAGCCTTTCTCCAACCGGCCTACCTCCAGATTACCTACGTTCTCTATCGCGACCTGCACATCTTGCATCGGACGGCCGATACGAGTGATACCTTTTTCTATCATGTGTGCAGACGGGGTGTCGGTCTGCTTGCAAAGGTTCAGCGCGGAATCAATCTTACCTTCATGGATATAGTCGCGGATGCGATCCATAAAGGACTTATCCTCGCGCGTTGCCTGCTTGATAACCACCAGACGGGCGATAAATATATAACATGCAACTGCCAGCAGAAGGGCAAGGATTACCATGATCCATCCGCCGTACTGCGCCATTTCCCATAAGTTGATAGACGTTTCCTGTGCCGGCTCTACAGCCGCATTCATTGCCTCTTCCATAAGGGCAACTGTGTCAATTTGTAGTAACATATAAATCTTCAAATTTTCAAATCTTCAAATTACTTACTTTAGTAAGTCCAAATATTCCTGTATAGTCTCCTGAATACCCAAATAGAGCGAGTCACATATAATTGCGTGACCGATAGAGACTTCTGCGGTCCAAGGGAAGGCCTGTATGAAGGGCTTCAAGTTCTTAAGGTTGAGGTCATGGCCTGCGTTCATGCCGAGTCCTAACTCATGGGCTTTCTCCGCCGCCGGACGGTATTTCTCAATGGCTTTCTTGGGATCCTCGGGAAACATCTCCGCGTACGGACCGGTGTACAACTCCACGCGGTCAGCGCCGGTACGCAACGCGTACTCTACCATAACCGGATCGGGATCCACGAAAATACTTACTCGGATACGATAAGAATGTAATTGATTGACTACTCCTTTCAGGAAATCCAAGTGCCTGCGGGTATCCCAACCATGGTTAGATGTCAGTTGTCCCGGATCATCAGGCACGAGCGTTACCTGCGTCGGACGGATATCTGTCACCAGCGCAAGAAATTCCTCCGTAGGATTGCCCTCAACATTCAACTCGGTCTTAACCATTGATTTCAGTTGATAGACATCTTCCTTGCGTATATGCCGCTCGTCGGGACGTGGGTGAACAGTGATACCTTGAGCGCCGAATAACTCGCAATCTACCGCAAAACGCTGAACGTCCGGCATATTACCACCGCGCGCATTACGCAACGTGGCCACCTTATTGATATTAACACTGAGTTTCGTCATGACATTTTTATTAAATCCGCTGCAAATTTACTGCTTTTTTTTGACATACGCAAGCCCGCACGCATTTTTACAAAATTTTTGAAGATTTTTTTCTCTATTTCTTGCATATATGCAATTTTTGTTGTACCTTTGTGCGCAAAATGTGAATACTATGAAAAAATCTGTTCTATTTGTGCTATTAGCATTGAGTATGGCGGGCTGCGACAGGCCTCATTATGTAGCTCAGCAGATTGCCGGCTCCGATCCGATCATGCCAATTCGGATGACGAGCGACACCACGCACATCGTTTTGACCGACTACGTGCCGGCGTTGTATGGCGACACCTCTTATTGGGAGGTATTGCAATGGACGGCTGGCGAGTCTGTTGAGTGTCTGAACATGAGCGGTACACCTCAGGTAGTGCGCGAGATGGATATCACGAACCGAGACCGATCCATTCATGCACTGACATTTTACGACAAAAGCGGCAGTTTCGCCATTCCCATTTTACCCGCCAAACCTGTTCGCCAAGCCCTCATTTCACTCTCTTACAAGGAGGATAAATTGTGTGTCGGATTTTATGATGAGGTAAATAACCCGAGTTTTGAGGCTTATATACAGAACACACTCATTGACCATAGCTTATGGCAAGCCGGGGAGGACGGTACATGGATACTGGATTTAGGAGCCTTCAACCTTCAGCACTCAGCACTCACAGGACGCAGTTATTTAAGAATTTTCGCAGAGGACGATACATACCTCTACAACGACCTCTTATTGCCCATGGAGGATGGTAAGATTGTGACAGACGCCGGGCAATTGAACCGTCATGACCAACAGGCGCAGATACTCTACTCCATCCTCATCGACCGCTTCTACAACGGTAATACGGCGAACGATTGGAAGATGAACAGTCCGGAGGTACTCGACATCGTGGATTTTCAAGGAGGCGACTTGGCGGGTATTACGGCGAAGATCAGCGAGGGTTATTTCGACCAATTAGGCGTGAACACCCTGTGGATTAGCCCGATCACCCAAAATCCGTGGGACGCGTGGGGGCTATACCCGTTCAAGAACGGCAACAAATACGACTCCACAAAGACTTACACCAAGTTCAGCGGCTATCACGGCTACTGGCCTATCTACGCCACGCAGTTAGACACCCGTTTTGGTACCCCGGCAGAACTACGCACCTTATTAGATAGCGCACACGCGCACGGGATAAACGTAGTGCTGGACTACGTTGCCAACCACATGCACATCAATTCGCCTACACTACAGGCGCACCCCGATTGGCATACTGACTCTATACTGCCGGACGGCAGAAGAAATTTTGAGTTATGGGACGAAGCGCGGTTGACGACCTGGTTCGACAAGCACATCCCGACGCTTGATCTGGAACGCGAGGAGGTGTGCGAGGCAATGACAGACAGCGCGCTCTACTGGCTCGAAAACTACGATCTGGACGGTTTCCGTCATGATGCCTGCAAACATATTTCCGAGGGCTATTGGCGGATGTTGGGCCAAAAAATCGCCACCCGTTGGCCTGGCAGACCGATCTGGATGATCGGAGAGACGTACGGCAGTCCCGAACTCATCGGCAGTTATGTCAAGTCCGGCATGCTCAACGCCCAATTTGATTTCAATGTCTATTTCACGGCTCGCGAAGCACTCTGCGGCCTCAAGGGCATGGACGAAGTGATGACCAACGAACTGACCTCACTCCGCACCTATGGTGCGCATCACACGATGGGAAATATCTCCGGCAACCATGACCAGATACGTTTTGCCTCCATCGCCGGCGGCGCGATAGACATCTACACACAGGGCAAAGAAGAGGGCTGGACACAGGAGATCGGTATCGGCGATGCGGAGACAGCATACAAACGCGCGTTGTTGCTGGAGGTACTGAACATGACGCTGCCCGGCGTGCCATGTATCTATCAGGGCGATGAGTATGGCGAGGTGGGAGGAAACGACCCGGATAACCGGCATATGATGCGGTTTGAGACCTTGAGTCTCGACGAGCGTAATATGCGCGAGAAAGTAGCGGAACTGATCCACCTCCGCAGAAACTCCATGCCACTCCTCTACGGCGATTTTATTCCGCTGATTGACCGTCCGGACGAGATCATCTACCAGCGTATTTACCTGGGCGAGAAAGTGACGGTCATCATTAACCGCAAAGATCTTACATACCAAATAATAAACGATAAATAACATGAAAAATTACATTAATCGTGCCTTTATGGCTAAGAAAAAGGCACTCTTTTTAGCCGCAGCAGCTCTGTTGATGATGAGTTGTGCGGAACAAGCAGAATTGCGTCATCCGAAATGGGCGTACGATGCAACGATCTACGAACTGAACACCCGTCAGGCTACGCCGGAAGGCACGTTTGCAGCCGCCGAGGCGCTGCTTCCCACCCTTCGTGAGAACGGCATTGACATCATTTGGGTTATGCCCTGCCAGCCAATCGGTAAGATCACCCGCAAGGGTACGTTGGGAAGTTACTACTCCATCATCGATTACTGCGCGATCAACCCCGAGTTCGGTACCCGCGCGGACTTCGAGCACTTCCTTGCCGAAGCGCACAACCAGGGCTTTAAGGTCATCCTCGACTGGGTGGCTAACCATACGGCACCGGACAGTGAGTGGACCAAGAACGAAGGCTGGCACTACCGCGACAGCCTGGGTAACCTGATGGTGCAATACGACTGGACGGATATCTCCAAGCTGAACTATGACAACCAAGCCATGCGCGAGGAGATGCTCAAAGCCATGCACTGGTGGATGGACTCAATCGGCATTGACGGTTTCCGCTGCGACGTAGCCGGTGAGGTGCCGACTGATTTCTGGAATTGGGCAATGGGTGACCTCCGTCAGACCCACCCACATATGTTCACCCTCGCAGAGGATGAGGACAAAGCGCAGGAACTGACCGAAACCGCATTCGACATGTACTACGGTTGGACGCTTCATCATATTATGAACGATGTAGCGCAGGGTAAGAAAGGTGTGGAAGACCTCTGGGCGTATTTCGCGAAAGCGGACTCTACCATCCGTCCCGAGGCTATCCGCATGAACTTCATCTCCAATCACGACGAGAACTCTTGGAACGGCACGGAGCAAGAGCGAATGGGAGATGCAGTGCCCCTCTTCCAGGCTTTCTGTTACGTCGTTCCCGGTATGCCGATGATCTACACGGGCCAGTTGAGCGGTAACCACCATCGTCTGGAGTTCTTCGAGAAAGACCTGATTGACATCGACGAGAACTACGCACAGGCAGAACTCTACAAACAGCTGAACGGTCTGCGCGAACGAAACAAAGCACTCTTCAGCCCGGAGGTAGGTGCACCGATGGTTCGCATCGCTGCCGATAATGACAATATCTTCGCCTGCGTACGCGAGAAAGCCGGCAAGTACCACACCAATACCGTTATTGCCGTCATGAACATGAGCGGCGAGGAGCAAAACGTGACACTCGACCTAACCGGCCACGAAGGCAAATACACATGCCTCTGCGGCAAGGAGAAGGAACTGCAAGCATCGCAAACCTTCACCCTCAAGCCCTGGAGTTTCAAGATATTCGAGAAATAACGAGAAATCGTCATGACGACATGACGTCATAACGTCATAACGAGACAAAAATCCCTCGCACCGATAAGTGCGAGGGATTTTTTCGTTGCCAAGCTTGGCCTATGCCATAGCTCCGTTGACTTGAATGACCTGTCCGGAGACATAGGATGAAAGATCGCTTGCCAGAAACAGTGCCACTTTGGCTACTTCCTCCGGTTCGCCGCCTCTCCGCATCGGAATCATCGAGACGAACTGCTTGAGTGTCTCTTCGCTGAGTGCCTTGGTCATATCGGTCAAGATGAAACCCGGCGCAATGGCGTTGGCACGTATGCCGCGCGAGCCAAGTTCCTTGGCTACCGACTTGGTCAATGCAATAATACCGGCTTTGGAGGCGGCATAGTTGGCTTGTCCGGCGTTGCCGTTGATGCCTACCACGGAGCTAAGTGAAATAATCGATCCGCTGCGCTGACGCATCATAACCGGTGTAACCGCGTGGGTGAAGTTGAACGCCGATTTAAGGTTCACTTGGATCACCTGGTCCCACTGCGCCTCGGTCATGCGCATAAGCAACGTGTCGCGGGTGATACCCGCATTATTGACCATTATATCCAGTCTGCCGAAATCCTTCACTACCTCATCGACTACTGCGTGCGCTGCATCGAAATCAGAGGCGTCCGAGGCGTACGCCTGCACCTTGACACCTAACGCCTTCAGTTCATTGCCGGTCTCTATACAAGCCTCGTTCAGTTCGAGGTCCGTGAAGGCTATATTACAGCCTTCTTTCGCAAAAGCAAGTGCTATCTGTTTGCCTATTCCGCGGGCGGCGCCCGTAATCAAGGCTACTTTATTTTCTAATAACATAAATTCATTTACCTTTTGGTCTTTAACCGTTTACTATTTACCCATTCGCCCTTACTCTTCCTCGATGGGGAAAACACCCGTCGGATGGAGAATGGTGTATTTGGACATCTCTTCGTTGGAGTCGAATCCTACTCCCTCGATAATACTCTTCTCACGCGTGATATGAATCGTGGTGTCCGAATAGATTCGATGTGAGGTCTGATCCCACATAAGAAGGGGTGTGTCGAACTGCTCCCCTTTGCGGTTTAGCGCGTGTACGTTCCCACGGAGTGTCCATTGTTGCGCTTTCTCATCGTAGTAGGCATAGTCCGCTTTGAGCGAAGCCTGCACGGACAAGTCGATATCGAACTGCTCAAGGTATATCCCATTCGGAAACTCCTGGTATGGAGGTTCGGTCTTGTCATAGACGAGCCACTGTGGCGCCTCTATGCGGTACCGCGTTACGCCGGAGTCGGAGATCAGCGTACTGACCGAATCGGTGATCAGAACCGGTGTCTGCTCGCGCGGAAGGGTCTGTTCCTCCTGCGGCACCTCGCTTTTCTTACACGCAAAGAAAAACATAGCGAGTGTCATTACTACACCCGCTATGCCTGCTCTATTAACGGATAGCCGTTGACTCACCAATCCATCCTCCTACGTAGTATGTCGAACCGGTGAACTCGTTCGGCAGGTCAAAACGCTCTTCTTTGGTCGGATAGTACTTGCTGTACGAAGAGATGAACTCCGAAGCCTGTGCCTCTACCGACGGATCTATCTGTTTTGCCTTTACGAATTTATCTACGGCAGCCCAGTAAACGGTCTTGTTCAGAATGCGTCCCTTTGCGTCATTGGGGTACAGTTGGGTAGCGGCGTAGCACATACCGATGATGATGTAGCAGCGTCCTTGACCTTTGTTCAGGCCCAGTCCCTGAAGGGTGGCGATAGACGCCTGCGCATATTTGCGTGCCTCCGGGTACTTCTTAAGGTTGTTGTAGCAATAGAAAGCAGCGTTGTACTGATAGTCTGCCACATCCTCGAGTTCATCCTCTACCATCGCCAGTTTGATAGCCTGATCGTAGTAAGCCACCGCTTGCTCGTAGTCACCTTTCTTTGCTGCCATGGAAGCACAACCGGCTGCGGACTCATCGGTAGGCTGCAGTTTGTGAGCTGCCTCGCAGGCTGCGAAATAAACATCACTCTCGGTGCAGCGAACACGTTTGTACAGTTTGGCAATCTTGGTCAGCATGTCGAGGTTCTGCAGGTTGTCTTTCACAGCAGCTGCGTATATCTCGTCCAGTTTGGAGCAATCAGCGGCACCGGAAACGGCAAAGATGTTATCCACATAATCCTTCTGTTTGCCGGCTATCTCAGCGTTCTTGTTATTGGTGTTCGAAGCCTGCTCTCCCAGATAGTTGCTTGCCAGCTCGTAGTCCGCGATGAATTGCTCCGCCTTGCCGTTCGGATCTTGTTTATAGAGCGCATAGGACGCATCTACGAGTTTAACGAGAACCATAATTTTGCTGGAAGCACCCATGCCTGTTACCGACTGCTGGAGACACTCACGCGCCTCTGCCAGTTTCTCGTCGCCGAAGAAATCAAGGTATGCCAAGCCCTTCTCGCCCAAGATATATGCCTTCGGGTACTTGGGGTCATTGCCGAAGAAACGGATACGTTTATCCTGCATCTCGATAGCAAGGTTCGCCAAACGGGCTTTCTCTGCGGGATCGGAAGTGGCCTGATAGAGCGCCTCTACAATCTTCGAACCGTCAGAGTAGATGGATTTGTTAGCGTTCGGGCAGGTGTTGTACACCTCGATCCACGGACCATAAGCGTCTGCATACATCTTGTTCTTCACTGCCTCGTGGAAGAGCGACACGTTCATCACACACTCCTCGGTGATTACGGGATCTTCCTCTACTACAGCGGGAGCTTCCTTAACAGGGGTTTCCTCACCTACTTTTTTCGGTTTCTTTGCGCAAGCCAGAGCCGGTACCGCGGCTGCCAACGCTACTACAAGAATAGATTTCAGTTTCATAATATTGCTATGTTTTATTGTTGTTAGTTGTCTTCTAGTATCCTGGTATCAAATACCATGCCAAACTACAGTTTCCGCTTGAAGAACCAAGTCTCGGCGATGGAAGCGCCAAGGGTGAAACGCAGCGAGTGGTCCTCCAGCGCGGTAGCATCGCCACGGTGGGAATACTCAATCGTAGTGTTTATAACCGTTCCGATAGTAGGCAGCGGGAAACCGATACCGATGGAGGCGGAGATGCGTTTGTTTCCTATGAGCGTCAGGTACTCGTCCTGGATATTGACCCCCGCACGCCAGAACATCCGCTCGGCGTAGTTCCGCCCCATGGGATTATGGCGATACTCCAAACCGATGGCATAGCGGTTTTTGTTCTGCAGGTCACTCGCCCACCCCAGAGCGCCGTTATAGAGCGCATCTGCCATGCATTGACGCTCGAAATCAAAGGCGACGGTCAGCCTCTTTGCCCAGTTGTAGCTCAGCCCCACACCATAGACCATCGGTGTCTGCCACCCGTTCTTATAGATTGGTATCGAGTCCTCCGATTGCGTCTCAATGACCCACAGTTCGCTATGGAGTTTCATCTTGCTCTCGAAGATGGCACCGGCATTCACGGTATGGTCACCCCAGGTATGGAAGAACTGCGCGCCGTAGCGCAGACGCACGCTGCTCACCCGTAACTCCTCATCATAGATCGTCGGATTAAGCCCCGTTTGAGTGAAAGTAACAGCCCTCATCCGATCCAAATCACCCCACATGTAATACACATTGGCACCAAAAGCGAACCAGTTCAGCACATTGAAACTGAGACCTCCATAGACCTGACTGATGTTTCCTGTTCCCGTGTAAGAAGTAGTGTAGTCATACTTGTCCACGATTCCCTTGAGCGATATATCATAGCCCACCGAGCTGTACGGGAGCAAACCTACCGACATCGCTATCCAGCGTTTGAAGAGCGGAAACTGGAGGGTCAGGTACTCTAAGTTTCCGTTTGCTTTATTGCGCACACCTCGGGTGTCGGTATAGTGGCTCCAGTTGGCGCTCGCCGCGATGTCCATCATGAATGTCATTGTGTCGCAGGAAGTATAGGAAGCCGGCTGCGAAGGGTTTATGGCGCGGTTGTTACGCATACCGAAACCCACGCCGCCCATGGCGCGGTAACCCGTAGGCACGTTCTCGTTCAGATCACCGTAGGCATAACGCGAGTACGGCGAACTGGTCATGTTCTGCGCCGAGGAAAGTGAAAAATGAAAAATGAAAGATGAAAGGACTATCATCCACACCCATTTACCACTATCTATTATTTGATTTCTCATTTTTCAGTTTTCTGTTTATTAAATCTCAGTATCTCGTTCAGGCCGATCAGCACGAGGTTTTTCTCATAACGTATATCCCTGTCCTCCGTCTTCGATGTCCGAACATTACTCAGTATGTACGGTGCGTTTCCGCCGGTGAGGAACGCCCTGAAATGCGGCATCTTCTCGCGCAGCGTGCGCATGTATCCTTTTACTTCATATGCCACTCCGCGGACCACTCCGGCAGCTATCGCATCGCGGGTGTTCTTGCCAAAGAGCGGAATCAGTTCGTTCTCCTCCACCTCCACCAACGGCAGTTTCTTCGTCATGCGGGCAAGGATTGTGAACCGCATCTTCAAGCCCGGAGCTATGTTTCCGCCGAGGTATTCCCCTTTCTCACTCACGTAATCGTAGGTAATGGCGGAGCCGGCGTCAATGATCAACAGGTTCTCGTCCGGACAAAGGCTCTTGGCACCTACTGCCGCTGCCAGACGGTCCTGTCCTAAAGTCTCCGGCGTGTCATACGCATTGATGATCGGCACCGGCGTGTTGTGGTCAAAGAGCACGAAATGCTTTGACCTGCGATGAAGCGTATTCACCACCGCCGCTTCTATATTCACCACGGACGAAATAATCGAGTCTGTTATGTCGTACAGGTCAAAAAGCCGTTCTATGTCAGCCGACGAGAAGGACTTGTAGATAAAATGTTTGATCATCTTACCCTCGTCCGTCATCAACGCCACTTTCGTCCGGCTATTCCCCTGATCGATACACAGATTCATCTTTCGCCTATAACCTTTCGCCTATAACCTATAACCTTTCGCCTTTACACCATATTGGTGTAGAGGAACCGCTTGATCGATTTCTTCGGGGTCTTCTCAAACTCATGCGGATAGAGTTTGACGATGGCGATCTGCTCGTAGGAGGCGAGTTCGGAGTTCACCTGTTTGCGGGCTTCCTCCATCGCCTCTTCTAACTGCTCGGCAGTCAGACCGCTGGCGTCCACCTCGTTGTAGTCCGGGCAGATGAGTGCCACCAGGCGGGTGTCTTCCTGCTGCAGAACCAGTGACTCCAGCACGTACGGCATGTTATTGATCTTCGCCTCGATCTCCTCCGGGTAGATATTCTGTCCCGAAGGACCGAGAAGCATGGTCTTGCAACGACCTTTGATATAGAGGAATCCGTCTTCGTCCAGCTGCCCCAAGTCACCCGTGCGGAGCCATCCGTCTTTGGTAAAACTCTCTTTGGTGGCCTGCGGGTTCTTGTAATAACCGTTCATGGTGTTCTCTCCGCGTACGACTATCTCACCTATTCCCTCGCTGTTCGGATTGAGGATCTTCACCTCCATGATACCTTTCAGCGGACGACCGCAGGAGAACTTACGCGGACCTTCGTTGATCGGCGTGTAGCATATCAGCGGCGCGCACTCCGTCATGCCGTAACCCACGGAAACAGGGAACTTGATACGATGCAGGAATGCCTCCACCTCGGGGTTCAGCGGAGCGCCGCCGATGATCATCTGACTGAACTCGCCACCGAAGGCTTGCACTAACTGTTCGCGTATCTTCGCGCAGATCACCTCGTCCAGGAACGGCACTTTGAGTACCCAGCTTACGGGCGGTTTCTGGATCTGCGGCACAATCATCTTCTTGTAAATTTTCTCTAAGATCAGCGGCACGGAGAGAATGACGGTCGGTTTGACCTCCTCGAACGCCTTGAGCAGAATCTTCGGACTCGGCGTGCGGCCGATGAGCCACGTGTGTCCGCCGGCGGCGAGACAGCTCAGGAAATCGAACGCACAGCCGTAAGCGTGTGCCAGCGGCAGGAAGGTCACGAACCGCGAACCCTTGAACGCAATACCGCTCTCCAAGCCGTACCGTACGTTACCCGCCAAGGCGTTCAGCGGAGTGATCACACCCTTGCTGAAACCCGTAGTGCCGGAGGTATAGTTGATCGAAGCGATCTCGCTGTTAGGGCGCTCGTCGAAATGCACATCCTTTGCCCAGTAGCCGTCCGGGTGTTTCTCTTTGTACTTCTGCGCCACTGCCTCGTAGTTGATTTTCTTGGGGTCGAGTGCCAGCGAGATCGGATGCCAATCGTTCAGACTGATCGCCGCCTTTACCTTGGGTATCTGGTCGAGTTCTATACCCTCCCAGTTAATATCGCTGATAAAGAGGAGCTTGCTCTCGCTGTGGTTGATAATATGGATGGCGTCGTTCGCCCGGAAATCCTGCAGGATTGGTACGATAATAGCGCCATACGTGACCGCTGCCAGATACACGGCTACCCAGTTGCTGTTGTTCTTACCCATTACGGCTATTTTGTCGTTTTTCTCGATCCCGCACTCCTTGAAGAGAATATGCAGTTTCTCGATATTAATAGCCAGCTGACCGTACGTCAGAGTCACGTCGGTACCGTAATCGGTTACCGCGGGATCTTCCCAGTTCTCCTTGAACGACCGCTCATAAAACTTAACAAAGTTGTATTTTTCTTCCGTCATCATAATGATTTACGATTTGACGATTTACGATTAAATGCTAAGAATTGTGAATTGTGAATTGTGAATTGTGAATTGTGAATTGTGAATTGTCCATTGTCCACCGTCACTTTGCCACATAGACGGAGTCCACAATAAACTCGCTCTTTCCGCGCCATGGCAAGGTACCCTTATACCTTTTCCAATGGAGTTTAACCCCGGTATTGGCACCATCGTTGAGCTGCTTGGCTACGCGCTCTTCTACTACCGAGAACTTGAACTCGTTCGACTGAATCGAGCCCTGCACTTTACTATTCTTCAGACCCGTCTGAATCATCTTTCCCTCGTAGGTCTTGAATATCCATCCTTCTTTCTGGAAATAATTGATGTCACCCTCGTTCACACCTTCGCTATACACGAAGCAGAACTTAAAATAAATAAACGCCGCGAGCGCCAATACGGCGATCACCGACGTCCATGTTACTACTTTTCCTGTTGTACTCATATCTGTTTATTTCTGTTTTCAATAAATTAGCGTGCAAAGTTACAACTTTTTTTTGATATATGCAAGCGCGCATGTATTTTTTTATAAAAAAATCACATTTCAACCTCACACACAACCAAATTTAAAATCGGACTCATATCGGACTCATATCGGACTCATATCGGACTTATATCGGACTCATGTCGGACTCATGTCGGACTCTTATCCCACAAAAAATTTACATTTATTTGTATACTTCAAAAAAAAGTAGTACCTTTGTACCCAAATTCGAATACTATGCAAGACGAACGGTATTTACGGTTATTGAGCGATAAGTTTCCGAACGCACAAGCGGTCATTACGGAGCTGATCAACCTGCGGGCGATACTCTCCCTGCCGAAAGGAACAGAGCATTTTGTGAGCGACCTGCACGGCGCATCCATGGCGTTCATCCACATGATCAAGAACGCTTCGGGCGTGGTGCGCAAGAAGGTCGATGAGGTCTATGGAAACAGCCTGGCGGAAGAGGAGAAACGCGCCCTCTGCGCGCTGATCTACTACCCCGACGAGCGGATCGAACTTATCAAGAGGTACTATGAAGCCCCACAGCCCCCTAAAGGGGGAGAGACGGAAGAATACAAAACGCTCTTCCGGCTCAATGCGCAGATCTCGAACCTGCCCACCTTGCGGGAATGGTACGAGCGGCGGTTGCACCAAGTGGTGGACATAGCACGCGCGGTAACCATCAAATACAGCCGCAGCAAGGTGCGCCGGCTCTTGCCCTCCGGATACGAATATATCATCTCCGAGTTGCTGCACGAATCGAACATGGAGCAAAAAGACCGCCAGACGTATTACAACGCCATCATCGATGCCATCATCGAAACAGGCTGCGCCGACCAGCTGATCATCGCCATCTCGTATCTCATCCACAGCCTGACGATCGACAAACTGCACATCGTAGGAGATATTTTCGACCGTGGCCCGGGCGCGAGCAAGATTCTCGATGTATTGGACACCGTGCGCGACTACGATATTCAGTGGGGCAACCATGACATTGAGTGGATGGGTGCGATGGCAGGCAACATGGCACTCCTCGCCACCGTCCTGCGCGTCTCTATCCGGTACGCCAACATCGAGACCCTCGAAGAGGGTTATGGCATCAACCTCCTGCCGTTAGCCAACTTCGCGATGACCGTTTATGGCGATGACCCCTGTACTATCTGGCAGACCAAGGATTTTGAGAACAACCCGCGTCTGACGCGTTCGGCACAACTGATGGCGAAGATGCACAAAGCCATCTCCATCATCCAGTTCAAGCTGGAGGGACAGACCGTCCTCCGTCACCCCGAGTGGCACATGGACCACCGCGCCGTGCTTGACAAAATCGACTATCAAAACGGCACTATTACCCTCCCTTGTGGGGAAGGAAAAGGAGAGGTTTTCCAATTGCTCGACACCAACCTGCCGACCATTGATCCGTCGCACCCGTACGAGTTGACGAAATATGAGCAGGATTTGATGAACCAGCTCTGGCGGTCGTTCCGCAAGAGCGAGAAGATGCAACGCCACCTGCGGCTTCTGTACGAACACGGTTCGCTCTACCTGGTGCGCAACGGCTTCCTGCTCTACCACGCCGCTATTCCCCTCAACGCCGACGGTTCGTTCACTGAGGCGGAGGTCTGCGGCGAGCGAGTGAGCGGAAAGGCACTCATGGACCGCACGGACGAGATTATCCGCCGCGCGTACTACGGCGAGGGCAAAAAGAAAGAGGATGCACTGGATTACATGCTTTACCTGTGGGAAGGCGAGTTCTCGCCGCTCTATAACAAGGACAAGATGACCACTTTCGAGCGGTATTTTATTGCCGAAAAAGAGACATGGACGGAGATCAAAGGTGCGTACTTCACTCTCTCGGACGATGAGCAGGTGTGCGCGCAGATACTAAAGGAGTTCGGGCTTGATCCCACGACCGGAAGGATCATCAACGGCCACGTGCCGGTACGTACGATCAAGGGCGAGACACCCATCCGCGCCAACGGCAGACGGTTCGTGATCGACGGAGGGTTCAGTAAGCCTTACCAGGAGAAAACCGGCATCGCCGGCTACACGCTCATCTACAACAGTCATGGTATCCAGCTCGTGGAACACGAGTCGTTCGAGTCCCGCGAACAGGCGATCCTCTCCGGCAGCGACATCCACAGCCGCACGCTACTACAGGATTTCAGCGGTCACCGCATCCGTATCCGGGACACGGACAAAGGAAAAGAGCTGCTCGGGCAGATTCAATCGCTCGAACAACTCTTACATGCTTACCGCACCGGCTATTTCCGGGAGAGGTAGGAAGCCTTCAGTATTCAGCTATCAGCTATCAGACGAGAGCCTTTATGAGGCTCTCTTTTGTTCCCGGCAGGAGATCAATCGGGCGGAGCTCAATCATGGTCTTCGCACCGAACTCTCCGCGCTCTTTCATGCGCATCGCCGCACGGGCGCAAGATACCATTACCTGTCCGGTGAGAGCAGGGTTATTGATGGTCATGTTGAACTCAAAACGCTGGTTGTGCGTCTCGCCGGACACACCGTTACGGACGAGGTTCACGCCGTGCGCCACGTTATTGAGCGCCTCTACGCTCTCCACGGCAATCACGTGCGTCTCGTCATGCACAAAATAATCATCGGCAAGGATAGCCGCCTCAACGGTCTTGAAATCCGCTCCTTCTTCCAACTCGATATACACCATGCGGCGGTGGATACCCGTTCCCAGAGGAATGGTCATGGAGAGGGCGTTCTTGACGCCCGGTATAGCTTTGGCTGCCACCGTGTGACCCATACTTCTGCCGGGACCGAAATTGGTGTATGTCAGTCCGTTCGGAGCCATCGCCATGAGCAGCGCACGGATCATCGAGTCGCTGCCCGGATCCCAACCGGCGGAGATGATAGAGACCGATTGGTTCGCCTGACAAACGGCGTCCAGCGCCGTGCGAAGTGACCATATCTGACCATGAATATCGAAACTATCCACCGTACAGATACCTCTCGCAGCAAGGACGGTTGCGAACTTCTGTACCTCACGCGTCGGCGTACATACGAGCATGACATCAATGTTTCCTGCAATACACGACAGACAATCGTCGTGGTGATAAATACCGGCTAACTCCATGTCCGGCGCCGCCTTGACGGCTGCTTCTGCTGCACGGCCTATATTGCCGTGACCCAATATAGCTACTTTTATCATAATCTATAATTGTAAATTGTAAATTTATTCCACCGTTACTGACTTCGCAAGGTTTCGGGGTTGATCGACATCGCAGCCCTTGACTACGGCTATGTGGTACGCCAGCAACTGGAGCGGGATAACCGTCAGGAGCGGCGTGAGGCATTCCTCGGATTCGGGTACCTCGATGACATAATCGGCAATCTTGCGGACGATCTCATCGCCCTCGGTAACGACGGCAATGACTTTGCCTTTGCGGGCTTTGATCTCCTGGATATTCGACACCACTTTCTCGTACGTGCCGCAGCGCGGTGCCACCACGACCACCGGCATCTCCTGCGAGATCAGCGCAATAGGTCCGTGTTTCATCTCCGCTGCCGGATAACCCTCTGCGTGAATATAGGAGATCTCCTTGAGTTTGAGCGCTCCTTCCATCGCCACGGGGTAGTTATAGCCGCGGCCGAGATAAATGAAGTTCTGGGCGTACGTAAAAGTCTTGGCGAAATCCGCAATGCGGTTATCCTGCTCCAGCACACGCGAGATCTTATCGGGTATGCGTCCCAACTCACGCACAACGGCAAGGTACTTCTCTTCGCTCATCGTCCCTTTCTCACGCCCGATACAGAGCGCGAGCATCGTCAGGGCGGTCACCTGAGCGGTGAAAGCCTTGGTGGACGCGACGCCGATCTCCGGTCCCACGTGGGTGTAACAACCACTGTCGCTCACGCGCGGAATAGAAGCGCCGATGACATTACAGATGGAGAAGATGAACGCGCCTTTCGATTTGGCGAGCTGGATTGCCGCCAAGGTATCTGCCGTCTCGCCCGATTGCGAGATCGCAATGACGACGTCGTCCTTGTTGATCACCGGCTTGCGGTACCTGAACTCCGACGAGTACTCCACCTCCACGGGTATCTGCGCGAACTCTTCAATCGCGTACATGGCGATCAGACCGGCGTGCCAACTCGTGCCGCAGGCAGTGATGATGATACGTTTGGCATTGAGGAAACGCTCTTTGTTGTCGATGAACCCCGAGAGGGCGATATTATCCTGCCGTACGTTGACACGCCCCCTCATGGAGTCCGTCAGCGTACGCGGCTGCTCGAAGATCTCCTTGAGCATGAAATGCGGATAACCGCCTTTCTCCAACTGGCTCAGCGAGAGCTCCAACCGCTTGATCTGAGGCGTCTTTTCAACTCCGTTGATAGTTGATAATTGATAATTGAAAATTGATAATTGAAAATTAACAGTCAGGACGACTACCTCTTCGTCCTCAATATAGATTACTTGATCCGTATATTCGACGATCGGCGTGGCGTCGGAGGCAATGAAATACTCGTCCTCGCCAATACCTACGACCAGCGGCGAACCCTTGCGGGCGGCGATGAGCGTGTCGGGGTGTTCTTTGTCCAGCACGGCAATCGCATAAGCTCCGACGACCTGTTGCAGTGCCAGTTGTACTGCCGTCTTGAGGTCCACGTGTTTGTCCATCTGCGTATATTCGATGAGCTGCACAAGCACCTCGGTATCGGTCTCGGACTTGAAGGTATAACCCTCCTGTTGCAGACCCGCCTTGAGAACGGCGTAGTTCTCGATAATACCGTTATGGATAATCGCCAATCGCTCGGACTCCGAGTAATGCGGATGGGCATTGACGGTATTGGGTTCGCCGTGGGTCGCCCAGCGCGTGTGCGCTATACCGATGGTGCCGCTCGTGTCCTTGTCCGCTGCGAAGGCTTCCAGTTCAGCTACCTTGCCCTTTGCTTTATAGATATTCAACTGTCCCTGCTCGTTGATGAGCGCCACGCCGGCACTATCGTAACCGCGGTACTCCAGCCTGTGCAGGCCTTTTATCAAAATCGGGTACGCCTTGCGTTTACCAATATATCCTACTATTCCGCACATATTAATGAATGAACATGAGTTCGCGATATTTGGGTAATGTCCAGAGTTCGTCATCGACGATCATTTCCAGGGCGTCGGCGTGCTCACGGATCTGCGCCATGAGCGGCAGGACAGTGTCGTGATAAGCGATTGCTTTGGCGCGCTCGTCAGGCATGCGATTGGCTTTGTGGCGCGCCTCCGTCATCGCCTCCACCCCTTTGAGAATATCTCCGGAGTGCGACTCAATCTGACGGATGATCGAGTAGTCCATCTCATTGAGGGAGGCCGACTCGGTGGCAGAGAAGACCTGATTGACGGTCATGACGTTCTGTAACAACATCGTCTGGTACCGCTTGGCGGCAGGGAGCACGTGGTTCACCACGAGGTCACCTAACACACGGCTCTCGATCTGCAGTTTCTTCACGTACGTGTCCCATTTAACCTCGCAACGGCTGGTGAGTTCCGACTTGCTCAGCACACCCGTGCGGCCGAACATCTTAATCGACTCCGGCGTGAGGTAACGGTCAATCACCAGAGGTACACTCGTCTCGCAGTCCAAGCCGCGTTTCTCCGCCTCTTTACG
Source organism: uncultured Bacteroidales bacterium (assembly GCA_946614295.1). The sequence goes on from CAMOGT010000011.1 coordinate 40,525, forward strand.
CCACTCGTCCGAATAGCCGTTGCCGTCGAAACGGATCGCCTTGCAGGCTACGATATATTTCTTGATTACATCGAAGAGCACGCGCTCTTTGGCTTCACCCTTCTCGATGCGGGCATCTACCTCCTCCTTGAAGATCATCAGCTGCTCCGCTACGGCGGCATTGAGGGCGAGCATCGCCGCGCCGCAGTTGGCGGACGAACCTACCGCACGGAACTCGAACCGGTTACCCGTGAAGGCGAACGGCGAGGTACGGTTGCGGTCGGTGTTATCGAGCAGAATCTCGGGGATGTTCCCCACGCCGAGTTTCATCTCTTTCTTGGCGTTGATGATGATTGCCTCTTCGGCAGACGCGTGTTCCAGTTTGTCGAGCACCTCGGTGATCTGCTTGCCTAAGAAAACGGAGATGATTGCCGGCGGTGCTTCGTTGGCGCCCAGACGGTGCTCGTTGGTCGCCGAAACGATGGAGGCCTTCAGCAGTCCGTTATGACGATGAACCGCCATCAGCACATTGACGAGGAAAGTGATAAACTGGAGATTCTGGTAGGGGTTCTTACCCGGTGCCAGAAGGTTCACACCGGTGTTCGTACCGAGCGACCAGTTGCAGTGCTTGCCGCTACCATTGACCTTCGCGTACGGTTTCTCGTGGAGCAGTACGCGGAAATGGTGTCGCTGCGCCACGCGGTCCATGATACTCATCACAAGCAGGTTATGGTCGTTGGCGAGGTTCACGTTCTCGAAGATCGGCGCCATCTCAAACTGCATGGGCGCCACCTCGTTATGCCGCGTACGCACGGGGATGCCTGCGCAGAGCGCTTCGTACTCCAGATCCTTCATGAACGCCAGCACGCGCTCAGGAATAGCGCCAAAATAGTGATCCTCCAACTGCTGACTCTTCGCGCTCTCGTGCCCCATGAGGGTACGACCGGTAAGCATCAGATCCGGGCGGGCGTGGTACAACGCCTCGTCCACCAGGAAATACTCCTGCTCCCAACCCAAGTTGGCATGCACGTGCTTCACCTGTTTGTCAAAATAAGCGCCAACCACCTCGCGGGCAGCGTGACAGAGAGCCGCCGTAGAGCGGATGAGAGGCGTCTTGTAATCCAGCGCCTCGCCCGTATAAGCCACGAAGACCGTCGGGATACAGAGTGTGTCGCCGACCAGGAACACAGGACTCGAGGGATCCCAAGCCGAGTAACCACGTGCCTCAAAGGTGTTACGGATACCACCCGAAGGGAATGAAGAAGCGTCCGGTTCCTGCTGGTACAGACTGTCGCCGCTGAAATCCTCCACCAACGCACCGTCCTTATCCAAAGTAAAGAACGCATCGTGTTTCTCGGCGGTACCGCCGGTGAGGGGCTGGAACCAGTGAGTGTAATGGGTAGCCCCGTGCTCCATCGCCCATTTGCGGATACCGATAGCCACACTGCCGGCTATCTCGCGATGAATGGTGCGGCCGTTATCTACATCATCGAACAACTGCTCCAGCACCTCCTCCGCGATGTACTCTTTCATCCGTTCGCGGGTGAATACGTCGCGCGCAAAGTAATCTTTTACCTTACCTTCCGGCGTAATAGCAGGCACAGGAGTGTGTGCTTTTGCAATTTTGACTGCTTCAAATCGAACATTCTCCATAATTTTGACGCTAATTTTTATTTTTAATCGGATTAAATTTCAAAATCGACAGCAAAAGTACAATAAATTATTCATATATGCAAATAAAAACACAAAAAAGTGAGCATAGACCCACTTTTTTGATAATTTTTACACGAATTTACGGTTTTGGAGGTTAATGCACCAGAATTTTCTCGGTGTACCACCGCCCGTTGTAATACGTTTTGACGAAATAGACGCCGATGGGAAGCATGTCCGTCTTCACCTCGCCCTCGATGACAGCGAGCAGTTTGCCGCTTATGTCGATGAGGTAATGCACACCCTCGCCGTGCGGGATAGAGGGATCAGCCGCCAAATCCTCCTCACTGAAGGGGTTAGGAAGGAAATCATTGGAGATTGGTAATTGGTCATTGCTCTCCGTGCAGGACGGCATAGCGCTGAACTCCACGATAGTACGCACGAGCATGTCGTTGAGGTGTTCCACCTTCAGACTGTCGGTCGTCGGTTTGAGGTGTGTATGTCCGATACCCGAGTCGTCGGTCAGGAAGAACGAAGTGCCGTTGGTCGCCAGGGCGATGGAGCGCACTAACAACTCCCCACTCTCGCCCAGACCGCTGCACACTACCGGCACGATACGTACGCCGAGCGCCGCTGCGTTGAGGATCTGCTCATGGAGCAGCGCGATCGTAGCCGAGTCCTGGTGGCAGGGCGCATCTAATATAAGGAACGCGATACGCGCACGCGCAGCGTCATTCCAACCGGCGCTGTTCATCGCCGCCATCAGTGCCTCCGGCACCGCCTCCGGGTAATCGCCTCCGCCGTTGGCCTCCTGTTTGTCGATAAACTCCTGCGTGGTCTTGAGATCGTCCGTCAGACGCGAGATACGCGTCAGGTACTCGTCGTTATGATCGCGGTAAACCACGGCGCCGGTGCGGATCTTCAGTCCTCCGGTAGCCTCCGTCGCGCGGGCGATCACATCTTTCATCTCCGCCTGCAGGTAGCGCAACTCATCGCCCATCGAACCCGTGGCGTCAAAGACGAATAGCACGTCAACGTCATTTACCATTTTATCATTTACCATTTTGTCATTTTGGCAGGGCTCGTCGAACACGAAAGTATTACCACCTTCCGCCCATTGTTTGGCGACCTGTTTCCGGTCGTCCACACGGACATAGAAATCCGTGTGCTTGCCGCAGAGGTTTTTGCCGAGCAGTTGGTACCACAATTCCGCCTTGCCGGTGTTGTCCGTCACGGCTTGGAAGAGGGTGTTGCCACTATTATCCAATAGGCTCACGGCACGTGCGGCAATCGGATAACCGTTCTTGTTCATAACCTGCACGGTATAGCGGTGTCGCGGTGCGATCTGCCACTCGGCGGCGTACTGCTTGTGGCTGCCGTCCAGAATGCCGGACCAGAGGTTCCATTTGGCAAAATCGTTCACCTCGCCTGCCGTCAGTTTGCCGGCAGAGACGGCGTTGTTAGCCTCCGTTCCGGGACGCATGGGCGGCATCTCCATGGCTTCCTCGGCTTCCTCGGCTACCGCATAATCCGCCATAGCCGATTCCGCGCGTGCCATCGGCATAGCTGTAGCGAGTGAGACAGCCGCTTTGTCGTAGTGTGCACCCGCTGCGCGGTACATGAGTCCCGTTCCGCGCACCATCACACCGTCTTTGTCCCCGCAGTTTTTGGAGGCCTTCGGAGTCAGTTTTGCTACCAGCAATGGTGCATTATTACTTGTGAATTGTGAATTGTAAATTGTAAATTGTGCTTTCTTGTACCCTTCGCAAGAGATAGTCAGCACATTACTCGTCACCTGTTCGGGTTTGAGTACCACGCGGCCGTCGAAAGAGGTCTTATAGACCTGCTTCCCGATCTTCACTTGCGCCCCGGGCAGGAGTGCCTGAGTGGTGTCCATCACAATGACTGTCAGTTCCGTACTCGCCGGACTCTTCTTCATACACGCCTCGGCGGACACCCAACAGAGCGTCATCGCCATCATCAGAGAGAAAAACTTCTTCATACGCATTCATTTTTTACCGATAATACACAAAATGCGTGCCAGTATTGCATTTTTATTTGCGTATATCAAAAAAAAGCAGTAATTTTGTCGTCGGAATTGGAGATGACGCACATACGTTAGCGTCCGTCGGGATTCTTAAAATGGTAAATGACTAAATCATAAATATATTATGGCACAGACACAAGAAGAAACATTTAAGAAAATCGTTGCGCACTGCAAGGAGTACGGCTTTGTATTCCCGTCCAGCGAGATTTATGACGGACTCGGCGCGGTCTATGACTACGGTCAGAACGGCGTGGAACTGAAGAATAATATCAAGCGTTACTGGTGGGACTCCATGACCCTCCTGCATGAGAATATCGTGGGTATTGACGCCGCTATCTTCATGCACCCGACGACCTGGAAGGCTTCGGGACACGTGGACGCTTTCAACGATCCGCTGATTGACAACCGCGATTCCAAGAAGCGTTACCGCGCGGACGTGCTCATCGAGGACCAGATTGCCAAGTACGACGACAAGATTGCCAAAGAGGTAGAGAAAGCCCGCAAGCGCTTCGGTGACTCCTTCGACGAGGAGATGTTCAAAGCTACCAACGAGCGCGTGAAAGAACACATCGCCAAACGCGAAGCATTGCACGCACGTTATGCCAAGGCGATGAACGACAACGACCTTGCCGAACTCAAACAGATTATCCTCGACGAAGAGATTGTCTGCCCGATTTCCGGCACCCGCAACTGGACTGACGTGCGTCAGTTCAACCTCATGTTCCAGACCGAGATGGGCTCTACCGCCGATGGTGCGATGAAGATTTACCTCCGTCCGGAAACCGCACAGGGTATCTTCGTCAACTTCCTCAACGTACAGAAGACCGGCCGTATGAAAATCCCCTTCGGTATTGCGCAGATCGGTAAAGCCTTCCGCAACGAGATTGTAGCCCGTCAGTTCGTCTTCCGTATGCGTGAGTTCGAGCAGATGGAGATGCAGTTCTTCGTTCGTCCGGGCGAGGA
>CAMOGT010000012.1 GCA_946614295.1 uncultured Bacteroidales bacterium
CCGGGCCGCTCCAATTATCCGGAAGGAAGATATAACCGTTCTTGTCGTTTACGGTTGCCTTACCATTGGAAGAGTGCTGAAGCAGATAAGACCATTCGTCTTTCGTAAGCGTGCGCCATTCTGTGCCCATGAGTGTACCCCAGTCCTTAAACTCACCAAGATAATCATTTACATCCACGCTATTATTGATACCATAATAGGTAACGGGCGTACTCCAACCGAAGAGGTCCACCGTACCATTCTCAGAAACGATTCCGTCGCCGGTGATTTTGTTATTCGCTACCTCAATGCCAATGTTATCCCACTGGTGAGCAGCGAAGCTCCAAGTCCAGTTAGCACCGAGGTCGGTAGTCGTAGCCTGCAGGTTACCTTTCGAGAATGCGATTTGGTCGCCGTCTGCGTTGATCGTGAACTTACCGTTCAATGCTCCGGCAGGAGCGCTTCCACCTCCGCTGATACCGGCGAAGGCTTCTTCAGCGGCAGTGAGTTTGTCATAGTTGGTGACAGCGGCTTTCTCCTCGTCGGTCGCGAGGGCGTCGTATGCCTCACGGGCGGCTTTCACCTTATCATAAGCAGAGAGCTTGAGGTTGTCCTCAATCGGACTCGGGATAGCGTTGATAGCAGCGATGACCGGTGCCACTTTCTCTGCCAACATACCGGCATAGGTTGCTTCAGCGGCAGGGAGCGCAGCGGTGTCCGCTGTAGCAAAGAGTGCTTTCGCCTCGTCGCTGAGGGCATCCAGTGCCTCACGGGCTGCCTTGATAGCCTCTTTGCACTCCGGCGTATAGACTACCGGTTGCGGGATAGCGTCAATCAGGTCTTTCACTGCCTGTGCGGAATCCAGCGGAGCAGGACTTCCTGCATTTTCTGTTACCAAACGGACAGGGAAACCGCGGCCGCAAGGGTACTGGTCTTGCGTATAAACATAGCCCGCTTCGATGCCGAGGTCGTACGCATTACCATCCATGTAAAACGTAGACGACCAGTAGTTAGCGCGCGCGTCAACACCGTTCACAGTCGTACCGTAGCGGTAGCCTGTAGTAGGCAAAAAGACTGCGCCTTTCGCTTCATAGGCGGCCCAATCTTCAGCACTGATGGTATTCTTGTCCCATGAACCGGAACCCGTACTGATAGCTGTTCCTGCATAATCATCAGGCAAGATGATAAGACCATGTACATCGGCAACCGTTGCAATACCATACTTGCTGGCGGCGTCGGTACGTGTCTGGAACAGATATTTCCATTCGTTATTAGTCAGCGTACGCCACAAATTAGCTTCATTGCCGCCGTTGCTGATGGCATTATCGCCCCAATCAACAAATATGGTGTAATCATCGTTATTTGTGCTTGTAATAGTCGGGTTGCTACCCGTACCCCAACCGAAGAGGTCAATCCAACCGGTGTACGTGGGAGAGATATTGGAGTTATCGTCACCTATTGCATCGTATTGGTTAGCGGCAAACCGCCAAGTGCCGGTTGATGCTTGGTACTGCAAGTTACCCTTCGAGAAGGCAATCTGGTTGCCGTTACTAATCGAGAACTTACCGTTCACTGCGCCTGCTACAGCGCCACCACCGGTGTAAGGAGCGAAGGCTGCTTCTGCGGCCTCGAGTTTAGCCAGATTGGTCACCAGATCCTTGTCATCAGCGTTCAAGAGCGCGTCGTACGCTGCACGCGCGGCTAACACCTTATTATATTCAGAGAGTTTCTTGTCTGCGTCTTGCAGCGGCGTAGCCGGCAGGGCGTCGATGGCGGTCTTCACGGCATTGACAGCCTCCGTCTTTGCGGTAGCGTAAGCGGCTTCGGCATCGGTCAGTTTCTGCAGGTCGGCATCGTCAATAAGACTGGCGTTTGCGCCAAGGGCATCCACCGCTGCACGTGCTGCGTCTATAGCGTTTTTCGATGCCGCATCGTATGCCACCGGACTCGGGATAGCATTGATGAGATCCACTGCTGCCTGTGCATCGGCAAGAGGAGAAGCACCACCGATAGCAGCGAAGACTGCTTCAACGGCCTCGAGTTTAGCCAGCATCTCTGCCGGTACAGCAGCTTTATCTTCTGCACTCAGAGCATCGTATGCCTCACGCGCATCTTTTGCCTTATTATATACAGATATTTTCTTATCATCATCCGCCAGCGGTGTATCCGGCAGGTCGTTAATCAGTGCCTTGGTTTTATCCACTGCATATTTCGATTCTGCAGCGGTCAGAGTCGCATAATTGGTAACCAGCGCCTTGCCGGCCTCGGTCATGGCGTCGTATGCTGCACGTGCGGCATCAATAGCCTCTTTGCAAGCATCGGTATACTCAACCGGATTAGGAATAGCATTGATGAGGGCGATTTCATCGGTGGCTGAAGCGTATGCCTCTTCCGCCGCGGTCAGCGTAGCGTAATTTTCTACCGCGTCCTTCATCTCCTGAATCTCCAGTGCGTCGTAGGCTGCACGGGCGGCATCAATCTTGGCCTTGCATTCCGGTGTATAAGCCAAGGTTCCGATTGCATCAATCAGTACCTCCACTGCATCTGCAGGCGGACAATAGATATACGGAGATGTACTGATTAGCCCCGTAGTGTTGCCACCCACACTCAACGTTCCGCAAACGGAATAGGAACTTGAGCCCTTTCCTATACTATGCTCAGCACCACTTCCTTTCGTAGCTTTCAGGTATTTAACAGAACTGCTAATGGTTATATTTCCACATTCGGACTTCCAACCACTGTTTTTGGATTGTCCGCCTCCGATACCTGCACCGGTTCCACCGCCGGTCGCGAAGATAATACCACCATTGATAGTAATATTTCCTATTTTAGCACGGCCGCCGCCACCGATACCGGAACCTAAGTTACCACCGGTAGCATAAATGGTACCGCCATTAATAACGATATTACCGCCATCACGGCTACCGCCCTGGGCACTATAACCGCAACCGATAGCCGAAGCGCCACCATTGGTGCTCGCGTAAAGCGTTCCGTTTCCTTCAATTGTCAAGGTATAGCCCGGCTTGATATGAAGAGCGGCATTGCCGTTCAAAAAGCCTCTTATCTTGTTTACCGTTCCGTCGGCAAGAATAATCGTTGCATCACCCGGGCAGGTGATACCGGCATAGTCGCCTCCTGTCCAGGTGTTATCACCATTGATGTTTACATTACTGAGTGTCACCGTAGCACCCGGGGCAATGGAAATCTGTACGTTGACTCCAAGTGTACCTGTGAGGATTTCTCCATCCTGCGCCGTATAATTGCCAGTTATTGACGCAAGATCGGTGGCTGCCGGAGTGGGAGCCGGAGCATCAGGGAAAGAGAAGGATTGGAATACTTCATCTACCCAACTTCCGTTAAAGTAAGCATAGCAGACAGCATATTCCTTTCCGGCTTGGAATGATCCCAAAGTTTCCAGTGTGATATTTTCAGTGCCGGATGATATCTCATGTAAATTCAACCACATTTCGTCCCAATTGTTGTCCGTAACGCATTTCACTTTCAGGGTCGGAGCATAATTGTCGATGCCGGGTACATTAGCCGGATCGAAGTAATACGTCAGCGAAATCGAGTTGTCGCCCACCTGAGGTGTGCCATTGATGACAATGGAGTTCTCAGTTGCCCAACTCATCCCTACGCTTGCTACTATAGCAAGAAGTAGGATATAAAATCTCTTTATCATAGTATATATCATTTAGCAGTTTGAAGAATATACTCGTTCTTATCGCCCCTGCGGATAAGCGTGAACTTGCCTACCTGTTTCTTGGGCGCACCCGAAGGTTCGTCCTCCGTGTAGATCGCCTGGAGTGTGATACCCTCGCTCAGCGGGCCTTCCACTACTTCCCAGCGGACGAATGTGAAGCCTGCTACCTCCGGCGCCTCCGGACGGTTGAAAGCAACGGTCTCTTGAGCTGCCGTATTATCAAGGCTGTCCAGATAAACGACATTCGTACTCGGGTTGATTGCCCAATTAGCCGTATAGTTGCGATCGCCCGTCGAGCCCTTGGTTATCTGAACAGTAGTCTGCGGCGTGTTGCCGTTCGAACCGGTCCAACCGAGGAACGTATAGCCCGGGCGTTGAGGAGCTGCCAGTTGGAAGGTAGGCGTCTCAACGGTATAGGTAGCCGGGTTGTTTCCCTCACCCTTCGCGTAGTCGTACGTGATAGTATAGGTAATAAGATTCCAGCGCGCGTAGAGCGTAGCCGCTGCGGTCTTGTCCCAGTTCTTAGCACTACTACCGTCCGCTTTGTAATACTGGTTACCGCCTGTTTGGGCGTCGTAGTAGCCTTGGAAGGTATAACCCGTGCGGGTCGGCATCGTAGCCGAAGGCATTGCCGAACCGTAAGTAGCCGAAACGTTGTTTGATCCGCCGGCACCGTTCTGCTGGTTAAAACTAACCGTATATTTGTTTGCATTCCAGCGGGCAAACAGCGTCACATTACCCTTGCTACCCGATGTGGCGGATATATCCCCTTGGTTGTCATAGGCTTTGGAACCGGTGGAGGATGTGGCCCAGCCGTCGAAGGTATAACCCGTGCGGCTGAACGCGTTAGCATTCAGCTTGCCGCTGTTCTCAATAGTTTGATTGCCCATCGAACCGCTCGTAGCTTGGTTGCCGTTGAAGGTCACATACTTGTAGTAATACGTTACCCATGTCGCACTCACGCTCTGGAAAGCGCCCCACTCATGAATGTCCGACATTCCATCAGCGCTACTAATCACATGCGTCAACAGCAGGCACCACGACTTGGTGGTTGCACTGGAGCCCTGGTTGTTGTTGAATTCAAAGGTCTTGGTGATCTCGCCGGTATAAGCCTTGTTATAGCTTGTATTCCTATATCGACCAATCAGGTAACTCGAACCGGCTTGGTTATTATACTCCTCCGTGAAATCCACTGTCAGGGCATTGATCTGCTGCCAGGTGCCTTGAAGCGCATACAGCGCCGTGTTGGAATAGTGCTTCGTATCTTTGGAGCCTACTTTGAATTTCCACGTCAGCACTTTTTTGGAGTACGACTCAACGTTTTGGTCGATGTAATAGGTGGAGAATACACCATTCTTCTGCTGGTTAGCACTGCTGCCTTTGACGGTATAACCGATACCATCCCCATCGTTCCAGAAACTGATGTTTCCCCAGTGGGAATTGTTCAAACCGTCGAACGCGATGGAATAGTTCGCCGTTCGGTCACAGCAGCCGGATCGCATGCCCATCCATGTCCATGGACCTTCCGTCTCTCCGGCCTGTCCCCACATACTTGTGGCGAACACCATCGCCGCAAATAGGGTAAAGAGTTTTAACTTTCTCATGATTGAATTGTTTTAGTTAATATTGTTGGTTTGTTTTGATTAATATTATTTTGTCGATTTTTGCTTGGTACATTGTACATTGTCCCTTTGTACATCAAAATGGTTTTGTTGTTTTTGCTAACTTTACTTTACAAAATTCATTATCGGGCACAAAGGTAAACAAAATATTTTACACACGCAATAGGCACACGCAAAAATTTACGAAGTGCAAAGTTTTTGGTGCAGAAATTTACGAATTGCAAAGTTTTTTGTCCGTTATGTGTAAAGTCCGCCGATTTTTCTACATCGAGCCCGCCGATTTTTCCACGTGACGGTGGCAATTTTTCCACATACATAAAAAAACGCACCCGAGGATGCGTTTAAGGACGATTTTTTATGTTATTCGTGGATCAGTACTGCGCGGACGAAATTGCCGAACTGACAAATACGTTTCTTGCCAAGGACGGGATCGGGGTTGCCGCGGAGTTGGGAGGCATGACGTTCCACCATCTCCCGGTACCGCGGATGGTTCGGATCTTTCGCGATACGCGATGCCTCTTGGCAAACGGCTTTCCAGCGTTCATACTGAGCCTGTTCGGCAGGCGTTCGCGGGTTCCGTTTGTAATCCCGCTTCTCCAGTCCGTACATCTCTTTCGGACCATAACCGAAAATCGTTCCGTCCGGATACTTCCATGCCTTTCGACGCATGGTTATTCGTGAATGTTTATCAAACTTGCCGACTAAATCATCGATGCCGACACTTGTTTCAAATCTTGCCATAATAATTAGTTTTTTTACAAAAAACGTTAAACAGTTAAATAGTTAAAATGGTTTCTTTTGCAAAGAAACGTTAAATTGTTAATCCGTAGGTGGTTATTGCCTACGTGTTGCCCAGGTAATGATTAGGGAAAGGGTAGGACAATGACTAACCAATATTTAACGAATGATTAACTTATCTCTAACGGTTGGAAGCATGTTGGCTGTCGAAGCCTCCCATGAGCCGGCATGATATGCCGGACAATGGACGTTGTAAAAATTTGCATGGCAAAGTTGGCAAACTTGACAAACTTAGCGTTGACTTTGCCAACTTTGCCAAGTTTGTCATGCGATTTTTTTATACACGCCATACCGAATCTTTTGTACTAATCCTTGTACCATCCATTCTTCGTTCCAACGCGCGGAAGTTCGAGGAGAGATTCCTTGAGACTGCGCTTCGGCGACGAGGGTTTTGGATTCAAACTCATCGGGAAGGAGGGAGAGGAGGATGGCTTTCTGGTCGAGGGGTTTGACTTTCGGAGCCTCTACTTTCTCTGTTCCTTTCACCAACTGATACGCCTGCGCCATATGGAGGATGAGTTTGTTACCGATGAGTTCGGCGGTAGCGTAGTCCACATCCGAGCACACAAGACCGGAATGCGATTCCGGACCAATGGAAAAAGGTTCTTGCTCCGCGGAATACCGCGGAGAGCAGGACCGGAGGGCGGAGAGGATGAGGGCGATGCGTTCGATATGGACCGCCATGCGGAGGACGACGGAGTGGAAGTCTTCGCCGAGCATTCGGATGAGGGTCGGATAGGCGGTCTCGAGATGGTGGCCGAGACGGGTACGCTGGTCAGGCGTGAGGCGGAACTCGCGGGGTTTGGAGAAGAGCAGTTTCTCATAGAGATGATAGAGCTGTTCAGCACAAGTTTTCACGGTTTCATCGGAACTTTCCGAGGGTTGTACATACTGGCTGTTAAAGGCTTGGTGTTCATCGACGATGAGGGTGAGCAAGCGCGAGAAGTAACCGTTTTCGATAGAGGGCACGAGCGCCTTGTACTGGCTGAAGGTACCGGTGAGGACCATGGAGAGTTGGGGGTTCTCGATGACGGACGCTTCTTTGCAGCGGGCACGGGAGATAGTCTCGTGCTCAGCCGCTTTACGAAGGGCGGTGTTGTAGTTCGCGGTAGAGGAACGCCAGATGTCGGTGATGACCGAACCTTCGGACTCGTGGATATAGCCGCGGCCGTGCTGTTTGGCAAGGGTCCGGTAGAAAGCCGGATACGTAGCATCGCCCGGGATGATGAGAGGATTCGCCTCGTGAATGGGTTTGACGAGCTCGAGAGCAAGGTTCGCAATACCTTTTCCGCAAGCCGCCGAACCGACGATGAAGAGTTGGAGGTTCGGGTAATAGCGTTTGGCACCGATACCGTACTTGAAATAAAGGTTCGGGAGCACGCCCGAGCACGCGGTAAGTGCGGACATTAATAACATGTCCTTCTCGGCAGGCGTGTGAGCGAGCGAGAGGACGGATTTCATTAGTTCAGGCAGGTTGTTTACATCCATGTTTTCCACGATGTGGAGGTTTGCCTGCTCCTCGGGAATAGTGTTAAGATTTTCAATCATAGTTAATTTAATGATTAATGATTAATGAATAATGATTAATGAATAATGAATAATGAATAATGAATAATGATTAATGATTAATAAATAATGAATATTTTTAAAATCGAGTGCAAAGTTACGACAAAAAACGTCCTTTTGAAAGGACGCATAAAAAAAAGGACGTCACGTGACGTCACTTTTTCGCTTTACTATTCATTCGTTTGCCGAGGGCGTTAGGATCTATAAACCAACCAAATAGGAGTGTTAATTGGTGGCAGAAATCTGTCCTTTTATGTGCTTCGAAATATTTTTTGAATTCTTTGTCATATCCGCATCGTTCGAGGATGTATTTCTTCACTTCCACATAATTATGCTCGGGCGGGACGGGGAGTATATTATCGAGAAAGAACTCCTGCCGGATGTCTTTCTTTCGGGTAGAGACAGGCGGTTCGATTTGTGTTTGCAGGAAATCCTTCCATTGGTTCATCCATTTGCGGAAGAGGTTGAGTTGGTCCGGCGTGAAGTCCTTCATCTGAGGCTTGAGGTCGTCGTAAGTGGTCTCGTTCGCAAGGATATTCTCCTTGAATTGTGCCATCATCACGTTTTTATCGGGAAAGAGAGCGGCCTCTTTCTGTGCGGTATCCGACAACCATTCCCAGTAGCGGCGGATGATATCTTCCGCCTCCTCGCCCTCAAAGAGGAAGGAGGGTTCTTCGGATCGTTCGGGCATCTCGACGAGTGCATTGACCGCTACGGGATCGGTCCAGTCGATATGCAAAAACCGTTGCCGAAGGGTCTCGGTATATCCGGCATCGAAGAGCCAGTGCGCGAAGGGCATGTGCCATGTTTCCTTCTCCCATATATGCTCTCCGAACTCTTCGGTCACCAGCCGCTGCATGTAAGCGGCGAGCAAGGACATAGCTATACTGAATTGGCGGATATTCGCGCATAAATCCACGATGGGAACCTGACTGACCGTGAGTTGGATATAGGCATCGTTGAGTTGGCGTAGCTCCGCCTCCAGATAGCCCCACCCGTCGGCTATCACTTCCTGCTCATAGCGTGAGAAGAGAAATTCCTGCTTACGCTCGATATCGAGCGGTATCTCGCGCCGCTCGCCCTCTTCGGAATTGATCAAGCGCACGCATAACAACGCGGCGCCCAGAAAGCCTTCAATCCGGATCGGTTCTTCTTTCTCCGAATAGGTATATACCAGCCTATGCGCGTCATAGCACAGAGACGGAGAGAACGTATAGTTGTCTAATAAATGAATCATTGTGCAAAATCACTTCTTGGAGGTGTTCCACTCGCGGGGAGAGACGCCCGTCTGGCGGGTGAAGGTGCGGGAGAAGACGGCAGACGAGGAGAATCCGCAGGCGGAGGCTACGTCCGTCATCTTCATATCCGGGTGCGCCGCCATGAGCCGTTGCGCCTCCTCGATACGGTACCGGTTGACGAGCTGGAAGAACGAACAGCCGTACGTCGAATTGATGAACTGGGAGATAGTAGTGCGGTTCTTGGGCATTACGACGCGGACGTCCGCGAGCTGGAAATCCGGATTGAGGTAAGGCTTCTCCGTTGCCATCCATTGCTCGAAGATGCGGATATTGTCCGCAAGATCCAGGTCTGACCTGCTGTTGGAGAGGGGAGTCCGTACATCGTCCCTTCGTACTTCCCGCCACGGGTCTTTGCGGAAGAGGATCTGCTCGGTGGCATAGATGAACATCATCACCACAAACCACTGCTGCGTAAATCCGCGGGCGTGATAATGGGTGGAGCACATCCATACATAATTGATCCCCACGATAAAGAGCATAGTGCAGTACCGGATGATCCAGCGGACATCTATGTCATCCAGAGAGGAGAAGTTATCCTCACACCACTTGCGATAGACATGTATATGCCTGAACAGCATCACCAGTAGCATGTACGGATAGAGCGCGATCACGGGCCATAGATTGAACGGCATGATATAGTCGAATGCCATGAGTGCCGCGAGCGGCAGCAACTGCAGGAGCGCTCTTTTCCAGTTCATCCAACCCGGTCGCAGTGCCTCGGTAGGATACAAGAGCAGGACCCATCCGAGGATATTGCCGAGGACGAGTTCGTAGGTAGTGAGCTCATACGCCGCCATATCCATCACTTGGTGCGGCGCAACCGCCCAACCCACCAGATAGATGAGATCGCATGTCCCCCAGACCAGCAACGCCACGGCGAACAAACGGCGCGCCTTGATCCCCTCCGAACGGCGGAAAAGCATCCACGCACCGCCGAAAGAGACTGCTACAGTACATGTGTTGAATATAGGGGTGAGAATATTGTCGTACACCTCATCGGGGATGAACCGCCCCCACCACGTGCTAAGAACGACCACACACACGCTTACGAGTGAGAAAACCACTTCGGACTGATAGTCCAGCCAAAGCTCCCGTAACTGTTTCCGTAACATTGTATCTTCTATCTATGCTTACAAAAGCGGGTGCAAAGTTACAAAAAATTTTGCATATATGCAAGAAAATGTGCAAAAAAAAACGGACCGGGGTCCGTCTTTCTATTGTAATACGCGGTTGAACTCTTTGGGAACGGGGGACTCGAAACGTACTGTTTTCTCCGTCACGGGGTGGATGAACGCCAGCACCTTGGCGTGGAGGCAGAGCCGGTCGATGGGGGACGACTCGTTGCCGTGACCATACTTGCGGTCGCCCACTACCGGGCAGCCCTTGGACGCCAGATGCACGCGTATCTGGTTGGTGCGACCGGTCTCGAGGTGGAGCTCAACTAGTTGATAATTGAGAGTTGAGAGTTGAGAGTTGAGAGAAGTTCCATAGTTGGAAGTTTTCAGAACCTTATAGTTCGTGATGGCGATGTCGCCGCCGTCATCGACGGGGGAGGAATAGACCACGGCGTTGCGTTTGTCCTCCGTGAGCCAGGTGGTGATCTTGCCCTCACGGGGTTCGAGCACGCCTTCCGCAAGGGCTATATAGGTACGCTCGGTGACTAAATCGCGCCAGTAGGTCCGCATGTAATGTTGTAACTCCTCGGAACGGGCAAAGACGAGCAGACCGCTGGTCTCCCGGTCGAGGCGGTGCACGACGTAGATGTTCGCGCGCGCGTTCTGTTTCTTAACGTACGCGCGCAAGATGGACATGACGGTTGTCTCTTTGCTCCCCGGCGTGGTGGCTACGGTCAGGAGTCCCGGCTGTTTGTTGACGACGATCAGGTCGTCGTCCTCATAGACGATCTTGAGCTTGGGGTGGGTGAGCTGGCTGTTGCCCCGTCCGGACGAGACGGTCACTACATCGCCGGGTTTGAGTTCGTAGTCATGCCGGGTCTGGATACCCGCGCCTACCTTGACGCGGCGCTGACCGAGCAGCTGCTTGACCGACGAACGCGCCATGCCACCCATCTTGGCGATGAGGAAGTCCATGAGCTGAACCGGCTCCGTGACTTTTAATACGGTATCTGCTTTTCTTTTAAACATCAATGAATAATGATTAATGAATAATGATTAATGAATATCTTTTATTTGCGGATTGCGATTTTCTTGAGCCAGCCGTAGTTCTCGGGTTTGGTGGCTTTGATCCAAGCTATACCTGCCGCACCGTTGATGACCAGGAAGAACGTGAAAAGAACGATGGAGAAAGCATTGCCCAGTATGATGAACAGTCCGATACCGGCTATGCTGTAGATGAACCAGTAGATCCAGGAATCGGTCTTGCGGTAAATGAGCCAGTAGTTGGCGAGGAAGGAAGACGAGATGAGGAGGCCGTTGAGCAGTTTGACAACAATCGCATCGGAGAGTGCATCGTGGCGCAAGGCGAAAGTAGAAAGTACGTAGTCGCCGGCGGTGATGAAGAAGAGCAATGCGACAGACAGGATCAGTCGCGGCGTGTCGAGGAACTTAGGTTCGAAACTTGCCCCGCCGTCTTCTTTCTTCCGGCTCCATTTGTATATCGACATCAATTGGAAGGGGATGAAGACGAAGAAATAGAGGAAGGCGCTGTCGTACGCGCCCTGCAGAATGAACTGCACACCGAGCAAGGCACTCATGATGATGCCGGCGTAGAAACCGGTGTAGTTGTTCGGATCGCGGACGGTCAGTATATAGGCTACGCCGATGACGGACGCCGGAATACCGACGAGCCAGGCGGGATCGTGCCACTTGAGAAGTTGAAAGTTGAAAGTTGAAAGTTGAAAGGCGTTAACGCTCCATTCTATCAACCATAAAAAACCCAATAATGCTCCGAAGAGGAGGATGGAGATGAGGGTGTTGCGGCCGAGTGCGCGCCAGAGAGAGGTGTCGTTCATAGCGTGTTGTGTTATGGGGCTAGGGTTCCTAGGATACTAGAGCCCTAGGATCCTAGTGGATTTTTTAAATAAAAAAAACAATAAGGGCGAGCACAATCGCCCGCCCTTATTATAGCCGCAATTACTTGCGGTTGCGATTGCCGTAACGGGACATGAACTTGTCCACACGACCGGCGGTGTCCACCAGCTTCGATTTGCCGGTATAGAACGGGTGACTCGTGTTCGAGATCTCCAGCTTGATCAGCGGATACTGTACGCCGTCGATTTCGATCGTGTCCTTCGTGTTAGCCGTAGAGCGGCTGAAGAACTGAGTACCGTCAGACATATCTTTGAAAACTACTACGCGGTAGTTATCAGGATGAATTCCTTTTTTCATAATTTAAATTAAAATTTAAATTCTGGAGCTTCGGCTTCGTCGAGCTGCGTAAGCGAGCTTACGCTCGACTTGCACGAACCTTCATAAATCTTTTGGTTAATACTCTAGTTTACTCAGCTACTACGTTCAGCTTGATGTCGGCTTTTACCTCACGATGGAGACGAGCCAGTGCGGTGTACTCACCTACCTGCTTGATCGGCTCAGCGATGGTGATCACTTTCTTGTCGATCAGGATCTCCTGTGCCTTGAGGGCGTCAGAGATGTTCTGGGTGGTAACGGTACCGAAGATCTTGCCGTCCTCGTTGGCTTTTACCTTTACCTCGATTACGGTCTCTGCCAGCTTAGCCTCGAGAGCCTGAGCGTCTGCCAGGATCTTGGCTGCCTTGTGAGCCTGTTGTTTGAGGTTCTCTGCCAGCTGCTTGCGGTTGCTCTCGTTGGCGATGATAGCTATCTTCTGCGGCAGGAGGTAGTTACGTCCGTAGCCGTCACGTACTTTTACGATGTCGTTCTTGAAACCCAGATTAGCCAGGTCTTGAATAAGAATTACTTCCATGTTCTTTCCTTTCTTGTTAGTGGGTTAAAAACTTATTTCATCATGTCGGTTACGTAAGGCAGCAGAGCCAGATGGCGAGCTTTCTTAACCGCCTGAGCCACTTTACGCTGGAACTTCAGCGAAGTACCGGTGATACGGCGCGGCAGGATCTTGCCTTGCTCGTTGAGGAACTTCTTGAGGAACTCAGGATCTTTGTAATCGATGTACTTGATGCCGGATTTCTTGAAACGGCAGTACTTTTTCTTCTTCTGCTCCGAGCCTTGCGGAGTCAGATAGCGGATTTCGTCATTCTGTGCCATGATTAAGCCTCCTTTTTAAAGTTGTTACGACGCTTCTCAGCGTACTCGAATGCGTACTTGTCAAGACGCGTTGTCAGGAAGCGGATTACACGCTCGTCACGACGGAACTCGGTCTCGAGGGTAGCGATTACAGCGGGCTCTGCATCAAACTGAAGGATGAAATAGAAGCCCGAATTTTTACCTTGGATAGGGTAAGCGAGTTGCTTCAAGCCCCACTCCTCACGGTTCAGGATGGTACCGCCATTCTGCGTGAGAAGATTCTCGAATTTCTCTACTGCCTCCTTTGTCTGCGGCTCAGACAAAACGGGAGTCAAAACGAAGGCAGCTTCATAATGATTTACCATAAATCAATTAGTTAATTAATAGTTAATAATGAATAATGAATATTCTTTCTTGCTTTTCATGCGAAAAAGCGTGCAAAATTACTGCTTTTTTTTGAAATACGCAAATATTTGGGCAAAAAAATGCCGAAAGAGTGCTATTTTTATGCATTTTAGCCCTGCAGCGCCTGTAACCGGTTCTGCATCTCGAGCATTTCGTCGCGCAGGAAGGCGGCTGTCTCGAAGTCCGTTGCCTTGGCGGCGGCGAGCATCGCTTTGCGTTTGTCGTCGATGGCTTTCTCCAGTTTCCGGGCATCCATCTTCTGCCACTCGGCGTTCTTCCAGCCCGCCTTGATGGACTCGGTGAGTCTGCGTTTCTCCTCCTCGGGGTCTTTGTACAGCCCGGCGAGGGCGGAGGTGTTGATCTCTTTCCTGACCGGCGTAGGCGTGATACCGTGCTCGGCGTTGTAGCGCATCTGGATGGCGCGGCGGCGGTTGGTCTCGTTGATGGTAGCCTGCATGGCGGGCGTGATCTTGTCGCCGTAGAGCACCGCCTTGCCGTGTATGTGTCGCGCGGCGCGTCCGACGGTCTGGGTAAGGCTCCGCTGGTCGCGCAGGAAACCCGTCTTGTCGGCATCGAGGATGGCTACAAGGGAGACCTCCGGCAGGTCGAGCCCTTCGCGCAATAAATTTACGCCGACCAGCACGTCGTACTCGCCCCGCCGCAGGTCCTCCATGATCTTCACGCGCTCGATGGTGTCGATGTCCGAGTGGATATAGGCGGACTTGATGCCGTACCGCCGCAGGTATTCGTCCAGCTCCTCCGCCATCCGTTTGGTCAGGGTGGTGACGAGGCACCGCTCGTTGCGGTGGATGCGGAACTTGATCTCGTCCATCAGGTCATCCACCTGGTTCTCCGTCGGGCGGACCTCAATCTCGGGATCCAGCAGACCTGTCGGACGGATGAGCTGGTCGATGACGATGCCCTCCGAGCGGTTCAGCTCGTACTCGTCCGGCGTGGCGGAGACGTAGATGGTCTGCCCGGTCTTGGCTTCGAACTCGTCGAACTTGAGCGGCCGGTTGTCGCGGGCGGCAGGCAGACGGAAACCGTAGGTAACGAGGTTGTCCTTGCGGGCTTTGTCGCCGCCGTACATGCCCCGTATCTGCGGTACGGTCACGTGGCTCTCGTCGATGACGAGCAGCATGTCTTTCGGGAAATAATCCAGCAGGCAGTAAGGTGGCGTGCCTTCCTCGCGGCCGTCGAAATAGCGGCTGTAGTTCTCCACGCCGGAGCAGTAGCCAAGCTCGTCCAGCATCTCCAGGTCGTACTTCACGCGCTCCTCGATACGCTTGGCGTAGAGCTCCTCGCCGATGGAGGTGAAGTACTCGATCTGCTTGGCGAGGTCGGCCTGTATCTGTTCCTTCGCTGCGGCTATTCGCTCGGCGGAGGTCAGGAAGATGGTGGCGGGCGAGAGGTTGTAGTGCTCGAACTCCTCCAGCACCTGCCCGCTGATGGGGTCGATGGTGAGGATGGCGTCTATCTCGTTGCCGAAGAACTCGATGCGCACGATATAGTCGGCGTAGGCGAGGGCGATGTCAATCGTGTCGCCCTTCACGCGGAAGCGCCCGCGCGCCAGTTCTATATCATTACGCGTGTATTGCGCGGAGACGAGTTGCTTGAGCAGCGTGTCCATCTGCACCTTGTCGCCGCGGTGCAGCTCAATCACGTTCTGCGTGAAGTCCTGCGGACTGCCCAGACCGTAGATGCAGCTCACGGACGAGACGATGATGACATCCTTGCGCCCGGACAGCAGCGCCGCCACTGCCGAGAGACGGAGACGGTCGATCTCCTCGTTGATGGACAGGTCTTTCTCAATATAGAGGTCGGTGGAAGGGATATACGCCTCGGGCTGGTAGTAGTCGTAATAGGATACGAAATACTCCACCGCGTTGTGCGGGAAGAACGCCTTCATCTCCGAGTACAGCTGCGCCGCAAGCGTCTTGTTGTGGCTCATGATGAGGGTGGGGCGGTTGACCTCCTTGATCACGTTGGCGATGGTGAAGGTCTTGCCGGAACCCGTGACGCCGAGCAGTACCTGCGCGGGAGCGCCGGCATTCAGACCCGCCACCAGCGACTCGATCGCTTGCGGCTGGTCGCCCGTAGGCTTATATGGAGAGCACAATTCAAAATTCACAATTCACAATTCAAAATTGTACATTAAAAAAGGGAGCCCGAAGGTCCCCTTTTGATTACTTTACGCGGCGCTCCTGGATGCGGGCTTTCTTACCCGTACGCTCGCGGAGGTAATACAGTTTAGAACGACGTACTTTACCGTACTTGTTCACAGTAATGCTCTCAATGAAGGGGCTGTCCATCGGGAAGATACGCTCTACACCAACGTTGCCGCTCATCTTGCGAACCGTGAAGCGCTTCTTGTCGCCGCTACCGTGGATGCAGATGACATCACCGCGGAACTCCTGAACACGCTCTTTGTTACCCTCTTTGATACGGTAACCTACCGTAATCTGGTCACCTGCCTTGAATGCAGGGAATTCTTTTTTCTCGCCGGCAAAAGCTTGCTCGGCTACTTTGATTAAATCCATTTCTAACTTGTTTAATACGGATTTACTAAAACGTTAGGAGCATTTACTACTATTCGGCACTATAATGGCTAATGGTGAGTGGCTAATGGCTAATGAACTTTCGCCTATAACCCTTCGCCTTTCGCCTTTATGGTCCTAATGCAATCGCCAGAGGCTCAAAACGGACTGCAAAATTACTGCTTTTTTTTGAATTGACCAAATTTTTGGGCAAAAAAATGATTTTTTATGTGTTTTATTTGGCTGTACGAAATAATTTTCGTACCTTTGCAGGCTAAAATGTGCGTGCGTATATACGTGAAACGGATTTTGTACATATTGGGTGTGTTGGTCGTCAGCCTGCTGCTGGTGAGCGGGATGGTCATCGCTGCGCTGATGAGCGACAAGGTGGAGACGGCGGCGGTTAGGCTGGTGACGGCGGAACTGTCGCGCGCCTTAGGTACGCACGCTACCGTAGGTGCGGTGGAGTACAGGTTTCCGGCGCGGGTGGCGGTGAAGGATGTCTATCTGGAGGACCAGCGGGGCGACACCCTGGCGTTCGTCGGGGAGCTCTACGCGCATTTCAGTCCGCTCGCGCTCCGGGACGGAGAGGTCCGGTTCAGCCATGTACGGCTCAGCGATGTAGTGGCGGATGTACACCGCTTGCCGGATAGTACGTGGAACTACCAATTCCTCGTGGATGCCTTCAAGGGCGGGAAGAAAGAGAAACAGCCGCTCAGGAGCCTGATATCGGTCAGGGACGTGCAGTTGGATAATATCCGCCTGCGCTACGAGGACTACCGTATTTATCTCAGCCACTCGGCGATGGATCTGCACGGGCTGAGCGAAGAGGCGGTGGATGCCGAGATACGGGAGATGGCGATGAGGGTGAGCAGGCCGTCAGTCGTCAGCCGTCAGCCATCTGAATTTATCGTGGAGAACCTGCAGGCGCATGTCATTCTGACGGACACGATGCTCGCGGCTCCCGCCTTGCGGGCGCAGTTGCCGCAGTCACGGTTGGATCTGAGCGGCGTGGAGGTGAGGCTTCCGGCGGATAACATACTTGCGCCGAACGGACCGGCGGAGGAGATACATTTCGCTTTGCGGTTCAACGAGGCCGAACTGGTACCCTCGGAGATAGCCCTTTTCCTGCCTAACCTGCGGAGCATGAAAAAGCCCTTTACGCTGCGTGGCGAACTGGACGGCACGCTGGACTCATTGGCGTTCAACGGCCTGACGATGCAGTATAACGGACGCACTTTCCTGGAGGGTAACGTGTGTGCCATCGGTCTGCCGGACATCAACAACCCCTACCTCATGGCGAACCTGACGGACGTGCATACGAACGCCGCCGAACTGCAGGATCTGCTCTCGCAACTGCAGGGACGGCCGGTGCGGCTCCCCAAACAGCTGCACCGCCTCGGGGATATTCATTACAGAGGTCTCGCCTCCGGTAAACTGCGTGACTTGACGCTCCACGGGGCGTTCCGTACAGCCCTCGGGGCGATCACCACGGACGGCTCGTTCCGGGCGGATTCGCTCTTCGATCACATGACCTACGACGCCCGGGTGGTAGCGCGTAACTTCCGCTTGGGACGCATGTTAGGGGTCAAGAAACTCGGTACGGTGACGGTCGATGTGTCGTCCGCCGGCGCGATAGACGAGGGAAAGGTGAACGGAGATGTGAAGGCGCATGCACGCAAACTGACTTATAACAACTATACCTATGCCGATCTCTCGCTCAACGGGCACTATAGCCCGCAGCGGTACATGGGCTCCTTTGCTATCCACGACCCGCATCTGGATGTCTCCTTCGACGGCGTGGTGGATACACGGGACGCGAGCCCGGAGGTGAACTGCAACCTCGTCTGCCGGCATTTTGATTCGGCGCCTCTGGAACTGCCGTGGGTGGGCGACCGGCTACGGACCCGCTTCTCCCTGGCGATAGACATGAGCGGTACCAACCCCGATGACATCAGCGGTTATGCGGTGCTCGACTCGCTGTATCTGGCTACGTCGCGGGACTCCCTGCTGATGCGGCAGATGAAACTCATCGCCTCTGCCGGTGCCGATGGCAGCAAAGCCGTTACCCTGACGGCGGATTATATGAACGGAGAGGTGGATGGCGAGTTCCGCTACAGGGATATAGTGCCGGCGGCGCAAGCCCTGATACACCATTATCTGCCGACGGCGGTAGCGACTCCTAAACAGGAATGGCGCCCCGTGGAGTTCTTCCTGAGCCTTCAGGGCGAGCGGCTGCGGGACGTGCAACGTCTCTTCGCGGCGCCGCTCACTATCTCAGACCATCCCACGCTGACGGCGGATGTATCGGTTGCCCCGGAACGGGAGGGCAAAGAGCCGCAGGTGAACCTGCGTTTCTTCGCGCCGGGAGTCCTGGCGGGGAACACACCCGTTCACGAACTGACGGTGACCCTCAATACCATCGATACGCTGCGGCACACCGGTGCCAACGGCTCGGGGCTGGCGCTCTCGGTCTCGGCGGAGGCGATGCAGATGCACTCCGTAGTCTCCATGCTGGCGTTCCGTGACACGGTGATGACCCATCTGACCATGCGTCAGGAGGCGCATATGTCGGAGCTGCTGCCGGAGGGGTGGGAGAAACTGACGCCGCGCGAACTGCAGCGTGCGCTGAGCAACGACCTGACCAATAAAGAGCGGCTGCAGGCGCTGCTGGCGGCACAGCGTGCCGGCGACTATGGCGGAGACATTAAGTTCATTACCCATTTCTCGCAGTACAACCGAAAGCCGCTTGTCGAGATGCACTTCCAGCCGGGCACGCTCCTGCTGCGGGACTCCCTCTATACCTTGGACGAGAGCCGGATCGTCTATTGCGCCGCGGACACCTCGCTGCAGGTGGACCATTTCGCTTTTTCGGGAGGCGGACAGCATATACGCGCCAACGGAATGGCGTCCCGCAGGGCGCAAGATACGATCGAGGTGGACCTGCTCAAACTGCAGGCGGGCTATATAGTGCCCTTCCTCCTGCCGGTGCAGACCATCATGTTCAACGGTCTGCTCACCGGACGGGCGAATATATCCTCGCTCTTCTCCGCGCCGAAAGTGGATACGCAGATACACATCGATTCGATGGGGCTCAACAACTGCTATTTCGGCGATGCGGACGTCGATCTGCATATCAGGGACTCCCTGGCTTTCCACGCCGATGTCTATCGCCCTGAGCGCAAGTTGGTGGATTTGAACGGCAAGGCGCTCTTTGACAAGTCCGGTACCTGGGAACTGGACATGCATGCCGATTCGGTGCCCTTGGAGTTCGTCAACCACTGGACGGCGACCGTCCTGAAGGATCTGGACGGATACGGCACGGGGCGTATTGTAGTCGGCGGGCGGAAAGGAATGACTTATGTGCTGCTGCGTTGCGCGGCGGAGAACGCATCGCTCACGCTTCCATGGACCGGCGTGCGTTATACCATCGCTTCGGATACCATCGTCATGGACACGACGGCTATCCTCTTCCCGAACGTGCGGCTGACCGATGCGCAGGGAAACAGAGTGGAGGTGAACGGCGGTGTCTATCATGACCAGTTCCGGGATTTCGGACTGGATCTGCATGTCGATGCCCACGACGCACTGGTCTTCAACAAGAACACGAAGGGCGAGATGATGCAAGGTACGGTCTATGCGACCGGACACGTGGATGTCACGGGTAGCCAGGACGATATTATCGTGGCTGCCGACGCACGGACATCCAGAAACTCCAAGTTCCGGCTCAGTCTCGATAATGTGTCCTCGGCGTACGAATCCTCGTTCGTCCATTTCGTCGAGCACCCGGATACTGCCCGCACGATAGAGATGGAGACCGATCTGGACAACATAGACATCAAACGTGTGGCGGGCGTGGATTCGTCGATGTACATGCGCGCAGGGCGGTGTCTGCTCAAGCTCAATTTAGAGGTCAACCCCTACCTCCTCTTCCAGCTCGTCCTCGGTGAGCGCAACGGCGATGTCATTCAGGCGCGCGGAAACGGTGCGCTGCAACTCGCCTACGACACCGGCTCGGGCGAGGTCTCCCTCCTCGGGACGTACGACATAGACAAGGGTACGCTCTCTTATACCGTGGCGAACGTCATCCGCAAGGAGTTCACCGTGGGCGCCGGTTCGACCATCGCTTTCTCGGGCGATGCCGCCAACCCCCAGCTCAACGTGACGGCGAACTACAGAGTCACAGCCAGTCTGAAGGACCTCTTCGGCGAAGATATGGATAAGTTAGGACTCGCGCGCTCGAGCATTCCGGTCACGACCAGCCTGCATCTGACAGGACCGCTGAATAACCCGATCCTGTCTTTCTCGCTCGAGTTCCCGACCTCCGACCAGTCCGTGCAGCAGCAGGTGCGCCAGATCATCAACACGGACGAGATGTTGATGAGGCAGGTGATCTACCTGCTTGTCTTCGGACGCTTCTTCACGCCCGATTATATGTCCAATTCGCAGTACGCGACCCTCAACTCCACCTATTCGCTTCTCTCCTCTACCGTGACGAGCCAGATCAATGCATGGCTCTCCAAACTGACGGATATGCTGACCCTCGGAGTGGCGATCCGTCAGGATGGCCTGGGAGGGGCGGTTAATCAGGAGTACGAGGCGCAGTTCCAGCTCCAGCCCGTGGACCGGCTCGTCATCAACGGCAATGTGGGCTACCGGTATAACCACTTCTCGAACCAGCCTTTCTTCGGCGATCTGGATGTAGAGGTGCTCCTCACGGAGGACGGCCAGTGGCGGCTCAAGGGCTATACCCACATGGTGGACAAGTACTCCCTCCGCCAAGCCTCCACCATCCAGGGCATCGGCTTCATGTGGAAAAAAGACTTTTAGACAATGTACAAGCATAATAAAACAGCGTCGTGAACCACGACGCTGTTTTATTGTATCGACCATGCATGGTCGATGTGTTTAGTGCTTCTCCGGTCTCGGACCGCGTCTCTCGGGACGGGGACCTCTGTCGAGGCGTGCGCCGTCACGGTCGCCGCGCGGGGCGCGGGCGGGACGCTCCGGCTCTACGTAGCCTTCGGGTTTCTCCTTCAGCGCTTTGGCGCTCAGGCGGAACTTACCGGTCTTCGGGTCGATCTCTAACAGCTTGATGCGGATATGGTCGCCCTCCTTGATACCGGTCTCTTCCATCGTCTCGTACCGCTTCCAGTCGATCTCGCTGATGTGCAGCAGACCTTCCTTGCCCGGCATGAACTCAACGAAGCAGCCGTACGGCATCAGCGATTTAACGACAGAGTCGTACACCTCGCCGACCTCCGGCAGAGCCACGATCGCCTTGATCTTCGCGATAGCGGCCTGCATGGACTCGCCGTTGTTGGAGGCTACCTCTACCTTGCCGCCCTTCTCGTCCTCGTCGATGGAGATGACTGCGCCGGTCTCTGCCTGGATGCCTTGGATGATCTTACCGCCCGGGCCAATCACAGCGCCGATCATATCCTTCGGGATATAGAAGGAGACGATACGCGGAGCGTGCGGCTTGAGGTCGGCACGCGGAGCAGGCATGCACTCTAAGATCTTTCCTAATATATACATGCGCGCCTCGTGCGCCTGGGCGAGCGCGTTCTCTAATATTTCATAGGAGAGGCCGTCCACTTTGATATCCATCTGACAAGCCGTTAGACCGTCTTTCGTACCGGTCGTCTTGAAGTCCATGTCGCCCAGGTGGTCCTCGTCACCGAGAATATCACTCAGGATGGCGTAGTTCTTACCCTGGTTCTCGGAGATCAGACCCATGGCGATACCGGAAACCGGTTTCTTCATCGGCACACCGGCGTCCATCAGGGCGAGGGTACCTGCGCACACGGTGGCCATGGAGCTCGAACCGTTCGACTCGAGAATATCACTCACTACCCGAATGGTATAAGGAAAATCCTCCGGGATCATGTTCTTCAGTGCGCGGCAAGCAAGGTTACCGTGACCGATCTCGCGACGGCCTACGCCACGCTGTGCTTTCGCCTCGCCGGTGGAGAACGGCGGGAAGTTATAGTGCAGCAGGAACTTGTCGGTGCCTTGGATCAGCGCCTCATCGACGATCTTTTCGTCACGGCTGGTGCCGAGGGTCACGGTCGAGAGCGACTGGGTCTCGCCGCGGGTGAAGATACTGCTTCCGTGAGGTCCCGGCAGCGGACCTACTTCGCACCAGATAGGACGGATCTCGGTCGTCTTGCGGCCGTCCAGACGCTTGCCCTCGTCGAGTACGGCGCGGCGCATGGCCTCTTTCTCTACATCGTGGTAGTAACGGTCCACGAGTGCGGCGATCTCGTCGATATCTACGCCGAGAGCTTCAGCACGGGCTGCCATGTAATCGGCTTTCTCCGTCTTGAAGTCCTCGCAGATCTGGCTGAACATAGCCTCGCGGTGGTGCTTGTCGGTGTCGGCTGCGGTAGCCTGGGCATAAGCGCGGGCGTAGGAGTAGTCGTGTACAGCCTGCTTCAGCTCGTCGTCGTTCACCTCGTGGCAGTACTCGCGCTTGGTCTCCTTGCCGTAAGCCTTCATCATCTCGTCGATAGCCAGACACTGCGGCTTGATAGCCTCGTGCGCGGCCTTGATAGCCTCCAGCATGACGCTCTCCGGCACTTCCTTCATCTCACCTTCCACCATCATGATGTTGTCATACGTGGCGGCTACCATCAGCTCCAGGTCGGCGTGCTCGCACTGCTCGAACGTCGGGTTGATAACCATCTTGCCGTCCACGCGGGCCACGCGTACCTCGCTCACCGGACCCTCAAACGGGATGTCGGAGCAAGCGAGAGCAGCACCGGCTGCGAGACCGGCGATGGACTCCGGCATGTCGATGCCGTCAGCCGAATACATCGTTACGTTCACAAACGTCTCTGCGTGATAGTTGGATGGGAAGAGGGGACGAAGGGCGCGGTCAATCAGACGCGCAATCAGGATCTCGTAATCCGATGCTTTGCCTTCGCGGCGGGTGAAACCGCCCGGGAAGCGTCCTGCGGACGCAAATTTCTCTTTGTACTCTACGGTAAGGGGCATGAAATCGGTTCCCGGTACCGCATCTTTGGCGGAGCAGACAGTGGCGAGGATCATCGTGTTGCCGAGCGTCGCCATCACTGCGCCGTCAGCTTGTTTTGCCAGCTTGCCTGTCTCCAGTTTGATCACTCGTCCGTCGGGGAGAGCAATCTCTTTGGTAATTACATTCATCAATTTTTAGTCTTTTTGGGCCGCCGTTTGCGACCGGTTATCTATAGTTAGAACTTGTTGTCACACAAAAAATCGTGCAAAGGTACTAATTTTTTTTGGAATATGCAAATTTTCGGTGATAAAATTAAATAATTATTGTTTTAATAGTAAAAAATGAACATTAGCATCATCTAAAATCTTCGATCGAATGATATGATTATCTGCAGCGAGTTGAGCCGGTTGGGGCTTAAAAGACGAGATTGATTTTTGAAATAGTGACAGTAATTATGCACAAAGTGCAGGGAAAAGTGATTTTTCTTTGTTTTTATTTGCGTATATGGAAAAAAAACAGTAATTTTGCACCGCAAAATCACAATGGAAAGCCAATTTTATGAATCAATTCAATCACAATGAGGCAGAGGATTACCTCTACGAACGCGCAGAGAAACGCTTCCAAGAGATGAAGGCCGGTCGTTTTATTACGAACGAAGATACGATGTCTTTTGTTCGTGAATATATCGGACAGGATAAGCGTGTAGCCGTATGAAAGTAATCTGGCATCCCGAAGCGACATTAAGCGCAGCTCAAACAGCTGAGTATATTCTACTGCGAGACGGGGAGGTTGCTTGTGAGTCTTTTATTGCTTCAATTGATGAGGTGGTTAAGACTATAGAGCGTTATCCGTTGAGTTATCAGGAAGAGCGGTTGTTCCGCAAGAATCCGTTACATTTTAGGAGTGCTCCTATACAGCAATTAAATAAGATTGTTTATCTTGTTGATGACGATACTATATACATTGTAGATTTTTGGGATACGCGTATGAAGCCTTGGACATTGATAACACGTGTCCGTAGTCGGTTAAACTCATAAACCACGGTTTAAGCAATCACTTATAACAGCCTGCAAATGCAGGTTGTTTGTTTTTATTGTCACTATGAACAAAGGAGTACCCATAGTACCACTCACATGTACCGTGTACTCGAAAATGACTGCTAAATGACTATTAAATGACATGTAAATGATCGGTAGATGAGTACTGATTTAGGTCAGCAACAAAACAACCACCGCGGAACGGAGTTGCTGGTGGCAAGTAAGAGTAAAGTAAGAGTAAAGTAAGAGGCAACTCGGACTCAAATTGTCTTTTTCTCAAATCCGATGCAAAGATACAAAAAAATTCTGACATATGCAAATTTTTTTTCCAATTTTATTTGCACAAATGAAAAAAAAGTTGTATCTTTGCAGGCGAAAAAATGCAACCTTTATCATAATACAACCTGTATTTGATTGCAACTATTTGAAAAATTGTTTTTTATGTTTTTGTCAAAATAAAAGCATGGCTAAAATAGTAAATATTAATAACTAAAATACCACAATTATGAGAAATTTTTTCTTCATCCTTAAATCACTCTGTGGTGGGAAGTCCGCGAATACCCCCCCCAGTGAATTTTCTTATGCTTCGCATGGTATTATCCCTGCTTTCCTTAAACCCCTCGCCCTTGTGCTGTTGTTTATGTTGGGAAGCGTGAATGTGTGGGGAGCAGCTACACTTGTTTCTTCGCTATCAGGAATAAGCAGTGGAGAAACGTATTATATAGCAGCCCTTAATAGCAGTAAGTATTATACCGTACCGAATACTACTATCAGCGGACAAACATTTACTTGTACATTAGGAACTTATAATTCTACCACGCAAGTCATTACCCCTGCTACAGGTGCTGGAGAATTCGTTTTTACAGCAAAAGCGGGAACTGACAATGCATACTATATATATAATACAAATTTGAAGAAGTATCTTGTAGCAACAGGTTCCAAGACATTCGGATATGTGGAAAGTTCGTCTTCAAATTATGGGTACTGGACTTTTTCAACCGTAGCTGGAGGCGGATTTTCTGGAGTTTTTTCCGTGAAGCATTCAAACAAGACTCATTATATGCGAGCCTATGAAAATAGCGTAAAATGTTACGATGGGGCAAGCAATAGTGGTATATATCTTTTCCAAAAATCTTCTGGTTATTCCATAACTTACCATTGTAATGGTGCGACATCTGGTTGCCCAAGTAATGCAAGTGGTCAAACGGCTTTGCCAAGCACTCTGCCAACACCTACTAAAACAGGTTGCACATTCGCTGGGTGGTACACTAACGAAGGTCTTACTACTGCTGCTACAGCAGGTGCTACACTTGCTGCAAATGCAAACTTGTATGCCAAATGGACCTGTAATGTAACACTCAATCGCAATGGAGCTACCGAAACTATTAATAATGTAGTTGTAGGAACAGATATAGATGATATTGACGGAACAAGCGCACAAGGCGGTTGCAGCGAATGGACTTTTGTCGGTTGGAGCAAAACACAGCGAGCTGCTCAGAACAATTCTGCGACTATGACACTTGTTACCGAGGTTGACGGTTCCGGTCCGTATTATGCGGTTTACTGTCATACCGAAAGCGGAGGAGGAAACAGCACAGCCTCGTCTAATAATATATCATCAACATCCACAAATGCGGTTACATTAGAAACAGGCAAACCCATCACATACAAATGCTCAGTGTCTAATTTGTATTCTAATCCAGCGCGAATCTATAAAGGTAATACCATCACAATCGCCGGTGCTACTATTACTAGCATCAGTTTAACTGGAGTTTCGGGTAATGCAATATCTAACATGACTGTAAATACGGGGACATTGAGTACTTCTGGTGATAATGGAACATGGGAAGGCTCAGCAACGTCAATAGTGTTTACTGCGTCAAGTGCTCAAACACGTATTTCAGCAATCACAGTAACTTATACCGGCGGCTCAACTACCTACTATTCTACAACTGCTAGTTGCTGCACGTCACTGGGTCAGATTAACGGCTCGGTTTCGTTGAGCCAATTGGCAACACCAGACCCGACGAAACTGAAAGCTACTTGGGAAATGAACGGAACTGATGGTTTGGCAGATAATGGAATCATCATCAAAGCATATAAAGCAAGTGACAATAGTTTGGTTCACACATCCAGCGCATTGTCTAAAACTGCTACAGCATATGAAATTACAGGTCTGCAACCTTGTACAGAATACTATGCAACGCTTACAACCATTCGTGGTAATGATGCTTCTTATTGCGAGGGAACAGAGCAAGGAAAATCGGTATCTAATGTATCTACTATCGGTTATGCGCTCGCTCTAAAAGACGAGAGTGGTATTCTCCTGGATGGAACAACCGAAATGGGACTCTATGGAATTAAGGAAGATTTAACCAATGCCTGTGCAGGTTCTACCATTACTTTAGAGCAGACTAATGAAGATGGTTATCGTTTCGATGGCTGGGATGTTTATAAGACAGGTGATGTAGATACTAAAGTAACTGTTACCAATAATCAGTTTACAATGCCGGCATATGATGTAACGGTAAGTGTGTTGTTTGTCGCTGAGACAAGTCCATCGCTGTCAGTTGTAGATAACGAAGATATGCCAGTTAGTACTATTGCTTTTGGCAATCAAGAGAAGAATGTTAAGAGTGATGCAAAGTCAATATTCTTGTATGGCGAGAATTTATCGGATGACGTAGCATGGAGTTTGAGTGGCGCTGATAAAGATTACTTTGCTATAACTCCTGCTTCGCCAATTACTCAAAGTGCGGCAGAAAGCATTCAAGAAATGGAGATTACTTTCACCCCAAACGAGGCGCGTGATTTCATCGCGACACTGACATTCACTTCGGATGGCGCGACAGACAAAGTAATTGCTCTTACGGGTACGGGTGTGAACTTGTACACGGTGACTTACAATGCGGGTACGGGTACTTGTGAAACGGCAAGTGCCAAGCAGACATCTGTCGATGGAGAAGTGACGTTACCGACACCGACCCTCTCTGACGCACTGGTGAGTGCCGGTTGGAGTTTCGCAGGCTGGAAGAAAGAGAGTGCTGTAACAAGCCTCGTAACCGAAGCGCCGACTTTGTTTACCGGCACCTATACGCCGGAGGCAGATGAGATGCTGTATGCGGTGTATAAGTTCACGGAAGGGGACGGTAACTATGAATTAGTTGAGTCAGATCTCGGTACTGCATGGGCAGGTGATTATCTGATTGCATATTCTTCGACAGTCTTTGCAGATGGACGTGTAGGAGGACAAGATGCTGATGGCTCAATAGGAAAAGCTGGCGTAAATGTTAATCCTTCTACAAACTTAAACGGTAAAATTATTGCTTCTTCATGGGGCGATACATATAATGTGACATTAGAGGAAATAACATCCGGTAGTAATACGTATGTTCTAAAAACGAAGGATGGTAAATACAATTATAGTACTGCAAATAGCAATGGTTTAGATGTTACAGAAAATAGATCTACAGCAAAGGACCATCCATTAACTATTACGTATAACTCCTCAAGTGACATTGATATCGCCATTTCAGAAGGTGCTGTATTCCATTACAATACAGATAGCAAGGGATATTTCCGCTTCTACAAAGATGGGGGTCAGTCAAATGTGTATCTATACAAAAAAGGCGCGCCGGTTTACTCTTACTTCTCCAACCCATCGGACAAGGTGACGATTACTTATGACGCGAACGGCGGTGAGAATGCTCCGAGTGCACAGGAGAACATTACAATCAGCAGTGATCCTACCGTGGCAGCTGCGGGTGCGATGGAGAAAGCCGGACACACGTTCAGCAAGTGGAACACCAAAGCCGATGGCACAGGTACCGATTACGCTGCCGGTGCGACGATCGAGGGAATAAAGAAAGATGTTACGCTGTACGCTGTTTGGAGTGTGAACAAGCATAAAGTTTCCGTAAGCAGCATAGACCACATTACTATTGGGGCAACTCCGGAAGGCGCAAGTGCGATTGCAGAGGGTGCTAATAACGGCGCTGTGGCTTACGGAACGGTAGTGACTCTGGCACAGACGGCAGATGCGCATTATACGTTTGGCGATTGGACAGTGACCAAAGACGGCGATGCAGGAACGGTTGTTCTCGTCAGCGAAGGTAGTTTCACTATGCCGGACTATGATGTAGTGGTTAGTGCAACAGCTCCGACCGAGGATGCAAAACGCGATGTAGTATTCTACAGCAACGGTGTGCAGGTAGGCGAGAAAATGACTACTTATGTAGGCGAGGCTCCGGCTACTGCTCCGACGGCTGTTTATAATGATTGTTTGGAAGGCAGCAACATCTTCTACGGCTGGGCTACGGAACCGTGGGACAATATGATAGATGCTTCTGCTTTGGAAGGCAAGACAGTTTATACGGGTGCTCTGCCGAATGTGGCTGCCGGCGAAGGCGATGTAAACTACTATGCGGTTTGGGCGAAAGGTAGTGAATCTGCTACTGATTTCGTAAAATTAGGCGAGAATGAAAATTCGTATCTGGTACAAGGTGCTAAGATTGCTATTGTCAATAATAGAGATGATAAAATCTTGGGAAGCAATTTCTCTGTAACAGAGGCTACACATCCAGGAAGTGATGATAACAAATTGACCGTATCTGCATCTCAAATATGGACACTTGTAGAACAAGATGAGTATGATTATTGGAAACTTACATGCAGCGATGTACAATTGGGTACGAATGCATTAGCAAGTAGTAGTACAAAATCTCAAAATATAGGTAACTATTCCAATAATTATAGTTGGTGGGTAATTTCTTCAAATACAGAGTGGAGCAATACAGTTTCCGGCTGTTACTATATGTATAATTGGTATAATAGTTCAGGTACAGAATACTACAATTTCTTGGAATATAGCGGAAGCGCGTGGGTTAGTTATTATGCAACAGGTGTGACGAGCGGAAATAAGGAATATTACGCAATGAAGCTGTATAAACCCGAAGTTACTTACTCCGATTTCCGCACGAACTGCTGTGAGAAGAAGGCTATCACGCTGAGTGGGGTAGATGATGAGGTAGGCAAGCATTTTGAGAGTGACAAAGAGGAAGCTTGCGAGGGCGAGACGGTTACACTGACGAAGACAGAGAACGGTCATTATACCTTTGGCGGATTTACTGTAAAAGATGCGAATGACGCGACGGTAGATGGTACAATGGATAATATCACCGGCGAATATACCTTCACGATGCCTGAAACGGCAGTGACTGTCACCGCAGCTTGGAATCCGAAGAACTATAAGGCAACCGTTGCTTCGGCTGATGACGCAAAGGGAAGCGTTAGTGCAACCGGCGGAAGTATGGTGGATGAGGAGCGTCAAGTGGCTTACGGCTCAACAATAACCCTTACGGCAACTCCTGTGGATGAAGATCACTACTTCCAGAACTGGACGGTTACACCGGCTATTCCTGAACTGGATCTGACACAGAACCCGTTGGTAATCACTATGCCGGGTAATAACATTGCCGTTACTGCTAACTTCGGAGCAGTGGCTTATCCGGCACTGACCTTGGAAACGAACGAGGCTTATACGCTGACGGCTACTCTGGCTAACGGAGACCCGATTGCAGATATGGGTGCTATCCGTTCGGGTACAGCCTTGAAGGTCAGCTATGTGCTGAACGGTCAGAACGAGAAGACCGGTTGGACTTTGACACCTGCAACCACTTACGGCGAGAGCGAGAACTATATCACCTTCAATATGCCGAGTGAGGCTCTGCATGTGGCTTTGGCAGTACGTCCATACTACACCTTGGGCCTGAGTGCCGAGAACGGCAGTATCAGCGCTGTTAGCATCAATAGCGAGGCACAGGCTTTGGCAGCCGAGTACCGCGTTCACGAAGGCGAGGATGTGGAAGTGACGGCTGTTCCGAGCGATGAGAACTATAAGTTCAAAGAGTGGGTGAAGACAGGCGATGCGGCTACTTATAGTGGTGCAAGCACTACGGCGACGTTGAAAGTTGGCACCGAGAACATGACGCTGAAGGCAGTCTTCGAGGCAAAGGCGACTTACAACCTGACGCTGAATGCCCTTGGCAGAACGCAAGAAGTAATCCCCGCATTGGAAGGCACAGATGTTGCTTCGTTGTTGGATGGCAAAAATGCTGTGGCTCTGAAGGGCTATCATTTTGAGGGCTGGAGCGAGACCGAGGACGGCGAGGCTATCAGCGGCGATGCGTTGAAGCTGAATGGTGACAAGACCGTTTATGCGGTATATAGCGCTGAGGCTTACTATCAGAAAGTCACTTCGACAAGCGAAATCACCGATGGTCAGTACCTGATTGTTTATGAAGATGGTAGTCTTGCATTTGATGGCGGATTAGAGACGTTGGATGCAGTAGGCAATACTATAAGCGTAAGTATTGCCAATAAGAAAATTGCTATTAATACTGAGACTACAGCAGCCGAGTTCACGATTAACGCGACGGCAGAAACTATTAAGTCCGCAAGCGGTATGTATATCGGAAGGACAAGTAATAGTAACGGAATGAATGTAGATGAAAATACTGCATATACCCATACACTAAGCATAGATGATGGAAATTTCGTTGCTGTAAGTTCAGGTGGAGCATACCTCCGGTATAATAGCGCAAGTAACCAAACTCGTTTCCGTTATTATAAATCAGACTCGTATAGTAGTCAAAAGGCAATCCAACTCTACAAGAAGGTTGAGTCGGGCGCGAATGAGTCCAACCCGACGACTGTTGTTGCCAACAACGAGGTTCTTGTCATTGACGCGGATGCTACCTTGAACAACCTGACTATTGAGGCAGGCGGCAAGGTAGAGACGACCAACGAACTGACGGTTATCAATAACCTGACCATCAACTCGGAGGCAGGCAAGTCGGGACAGGTAAGCAATGCAGGTAACGTACACGCCAACAATGTCTATATGGATGTGAAGTTCTACAAGTCGGCTGCGACATTGGATGCAACCACCGCTAACCAATGGTATATGATCTCCGCTCCGTTTGACGTGAACCTGAACGGCGGATTCCTTCAGACCGACGGTACGCCGATGGTATTCGGTACTGACTTTGACCTGTTCGAATACGATGGAACGAAACGTGCTACAACAGGCGTAACCGGTTGGAAACGCGTAAGCGGACAGATGAAAGCAGGTACGGCTTGCCTTATCGGCTTCAACGAGGGACAGTCAACTACTATACGTCTCAAAGCAGCGAACGCTTCTTTGGCGGAGAAGGAAAGTATTGCGCTGAATGAGTATAGCGGTGATGCAAAGAACCAGAACTGGAATGGTGTAGCCAACCCGAACCTGCATTATATCAATATTAACAAAGACGTACAGATATACAACAACGAGGAAGGCGAGAATGGACGCAAGTACATCTCGTACACCGCAAGCACTTACTCGTTCGTAGTAGGAACAGCGTTCTTTGTACAGGAGATCGGTTCGATTAGTTTGGAGGCAGGCAGCCATGATAAGTTGCGCGCACCGAAACGCGAGAGTGAGCGTTATGAGGCCTGCGTACGTATTGTGCGTGACGGCGCAGAGACTTTCGCCGACCAGATGTTCGTCCGCGCTTCCGAGGATGCTTCGGCGCAATACGAACAGGGGCACGACATGGTGACTTGGAACGGCACTACCGCCAAGACGGCTCTGCTCTGGACTGAAAACTACGGAACACGTCTGGCGATTGAGGAAGCTCCGCTGCTCAATAATCAGGCTTCATACGCACTTGGTCTTTATGTACCTGCTAACGGTACGTACCGTATTGAGGTAGCGAACACTCAAACAGATGCGACTCTCTATCTCACTCAAGGCGGTACCATCATCTGGAACCTGACGGATGGTGCATACGAAGTAGATTTAACTGCCGGGACAACCTCTGAATATGGTTTACTGCTGCAAGCTAATGCTCCGCAGATTCCGACGGGCGTAGAGGAGGTCGGCGCAAGCAAAGCCGCGCAGAAAGTAGTCATCGATGATCACGTATATATCCTCCGCGGTGAAAAGATGTACGACACCACCGGTAAAATGGTTAAATAATGAAAACGAAAGGTATATAGATATGAAAAAGACCTATAAACAACCGACTGTCGATTACGAACAGTTTATGTCAGAGGGCATAATGTTACCCGAATCGCCTGTAAATGGAGATATGGATCCGCAACCCATTCTTCCCTAACAAAGGCATTAATCATTGACAATCAGCAACCTCGCGCCCTGCGTGGTTGCTGATTTATATAGCGCAAAATGAAAAAAATGTTCACAATATTTGCGAATATCAAAAAAAAGTAGTACCTTTGTAGCGGATTCCGAAATTGTATATAAATTGTCCAAAATCCCGCGTGTTGCTGCAATTCTATGAAACAAAGCATTTAACTAACACATTATAATCATGAAGAAAATTTACTTATTTATTGCTGCATGCGTGGTGAGCTTCTGCGCATATGCAGAAGTGAGCGTTACCGTTAACCCGAAAGTGATTGATTTCGGCACCGTGGAGTTGGACGAAAACGGTGAGGCGCAGCCGGCCGATTATATGAAAGCCGAGTTGGACTACACATTGGCTGAATATGTGTACAACGTGTACCTAGACACGCTGACGACCGAAGATCCGCTCTGTGAGTTTGAGGTTGTTGCGGATTCTGGATCTGATTTTTGGTACGATGGCAGTTTGTATTACGGAGAAAAAGAGACAACGGTTTGGGTAAGTTTCTACGCTGTTGCCGCCGGGGAATATGAAATGAAGTATCGTTTCTACACGTGGGACGCAGATTGGGAGACCAAAGTGAATGGCGATGAACTGACCGTTAAGGTGAAGGTGATAGAACATGTTACAACCGCTATCGGTAATACGGCGGCGGAGGTGAAGGCGCAGAAAATGCTGCGTGACGGACAGGTGCTGATCGTCCGTAACGGCAATACCTATACCGTTACCGGCAGCAGAGTAAGGTAATCACGATTTACAACTTGGCGCGGAGAAGCAGATGTATATCCGTGCGGGTAGATGGGCGGCTCTGTGAAGCCGCCCATCGCTTTGCATAGATGGTCTCGGAGAGCTTGAAATAGAGCAATAGCTGCGGTATAATCTGCCATCGGAGGCATATATACCCACGCCCGCCAAGGCCGTACGTCGCCGGAATGGAGAAAGCGTAGAGCACATCGTGCTCGTAGAGATAAATGCGGTTCGCCCACTCGCGGACATCAAAACCCTGCAGGCGGAGAGTCAATGCCAAAGGCACTCGGGTGTTCAGACTCGCGAGCCGGGAGAAATCCAACGCTACATCCTGCGCTATGGAGAGACCGTAGGAACCCGCGTAGTTGGCATCGGCAACCGTGCGGAAAGACCACGCGCCGCGCGTAACATCAGCCTGCACGCGGGCGGAATAGACGGAACTGTCTTTCTGCTTCGCACGCAAGCGGACGGAAATGGCGAAAGGCGATTGGCGAAGGGGTGAGTGGTATTGTGCCTCCGCCATCGCGTCATAGCCGAGGGTGGGCGAGCTCGGGATACCGTATTTGGGACCGGTGAAATAGAAGATGTCGCCGTAGCCGGTGAACCGCCAGTTCCGCAGCCTCGTGATGTCAAAACCGAGGTAACCGCCGTTCTCGTCGCCTATCCGCGAACTCTCGGAGAACGCATATCCGAGAGCGTTGTCGAAGGACGGCGAGTAGTACCGGTAGAGCCCGATAAGCGTCACGCCGGAGGCTGGATAGAAACGACTGCCGGCGATGAGGGCGACGCCCCATCGGGGATTTGAAAATTTAAGAATTTGAGAATTTGAAGATTGAGCCGTAGCGAGTTCGGCGAAGGCGTCGAACCAACCATGGTTGTAACGCGCGGATGCACCTATGACTGCCTGCGTACGCCCGCGGAAATAATGCGCGTTATATGCCGTGTTGCGGTACGGGTATATAGAATCGGTATAGAGGTTCTCAATACCGGTGAGTTGGAGCTCCAGACGCTTGTGGCGGAACGTGAGATTGGCACCCGCCAAATGGTGCCATACGGAGTCGTTCGCGCGCGTCATGGAATAGAGCGCAGAGACATCGAGCCGCGTCTGCTTGGACCACTCCCACCGCAACGTAGCCCCTGCCCCGTGCAGACTCTGACCATCCACCGAGGAGTAGTACCGCAAACCTTGATTCTGCTGACCGGCGGAAGAGACGTACATCGATTTGCCGGCATGAAAAACAGGCGCCAGCACCAGCCCCTGACCAAAAGAAGCCTGGAAATTACCGCCTACTACGGTGTGCAGATGCGGCGCTATGTCGCGGAGCTGGATATATGCGCCGTACTGCAAATCTCTCGCCATACCCCCAGCCGGACGGCGCAGCTGCGCACCGAAAATGACCTGCCGCTTGAAGTCAAAACGGTAGCGCGTTGCGGCATAAACAGGATCCGTACCCTCATATCCTTCTATATTACGGGCGTCCACGCGCGCAAGGACCTCGTGCCGGGCAAGCGCAAAAACCTCTCTGGGGTACAACTTCGGTTTATCGGTATCCCGGTATCTCGATAATTCGTCGTTCCGGATGGTGACGAACGGCAGGAGGTCGCGGATCTCGTAGTCCGCGAGGGACGGGATAAGACGGAGTTCGTAGAGCGATACAAAAGAGTGGCGGTCAGCGTACGCTAAGATGTCATCTATCTGATGCGGGGAGAGAAAATAGAGTTGGGAGAGTTCTTCATCCGAGGTGTGGTTCAGGTCGATCGGCGACTCGTGGAGGGCATAGAGGTCGCTCTGCAACTGCTCATAGTCGGTCTCGGCGAACTCGGATACGGCATTATGGATGTCGAGAATAATATCGTCCAGGGAGATATTCGCTGCCAGTAATATGACTGCAATTAAATGTTTCACGGCACAAAAGTACAAATAAATTTGCACATATGCAAAAAAAGCAGTAATTTTGTGGGCAGAATGGATAAAAAGCGTCTGTATCATATTCTCGAATGGATCGTTGCGATTGGCGCATTGGCTTGGCTGGTGTGGAAGATAGCCGTCTATGATGACTATGCCTCTCTATGGATGAGCCTGCGGACGATGGGGTGGCGGGAATGGTGCGCGCTTTCGGTCGCTGTAGCCCTGATGCCCGTGAACATGGGAATCGAGGCGTGGAAATGGCGCACACTCATGCCTATGCCCTTCTCCGAAGCGCAGAAGCAGGTCTATTATAGCAAGTTGGCGGGACTGATAACGCCTTGGAGACTCGGCGAGTACCCTGCACGGGGAGTGTTGATGGAGGTACAAAGTGACAAGGTACAAACTACAAAGGATATCTGGGCGAAAGTGCTCTCTATGGGAGCGGTAGGAAGCGCCACGATGACGGCTGCTATCGTGATAGCCGGCGCAGTAGGTCTGGCGTTCTCTCCGGCTGCATTGGACTATTTAGGCGGCAGTTATCTCTATTCATTAGCCGTAGTCCTCGGCGTGCTCGCGGTAGCGTACGCGCTGATGCCCAAGGCGCTGAGTAAGTATGCGGAGGTGAACCAAAAGCTGCTGCTCATCAGCACCGGGCAGAGTTTCGTGCGGCTGCTATGCTGGTGCGTGCAGCTGGCGCTCGTGCTATATGCCCTGGGGGCAATTAGCAATTCACAATTTACAATTCACAATTCACAATTCATAATTTACAATTTACAATTTACAATTTCGAATCTATTCGTTTATTATCTCTTGGTGACGGTCACGCCGAACGTACCGGTTGCAGAGCTCGGCATCCGCGGTGCATGGGCAATCGTGGTCTTCGGATCGATGAACGCAGCCCTTGCCGGAGTACTGTTATGGGCGATAAATACGCTATTACCATGCCTTGTATGGCCTTTTTTACGAAAAAATAACTAAAACCCTTGCATATATGCAAAATTTGTAGTAACTTTGTGCCCGAAATGATGATACTGTAAATCGACAAATCATAAATTTATTATACCATGAACATTAATTTTCAGATTCATTATCGCGCCGAGTACGGCCAGAGTCTATGCGTTATCGAGACGCAGGAGTCAATCTTGGGATGGACGGAGAAAGAGCCGTTGGTGCTGAGCTGCCAAGGTACGGAGTTCTGGTCCGCAAACGTACCCGTGAGTGATTTCGCTGGCAGTATTCAATACAAGTATGCGATCCGTCTGCAGGACGGCGGTTTCATCTACGAAGCCGGCGAGCCGCGCGAACTGGTGCTCGAATCAAACGACAAGAACCTCGTCGTTCGCGACGCATGGCAGGCAAGTACCTATGAGGACAGTTTCTATACCACTGCCTTCCTCAAATCGCTCTTCCGCCGTCAGCGCCCGGCGAAAGCGAAAGCGGCTAAGGGCAATATCCGTTTCTCGATAGACCTGCCTCAGATCAAGCCGACTCAGGGCGTAGCCATCATCGGTAACTGCGAGGCATTAGGTAACTGGGAGCCGGACAACAAGCTCGTCATGAGCGACGCCGAGTTCCCCGTCTGGCGCGCGGATATTCAGGTTAAGGACCAGGATATAGTGGAGTACAAATACGTGGTATATGACCTCAAGACCGGCGCAGTGGTTGATACCGAGTGGGGCGAGAACCGGCAGATATGGGGCGTGGAGAAAGATGTTGTGATTTGCCAGAACGACCGCGGCTTCCGCCGCACGCAGCCCCGCTGGAAAGGTTCGGGCGTAGCGGTGCCGGTGTTCTCCCTGCGGACCGACGAAGGATTCGGTATCGGTGAGTTCCAGGACCTCAAGAAGATGGCGGACTGGGCTGCGGCTACGGGCCAGCAGATGATCCAGACCCTGCCGATCAACGACACCACGCTCCGGCATAACAACCTCGACAGCTATCCCTATAACGCCGTGTCCGTCTTTGCGCTCCACCCGATATACATCAATATCGAGAAGATGGGTCGTCTGACGCCGGCGCAGAAGAAGAAATACGAGGCGCAGAAAGCCGAACTGAACGCCCTTTCGTTTGCCGACTACCAGAACGTCTATGACGCGAAGATGGTGTTCTTTAAGGCGCTGTACAAACAGGACAAAGACGCGCTCTTCTCCTCCGAAGAATACAAGGCGTTCGAGGCGAAGAACAAAGAGTGGCTGGAACCCTACGCCGCGTTCCTCTCCAAGCGCGACAAGAACCCCAAAGATTTCTATAAGTTCCTCCAGTTCCACGCCGACAAGCAGTTGGCGGACGCTGTAGCCTACGCGCACTCGATCGGCGTTGCCATGAAGGGCGATATACCTATCGGCATCAGCCCGGATTCCGTGGACGCAGCCGTCTATCCGGAACTCTTCAATCTGGACGCTTCCGCCGGTGCACCGCCCGATGATTTCGACGCACGCGGTCAGAACTGGGGATTCCCGACCTATAACTGGGACAAGATGTCGGAGGATAACTACGGCTGGTGGCGGAAACGGTTCCGCAAGATGCAGGACTATTTCGACGCCTACCGCGTGGACCATATCTTGGGCTTCTTCCGCATCTGGCAGATGCGCAAGACCGATGTCTGGGGCCTCTGTGGTCATTTCGTACCGGCGCTGCCGTACAGCTACGACGACCTCTGCGCACAGGGCGTGTGCCTCGACTGGGACCGACTGACCAAACCTTATATCCGCTCCAACTTCTTGGGCGAAGTGCTGGGCTACGACCTTGAGTGGGCGAAACGCAATGCACTCCAGACCCGCGACGAGTATGTCTATTTCTTCCGTCCCGAGTTTGACACCCAGCTCAAGGTACAGGAGTGGTACGACCGCCTCATGGCGGATCCCAAGCAGATGGTGGCTGCCGGCTTGACTCCCGAGGGAGCGAAGAATATCCACGACGGACTCATCTACCTCCACTGCGAGGTACTGATGGTAGAGGACCAGCGCCGTCCGGGACTTCTGCACCCGCGTATCTCCATCTATCAGTCCCATTCGTTCAACGAACTCTATTCCGACCAGAAAGAGGTGCTCATGCGCATCTACAACGACTATTTCTACCGCCGTCATACGCAGTTCTGGCGCGACTCGGCGATGAAGAAACTGCCGA
Source organism: uncultured Bacteroidales bacterium (assembly GCA_946614295.1). Next base: position 38,071 of record CAMOGT010000012.1, read on the forward strand.
CCCTCATCGGCGCTACCCATATGCTTTGCTGCGGTGAGGATTTAGGTATGGTGCCGGCTTGTGTGCCTGACGTCATGCACGAACTGCAGATTCTCTCTCTGGAGATCCAGCGCATGCCGAAAGACCCGACGGTCAAGTTCGCTCACCCGGCTGATGCTCCGTACCAGAGCGTCTGCACCACCGGTACGCACGACATGAACCCGCTGCGCGCCTGGTGGGAAGAGGACCGCGAGGTAACGCAGCGTTTCTACAATGAGCAGATGGGCTGGTGGGGCGATGCACCGAAAGAGATGACGCCCGAGATAGCCGAGTTCATCATCAACCAGCACATGTATTCACCGGCAATGTGGACGATTCTGCCGCTCCAGGACTGGCTCGCCATCGACGGCGACGTGCGCATCAAGGACCAGTTCGCCGACCGTATCAACGTGCCGTCCAACCCGCGGCAGTTCTGGAACTACCGCATGCACCTGAAGATTGAAGATTTGATGAAATGCGACGCGCTCAATAAGAAAATCAAAAAGCTGACAAGCGTTCGCTAACCTGCTCCATAAGCCATTGAGGCGTACTGGTGGCACCGCAGATCCCGACCTTAAAGTCGGGATTTGTTATTTCCGATAGCTGATGGCTGATAGCGGATGGTAACTCCTCGGCCGAGGAGATGAAGACCGTATTGGGGTTTGCCTCCACACAATGTTTATATAGTACGCGCGCGTTGGAGGATTTGGCACCGCCGACGAAGATGACAAGATCCTGCGCACGGGCAAAATCCTGCAATCTGGCTACGCGGTTAGCCACATTGCGGCAGATGGTGTCGTGCACTTCCAGCGCCAATTGTGAATTGTGATTTGTGATTTGTGATTTGATCGCCTCCACCAACGCTTCGAACCCCTCTACGCTCTTGGTGGTCTGGGAGAATAGATAGATAGGGCGGCTGAAATCAAGCCGGTCAATCTGGTCGGCGGACTCCAGTACGATAGCCGTGTTGTTGGTTTGACCTTGCAGACCGATCACCTCTGCGTGACCCGGTTGTCCGTAGATGACGATCTGGGGCGGCAGGGGAGAGTCATTCTTGTGCGTCTCGTAACATTCGCGGATACGGTCCTGCAGCTTCTTCACGACCGGGCAGGTGGCGTCAACAACCTCTATCTCCCGCTGCTTGGCTATCCAATAGGTCGCAGGCGGTTCACCATGCGCCCGGAAGAGCACGCGCGAACGGGGAGGCAGCGCGCGCAGGTCATCATAATCAATGGTCTGCAGACCCTTCTGTTCCAAGCGTAAAACCTCCTGGCCGTTATGCACAATGTCACCCAAACAATAAAGCGGACCTTTCTCCAGTTCGCTCTCCGCTGCCTTGATCGCACGTGTCACCCCAAAGCAAAATCCACTATTATTGTCAATCTCAACTTTCAACTTTCAACTTTCAACTTTTCAGGGCTTTCTCAAAAAGCCCGTAGATAACCTCCATCTGTTGCTCGCGGGTGAGGGTGCTGTTATCGACCACAATAGCGTCTTCGGCCTGCCTGAGAGGGCTTTCGGCACGGTGGGTGTCGCGGTAGTCACGATCGTTGACATCGGCGAGTACCGCCTGATAGTCGGGGTGCCCGCCTTTCTCCACCAGTTCGTCAAAACGCCGCTGCGCCCGCACTTCCGGCGAAGCGGTAAGGAAGAGTTTCAGTTCCGCCTTCGGGAAGACCACGGTACCTATGTCACGGCCGTCCATGACGATGCCTTTCGCTTCGCCCATTTTCTGCTGCTGTGCAACGAGGAAAGCCCGCACTTCTTTGATGGCGGAGATACGGCTGGCGGCATTACCCACTTCCAGCGTGCGGATGAACGGCTCTACATCTTCGCCGTTGAGTGTCACATGCTGGGCACCGTCCGTCAGGATGAAACCCACCCGTATCTGCGGCAGCGCCGCGATGATGGAAGCCTCATCGGTGAGGTTATGACGGAGGGCGTAAAGACCGATGGCGCGGTACATCGCACCGGTATCCACATACGTGTATCCGGCGTATTTGGCCAGTGCTTTGGCAATAGTGGATTTCCCGCAGGACGAATAGCCGTCTATAGCTACAATCAATTTACGATTTGACGATTTACGATTTACCATTTATTTTACTTCTTAGCCCTTGCGGGCACGATTATTTCTTTGCCCTGACGGGCACGATTACTTCTTAGCCCTTGCGGGCACGATTATTTCATCAGCGAATTAATATCCAGCGCCAGACCGAGCTGGTAGGAGAAATTGGATTTCGTCATCTGGCTGATTGCAAAATTGACGCGTGCTTGTTTGATCCGTACACCGACACCCAAAGCAAAGCCGGCTAACGACCTCTGGTCAGCAAGGTTCAACTCGGCGCGGCGGCGGTGGTGGTAACTGAAAGCGATGTAGAACTTCTCGCTCTTCGGTACAATCTCGATGGTCCAGATAGTATGCCTGAACATCATGTCGTACCATTTGACCTCATGCGGGATAATATCGCCGGTAGTAGGGCTTTTCTCCAGTCCCGTCCACTCGTAATCGAGTTTCCATGTCTGCATGTTATGTATCTGCAGGTGGAACCGCAGCGGAGCATGCTTCACGCGGTACGACAGACCGAGCTGAAGGTTGAGGGGTAGCATCTCATGATTCCTTCCGCCCTCCTCCGAGTAGAAGCCCTTGAGCTGCCATCCGATGTTCGCCAGCACGAGACCCATCTGGAAAGCGGAGTCGGGCGTCTGGTAATGCGCGCCGACATCCACGCCGATGGCGAAAGAAGAGTAGGATTCATAGATCGAATAGACGGGCTTGAGCGTCACGCCGACCTTCCAGCACGGGTGTAACTGTCGCGCGTACATGATATCTACCAATATATCCCGCGCGCCGAACGTGCGCCCGGTAAGCGTTCCGTTGCTCAACGCCTCCTGCATCGTGCCATAACTCAGGAAATGCAGGCCCACGGCGAAATAGTTCGGCTTGTCCGGCTCTCCATCGCCCGAATAAGGCTTCTCGATCGGTGAGCGGCCGAAATTATGACCGTACATGGCGGAGCCGAACATCGTCCCCGGCAGATAATAGGAATAGTTGAGCTGCAGGTTCATATGCGAACCGGCATGCAGCAGCGCCGGGTTGCACATCGCCAGCGATATATCGCCGTCACTCAGATTGACGTTCGATCCGCCTAAGGCATTCAATCGCGCAGAAGCCGGCAGACTCATAAACGAGAATACCGAACGTCCCGCGTTGGAAACCTGGCTGAATGCCGACAAAAAGCCCCCAAAACATAGGAGAATGAGTACTATGTGCGTTTTTTTGCTCAAATCGGGCACAAAAGTACAAAAAAATTTTGAAATATGCAAAAAAAGTTGTAAATTTGCACGCAATTTTGCGGGAAATATACAATTAACAAAAATATTTATCTTATCAAACAATTTTTTCTATGTGGTTAAAAGATTCATCTATCGGCCGTAAGTTCGTGATGGCCCTCAGTGGAGCAGCCTTGGTGTTGTTTCTGCTTTTCCACGGGTGTATGAACCTCGCGCTGGTATTCAGCGAGGAGGCGTACAACACGATTTGCCGTTTGCTCGGCGCCAACTGGTATGCCGTGATTGGTTCGCTGGGTATTGCGTTCCTCGTGCTCGTACATTTCTGTTACGGTCTGTACCTGACTATCCAGAACCGTGCTGCCCGCGGCAACGACCGTTATGAGGTTCGTGGTAAGAAACAGGGCGTGACCTGGGAGTCCGAGAACATGCTCGTCCTGGGATTCACCATCCTCGGTTTCCTCTGCTTGCACCTCTACAACTTCTGGTTCAAGATGCAGTTTGCGGAGTTGACGGGTATCGAAACCGGCGCATTTGATCCGCAGAACGGTGCCGCGTACGTGAAAGCGCTGTTCACCGAGCCTGTCTGGGGACAAATCTATTGTGTGCTCTACCTGCTTTGGTTGGTAGTGTTGTGGCTCCACCTCAATCACGGTGTAGGTTCCGCTATGACTTCCATGGGACTCAACAACCTCAAGTGGCAGAAACGCGTAGAGGTCATCTCTACCGTGGTGGCTACCATCGTTGTACTGCCGTTCACAGTAGTAGTATTGTATTACCTGGGCATGGGCATCGGCATGCTTTGCGCATGAGAATTTGAAAATTTGACGATTTGAAAATTTGAAGATTATGGCAAAGAAAGAAGATATATTAGACGCTGCTAAGAAGGCAGCTGAAGTAATCAAAGAGAAAGTAGAAGCAGTAGCCGAGCGCACTGAGGTGAAAGAGGCTGTTGAGGCTGTAGCTGAGGCAGCTAAGAAAGCCGGTAAGGCAGCTAAGGCTGCCGCGGAGGAGATCGCTGCTCCGACAGCTAAAGAGGCACCGAAAGCAGAGGCTAAAGTGATCACTCCGAAGGACGCTAAGATTCCCGAGGGACCGCTGGAGTTGAAGTGGACGAACTACAAGAACCATCAGAAACTGGTGAACCCGGCTAACAAACGCCGTCTGGACATCATCGTGGTCGGAACCGGTCTTGCCGGAGCGTCGGCTGCCGCGTCCCTTGCAGAGATGGGATTCAACGTACTGAACTTCTGTATTCAGGACAGTCCGCGCCGTGCGCACTCGATTGCAGCACAGGGTGGTATCAACGCTGCGAAGAACTACCAGAACGACGGTGACTCCGTCTATCGTCTCTATTACGATACCATCAAGGGTGGCGACTACCGTGCACGTGAGGCGAACGTATATCGTCTTGCGGAGGTTTCCAATAACATCATCGACCAGTGCGTGGCGCAGGGTGTTCCTTTCGCACGCGAGTACGGAGGTCTGTTGGACAACCGTTCGTTCGGTGGCGCACAGGTAAGCCGTACCTTCTACGCAAAAGGTCAGACCGGACAGCAGTTGCTGCTCGGCGCATACAGCGCACTGAGCCGCCAGATCGGCAAAGGCAAAGTGAAGATGTACACCCGCTATGAGATGCTGGATATCGTGCTCATCGCGGATGAGAACGGCGAGAAGCGTGCGCGTGGTATCATCGCCCGTAACCTCGTTACCGGCCGCATCGAGCGTTTCTTCGCTCACGCGGTAGTAGTAGGTTCGGGTGGTTACGGAAACACCTTCTTCCTCTCCACCAACGCCATGGCTTCCAACGGTTCGGCTGCTATGCAGATGTACCGCCACGGCGCTTATTTCGCTAACCCCTGCTACGCACAGATCCACCCGACCTGTATTCCGAAGCACGGAGACTTCCAGTCCAAACTGACCCTGATGTCCGAGTCGCTCCGTAACGACGGACGTATCTGGGTTCCGAAGAAACTGGAGGACGCCAAACTGCTGCAGGCGGGCAAGATCAAAGGACGCGACATCCCTGAAGAGGATCGCGATTACTACTTGGAGCGCCGCTATCCGGCGTTCGGAAACCTCGTTCCGCGTGACGTGGCTTCGCGTGCCGCCAAAGAGCGTTGCGACAAAGGCTACGGCGTGAACAACACCGGTCTGGCTGTCTTCCTTGATTTCAGCGAGGCTATCCAGCGTCTGGGTAAGGATGTCGTTGCTCAAAAGTATGGAAACCTCTTCCAGATGTATGAGAAGATCGTGGACGAGAACCCGTATGAGAACCCGATGATGATCTTCCCGGCAATCCACTATACGATGGGTGGTATCTGGGTGGACTACGAGTTGCAGACATCCGTCAAGGGTCTGTTCTGTATCGGTGAGGCGAACTTCTCCGACCA
>CAMOGT010000013.1 GCA_946614295.1 uncultured Bacteroidales bacterium
TCTCACGGTTCAGATCCTCGCTTTTCGTTACTTGGTGGGAGAGGGTCGTCTGTTGTACGCGTTTGGCACTTACCTCAATCTCATCAAGCTGAAAATCGCTTGCGCGGACGGTGTCTTGTTGGGAAACTTGCGCTGCTTGCGCGTTACTCTGCGCACTCACTTGCGCAGATACCATGAGCGCAATAGCGCTCACGAAAAAGAATGTCTTTTGTCTTTCGACTTTCGACTTTCGACTAATAAATGTTTTCATTTTCTTTAACAGCATTACCTGTTCAAGTTCAGCGGGTTTTATCTCAGCCGAAATAGGGTCCCCAACGCAAACCAAGCTTATGCTGTTTGTGGTGGGGAGAGCGGAGGCTCAAGTTGCCCGTCCATTTAGCAGAGCGGTATGGACTATTGCACACTTGATGCCGAACGCGACCGGCACCCCGAATGAAGATAACAGAATGTGAATGTTCGTAAATCGGCTGCAAAATTACTGCTTTTTTCCTAAATATGCAAAAAAAACACGAAAAAATTTGCGTATTTCTAAATTTTGTTGTACCTTTGCACGCTTTTTTGACTGAAAAGGCGGAAATGCCACGAAGTTGCAATGCCATATTCGGCTTCTGTGGTGATTGTTTAACCCGACGATTAATCGTACATCGTAAATCGTCCAATCGTAAATTAAAATCATGTATTTAACTTCTGAGAAGAAAGCTGAGTTGTTCGCCAAGTACGGCAACGACGCTAAAAACACCGGTTCTGCTGAGAGCCAGATCGCTTTGTTCACCTTCCGTATCAACCACCTCACCGAGCACCTGAAGGACAACCGTAAGGATTTCGGTACAGAGCGTGCGCTGACCGCACTCGTTGGTAAGCGTCGTCGTATGCTGGATTACCTGAAGGCGAAAGACATCGAGCGCTACCGTGCTATCATCAAAGAACTCGGTATCCGTAAGTAATTTTGCGGAATTTTTTGAGAAAAGAATGGCATATGCTTGCATATGTCATTTTTTTTTACTACCTTTGTGCCGTGATTGAGATAAAGCCCTATATTGAGCATGCCGTTTTGGTGGGACTGATTACGCCCACCCAGCCGGAGGACCGTACCAAGGAGTACCTGGACGAGCTCGCTTTTCTGGCGGATACGCATGGTATTGTGCCCGTCAAGCGCTTCACACAGCGCCTCGACCAGCCCAACACCGCCACTTATGTCGGAGAGGGTAAGTTGGAGGAAATCAGGCAGTATATCATACAGCGAAGCGGTCCTATAGCGAACGATAGTGAGCGGTCTTGCAGCGGCAGCGGTCCTACAGCGGAGCGGTCAGGGTCTGTTGACCCTATTGACGTAGTCATCTTTGATGACGAACTGTCCCCGCGCCAGATACGTAATTTGGAAAAAGCGATTAACCATCGGGAGAAACATCCGGCAAATGTCCGCGTCATCGATCGTACTATCCTTATCCTCGAGATCTTCTTGCAGCGTGCGCAGACCTCGTACGCCAAGACGCAGGTCGAGATGGCGCACCTGCAATACATGCTTCCGCGACTGACAAGGATGTGGTCGCACTTGGACCGTCAGCGCGGTGGTGGAGGTACCAACCGCGGTATGGGTGAGACCCAGATAGAGGCGGACAAACGCGTCATCGGGCAACGTATCGCCCTTCTCCGCGAACAGCTCAAGACGATCGACAAACAGATGGCGACCCAGCGGCAGCACCGCGGTAAGATGGTGCGCGTCGCGCTTGTGGGGTACACCAACGTGGGCAAATCGACCCTCATGAACCTCCTCTCCAAATCGGAGGTCTTCGCCGAGAATAAACTCTTCGCTACCCTCGACACCACCGTCCGCAAGGTGACGATTGAGAACCTGCCGTTCCTGCTCTCCGACACTGTCGGTTTCATCCGCAAACTGCCGCACCACCTCGTGGAGTCCTTCAAATCGACCCTGGACGAGGTGCGCGAGGCGGACCTGCTCATCCACGTGGTGGATATCAGCCACCCCAATTTCGAGGAGCAGTACGAGGTCGTCGAGCAGACCATCAGCGAGATATGCCAGGAGGAGAAACCGACCATCGTCATTTTCAACAAGATAGACAATTTCACCTATACGCCGAAGGAGGAAGATGACCTCACCCCCATGACCCGCGAGAACTACTCGCTCAGTGACCTGCAGAAGACTTGGATGGCGCGCCTCGGCAGCGACTGCATCTTCATCTCCGCCAAGAATAAAGAGAATATTGATTCCCTGCGCGCGCTCATGTACGACCGCATCAAGGCGATCCATGTGCAGCGCTATCCCTATAACGATTTCCTCTTCCAGCACTACGGCGAGGAATAAAAAATATTCATTATTCATTATTCATTAATTAATATGCGAACGATTGACGACCAAGGTTATCATTTTGAAGAATGGCTCACGGCTGAGCAGATTGCTGCCGACGTGAAGCAAGTGGGTAAACAGATTAGCAGCGATTATGAGGGCAAGGAACCGCTCTTTGTGGTCGTCCTCAACGGCGCTTTTGTCTTTGCCGCGGATCTCATCCGTGCGGTTGGCGACCTCCGTTGTGAGCAGACCTTCATCCGTGTCAGCTCCTATTTCGGCATGGCGACAACCGGTAAGTTGGAGTTTATCGTACCGCTTCAGCAGGTGGTGGAGAACCGCGACGTGATCATCGTCGAGGACATCGTGGACACCGGCTTGACGATCCACCAGCTCAAGGCGCATCTCCGCGGACTCGGGGCTACCTCCGTGCGCGTGGCGTCCATGCTCTTCAAACCCAATAAACTGGAGTACGATGACGCCAAGCCCGATTACATCGGTCACGAGATCAGCGATGAGTTCGTCATCGGCTACGGCCTCGATTTCGACGGCTTCCACCGTAACCTCGATGCCATCTACAAAGTCAAAAATAACAAATAAATATTCATTAATCATTATTCATTAATCATTAACTACCATGAACGAAGAATTGAAAAAAGTAATGGAGGTTGCCGAGGTATGGACCAAGGAACCGTTTGACGCGGAGACCCGCGCACAAGTGAAAGCCATGATGGAGGCGGAGGACAAGACCGAGCTCATCGATGCTTTCTATCGTACTCTGGAGTTCGGTACCGGCGGTCTGCGCGGTATCATGGGACCCGGCACCAACCGTATGAACAAATACATCGTAGCCATGGCTACCCAGGGCTACGCCAACTACCTGCTGAAAGTGCAGAAAGAGGGTGGTTTTGAGCACGTACAGAACGGCCGCGTGGCTGTTGTGGTTGGTCACGACTGCCGTAACAACGGACGTATGTTCGCCGAGACGGTTGCCAATATCTTCTCCGCCAACGGCATTCAGGTGTACCTCTTCGAGTCCCTGCGCCCGACGCCGGAGGTGTCCTTCGCTATCCGTCATCTCAAATGTCAGGGCGGTGTGAACGTGACCGCTTCCCACAACCCCAAGGAGTACAACGGCTACAAGGCGTACTGGGAGGACGGCTCGCAGGTGCTCCAGCCGCATGACCAGGGTATCATCGACGAGGTCAACAAAGTGACCCTCGCGGATGTCAAATGGGAGGCAAACAAAGACCTCATCGAGATCATCGGCGGCGAGATGGACTACGACTACATGATGGCGGTTCACGATGTCCTCATCGACCAGGAGTCCATCAACCGTCAGAAAGACCTCAACATCGTTTACACCCCGATGCACGGCGCCGGACGCCAGATTGTGCCGATGTGCCTGCGTTCCTGGGGATTCCAGAACATTCACGTAGTGCCCGAGCAGATGGTCATCGACGGTAACTTCCCGACGGTCGTTTCCCCGAACCCCGAGAACGCTGAGGCGATGACCCTCGGTATGAAGTTAGGCACCAAGTTGGGTGCCGACTTGGTGATCGCTTCCGACCCGGACGCGGACCGTATTGCGATTGTCTGCCGCAACGACAAGGGCGAGTGGGTCATCATCAACGGTAACCAGACCAACATCATGTTCCACTACTACATCATCAACAACATGAAGCGCCTGGGCAAGTTCCGCGACGATATGTTCATCGTCAAGACCATCGTGACCTCCGAGCTCATCCGCAAGATTGCGGACGCACAGGGTGTCACCCTCACCGACGAATACACCGGCTTCAAGTGGATCGCCAACCGTATCCGTATGTGGGAAGGCAAACGCAAATATATCGGTGGTGGCGAGGAGTCCTTCGGCTTCCTGCCGTACGACGCTGTCCGCGATAAATGTTCGCCTTCGTCTATCTGCCTCATCTGCGAGATCGCCGCTTACGCCAAGGACAACGGCATGACCCTCTACGACTACCTGCTCAAGATCTACGCCGACTACGGCTTCCAGCGCGAGACGACCATCAACGTTGTTCGCCCGGGTAAGACAGGTGCCGAGGAGATCCAGCAGATGATGAAGGACTACCGCGCCAATGCGCCGAAAGAGATCGCCGGTGAAAAAGTATGCCTCATCAAGGACTACAAGACCCTCGAGCAGAAGAAATTGGTAAATGGTAAATGGGAAAATGAGAAAATAGAAATGCCGTTGAACGCCACCTCCAATGTACTGCAGTACTTCACCGAGGGCGGTCTGAAGGTGTCTGTCCGTCCGTCTGGTACCGAGCCGAAGATCAAGTTCTATTTCGAGATTCCGGTCAAGACCGAGATCGGCAAACCCTTCACCGGTGCCGACTACGAGCGCTGCACCGCCGAGGCGGAAGCCCGCGTTCCGGAGATCAAGAAGAGCCTTGGGCTTTAATCTCTTGCTATCCTTAAATCCTTAATAAAATACGCGCGCAGGTACTTGTGCGCGTATTTTATTGTAGTATAGCGTCTATGCATCGTGCCACGGCGGTATTCCGCGGGATTGTTTCCTTCGTCCCCTTTTCGCGCATCCTAGCACGGGCTCTCTTTCTTTGTCAATTGCATCCGGATTCAATCCGGACATTTTTCGTAAAAAAGACTTTTTCCCTTGCATATGTCAAAAAAAAGCAGTAATTTTGCACCGCATAATTGAAAAACTATATTGCCTATGAGAAAAGATAATTAACAGGCGAAATACATAAGAAAGCGTTTTAGCTCAAATACTTGGGTTCTTGAAACTGGACACTTTAAGAATTCGTATATACCAAGGAACAAGCCAAAATGCTCACGTTGAAGCGTGGGCTTTGTTCATATAAATTTGGTATATGCAGGTAGTCCAGAATCCTAAGAACCCAGATTGAAAAGCAACTTAGCACCGCGCTCTTTTTATGTGCCAAGTTCATTGATAAGAGGTGCAAGCGGAGTAATCGAAAAGCCGTAAAGTGAGTAGAGCATAAAATACAACCCTTTAATAAAACAATGAAAAAGACAATTTTATCGTTTGTAGTAGTACTTACAGCGATTTCACTGTGTATGATTGGTTGCGAAGGTAAGGGCGGTTTATCCACTCCTTCCGGTTTTAAGGCATCCCAAGTGGGCGAGACGGTCGTCCTTACATGGAATGAAGTCAGTGGTGCATCGTACTATGAGATTAGTAAGAATGGTTCCTATTGGCAGTCCACTTCAGAAACGCGCATAGTGGATAAGAATCCCAAAGAAGGAATCAACTCGTATGAATTGACAGCTTCCGATGGAGACAAACAATCAAAGCCGGCAAAAGCGTCCTGTGATTTTGAATCTTCAACACCGAGTGGTGGAGGTGGCGGCGGTCAAACATCTGTAGATTTTTATATTAAACACCCATGGGGAAGCGGTTCAGATGATTCTTGGTCATGGAAACCAATGACAAAATCCGGCAATAGTTACACCTGTACAGGCCTATGGGGTGGTGTTGGTGCTAATATTAATACTACAGCTGATGATTCTGGCGCAGAATGGTACGAGGCGAGCAAAATTAATGGAGCATCTTCTCTTTCTGTAGGTACTCAGGTTACTTTTACTTTCGTATCTACCAATGGAAATAAAGGAACGCTATCTGTTACTTCAGGCGGTTCTAACCCAGGAGGCAATTCTGGTGGAGAAGGCGGTTCAACAAAACTTCCCGCTCCGACAGGATTCACGCTTTCGCAGACTTCTTCATATATTCAGCTTTCATGGAATAGAGTTAGTGGAGCAGCGGGATATTATATTGCTAAAGCTACCGCTGATTCTGAATGGGAGTATTATCAAGTCACTTCCACCTCTGCTCAGTTTGACGATGTTATAGCAGGCACTACTTATGTTTTTTCTGTTGCAGCATATGACTCCGAAGAAAATCTTGGTGAATGGTCTGAAGATAAGTATATCACATTTAACGGTTCCGGTTCCGGAGGAGGCGGTGGAAGCACGACATCTAAACCAAGCACTCCTACTGGTGTAAACGCAACAGCATACTCGTCATATATTCAGGTTACATGGAATTCTGTAAGCGGAGCAGAGAGTTATAACGTTTATCGTTCTACTTCGGCAAGCGGCTCGTATACTCTCCAATCAAGTGTCACCACAACGAATTATACGGATTATAATGTAAACGCTGGAACTACTTATTATTACAAGGTAGAAGCAGAAAATAGTGCAGGAAAAAGCTCGAAGAGCTCATATGCCTCTGCCAAAATTGCCACTTCTGGTGGAGGAGGCTCTTCAGGAGGAGGAACTACGATAACAAAACCTTCTGCTCCTACGGGATTAAAAGCAACTCTCAATACGAACGATGATTGTATTGCATTAACATGGAATAGTGTGAATAATGCAGTTAAATATTATATTTACCGTTCTGAATCCTCATATGGAACGTATTTACTTATGAATGAGTCTTATACAAATTCATATACAGATAACGATGCCTTAATTTCGGGGAAAACATACTATTATAAAGTATCTGCTGTCAATGCGGGGGGCGAAGGATCGCAAAGTTCGTACGCGTATTGCAAATATGAGAGGCTATATGCTCCATGCCCACCACAAGGAGTTACTGTAACTCTAGGCTATTCCTCTATCACAATTAAGTGGAATATTAATACAAATGATGGATGCGGCCGACCTTCATCGCAAAAAATACATTTCTGGAATTATTCAACGCATACATGGGATGAAAAAACTGTTCAAACAACCTCCACCTCTGGTTCGTATTCGCTCTTAAGTTCTTATTGGAGTCAATATATACTTGCGGATTTTATGGTGTTTAACATATCTTTGGAGAATGCCAAGGGAACGGAAATATGGTCGTTTGGCTATGACAGAAAACAAGCAGCAATTACCGATTATAGTAGAGTGGATAACTAACTCTCCCAATGTGTAGATGCTATTTGCAGGCGTTCAAATGAGCGCCTGCAAATTTTATTATATATCTCACGTATTGCGTCCGGATTCAATCCGGACATTTTTCGTAAAAAAAAATCTTTTTCTTGCATATGTCAAAAAAAAGCAGTAATTTTGCACCGCATAATTGAAAAACTATATTGCCTATGAGAAAAGATAATTAACAGGCGAAATACATAAGAAAGCGTTTTAGCTCAAATACTTGGGTTCTTGAAACTGGACACTTTAAGAATTCGTATATACCAAGGAACAAGCCAAAATGCTCACGTTGAAGCGTGGGCTTTGTTCATATAAATTTGGTATATGCAGGTAGTCCAGAATCCTAAGAACCCAGATTGAAAAGCAACTTAGCACCGCGCTCTTTTTATGTGCCAAGTTCATTGATAAGAGGTGCAAGCGGAGTAATCGAAAAGCCGTAAAGTGAGTAGAGCATAAAATACAACCCTTTAATAAAACAATGAAAAAGACAATTTTATCGTTTGTAGTAGTACTTACAGCGATTTCACTGTGTATGATTGGTTGCGAAGGTAAGGGCGGTTTATCCACTCCTTCCGGTTTTAAGGCATCCCAAGTGGGCGAGACGGTCGTCCTTACATGGAATGAAGTCAGTGGTGCATCGTACTATGAGATTAGTAAGAATGGTTCCTATTGGCAGTCCACTTCAGAAACGCGCATAGTGGATAAGAATCCCAAAGAAGGAATCAACTCGTATGAATTGACAGCTTCCGATGGAGACAAACAATCAAAGCCGGCAAAAGCGTCCTGTGATTTTGAATCTTCAACACCGAGTGGTGGAGGTGGCGGCGGTCAAACATCTGTAGATTTTTATATTAAACACCCATGGAGTGGCGGTGATTGGACTTGGCAACCTATGACCAAATCAGGAAACTCTTATACTTATACCGGAGTATGGGGTGGAGTCGGAGCTAATATAAACACGTCAGCCGAAGATAACAGTAGTTCCGAATGGTATGAGAAGTCAAAGATTAACGGAGCATCATCACTCTCTACGGGTGAAACAGTTACCTTTACTTTTATTTCTACCGATGGAGCAAAAGGAACGCTATCTGTTACTTCAGGCGGTTCTAACCCAGGAGGCAATTCTGGTGGAGAAGGCGGTTCAACAAAACTTCCCGCTCCGACAGGATTCACGCTTTCGCAGACTTCTTCATATATTCAGCTTTCATGGAATAGAGTTAGTGGAGCAGCGGGATATTATATTGCTAAAGCTACCGCTGATTCTGAATGGGAGTATTATCAAGTCACTTCCACCTCTGCTCAGTTTGACGATGTTATAGCAGGCACTACTTATGTTTTTTCTGTTGCAGCATATGACTCCGAAGAAAATCTTGGTGAATGGTCTGAAGATAAGTATATCACATTTAACGGTTCCGGTTCCGGAGGAGGCGGTGGAAGCACGACATCTAAACCAAGCACTCCTACTGGTGTAAACGCAACAGCATACTCGTCATATATTCAGGTTACATGGAATTCTGTAAGCGGAGCAGAGAGTTATAACGTTTATCGTTCTACTTCGGCAAGCGGCTCGTATACTCTCCAATCAAGTGTCACCACAACGAATTATACGGATTATAATGTAAACGCTGGAACTACTTATTATTACAAGGTAGAAGCAGAAAATAGTGCAGGAAAAAGCTCGAAGAGCTCATATGTTTCTGCCAAAATTGCCACTTCTGGTGGAGGTGGAGGATCTTCTGCCACTTATGAGCCTTGCCCTCCTACTGTAACTTGTTCTGGAACATCTTCTGTTACTATTAAATGGACTGCATCTACAGGTACTGGATGTGGAACCCCTACTTCATATGATGTTAAACGTTCGAACCGTATTACCGGTCAAGCAGAGACATTAAAATCAGGCACGACTTCTACTTCCTATACAGATTCTCAACCTTTCCCGGGTGTTAATCTGTATGGAGTAACAGCAAAAAATTCAAATGGTAGCGCAACAGGACAGAGTATTTCATCCTCAGTTGGAATAGCTGCGCCAACTCTTTCCGGAAATAAAATAACGGGATCTGCTACTTATGTGTTTGTAACAGTAAAAGATCTTAATGTGCCTGAAGAATGGAAACAATACTATAGCCTAGAGTTATACAAATCTTCATCATATAGCGGCAACTATTTTATAGAGAATACATGGAGTTATAATGATTTCTCTTCGGGAATCAATGGTGTGCTTGATTTTAATAAGTATTATGGAAGTACTGTTAATCTAAGTGGTCACACATATTACTATAAAGTTCGTTGGGTGTTTGAAGCTCCACATTCTCCAAGTAGAGTAGAAGGCTCTTATTCTTCTGTACAGACAGTAAAACATCAATAATGATTTGTGAACCACATCACTTTAGCAAGCGGCATTTTAGCCGCTTGCTTTTTGATACCTTATTGCCGCCTGGTTCCAATGGATGCTCAATGGATGCTGAAAGGGTGCTCAATGGATGCTGATTGCATCCTGAACACCCTTTCACTATGACATATACCCGATATTTACTCTATCTCGCGGCCTTCTTTGATGGCTAAACTCACTTCATGCCGCACATAATCGCACAATCGGCCCTGAATAGGCTTGTTATACCGCCGGGCTTTGCGTTTGGCTTCATCATACTTAGCCTGCCATATTGCTCTCCGTTCTACATTGTGCAGTATATCTTTGCTAACGGCAATATAATTGCTGAAACTCTGGCAAGTCGAATGAGCTGCTTTCTTTTTCTTGGTCTTCTTGCTCAACTCCGGTTTCAAACACACAGCAGCCCATTCTCCATTGCCTGGAATGTGCCGTGCGTAGTGCTTTGAGTCGAGACCTCCTTGCAATTCCCGAACCAGACTTGTCCATTTTGCTTTCATGATGCAAAGGTACAAAAAAATTTTGATATATGCAAATTTCGTTACGAAAAATGCTTACTTTTGCACTTTTGTCACTCCCACGTAGGCTAATAGAATAAGATTCATCATCAAGGCATAGATGATAGCCGGAATAGCAATAATCTCATTGTTGAAGATTAGCGGGCTGCAAGCGATAGTGATTGCCTGCGCGGCGTTCTGCATGCCAATCTCAATGACGAGTGTTCTTCTCTCTTTGCGGCTCACTCGCATCGCCTAGGCTAACAACGCTCCGCAACCCGCGCTCAAGATGATCAGAGTGGTCATCGTGAGTCCCAATGTACCGAACTGCGTAACGATAGTCTCTTTATGTTGAATAAAAAAGATCGTTACTAATAGCACTAACGCCGGCATGGCAATGCGTTTGAGAACACCGTGAATCTTCTGTGCCGCCTGTTCTTTATAAATATTCACAATAAACCCAATACTAATCGGAACTACCATCAGCACAATATTTTGTACCAGCAGTTTGCCCACCGGCTGATGGATGTCCACAGCTTCACCCACGCTGGTGGTCACCCACGCCATGATTAACGGCAGGGTAAAAAGCGTGATGAGGCTGCTGAATGCTGTTAATGTTACCGACAGGGCTACGTCACCGCCCGCTAACATGGAGAACACATTGCTCGAACTGCCACCGGGAGAGCACGCAACCAACATAATGCCGATGATAAACAGCGCTGACAGATGGCTGTTGAAGAACGGCAGGCGGACAATCATCCACGCAATGAGCGGAAGCAGGATGATTTGGCCGATAAGCCCGATAAGCACCGGTTTAGGACGAGTAACAATCAGTTTGAAGTCAGCCGGCTTGAGCGTCAGACCCAAGTCAAACATCAATAACGTAAGTATGGGTAATACAATAAAGATGGTATTCATGATAGATTAACTATTTGCTATTACGTCGTTGATTATTAAACTTGCTAACGTGCAGCCGAAGACGGCGGTGACTTGCATGAGGCTGCCTTTGACGGGTAATTCGGTCTGTACTCTGTCAGCGGAGCGGTCTGTACTCTGTATTCTTAGTGCATTTTCCGTCGAATAGACGCATTTCACTTTCCGGTACGGGTGCAGACCGATTTTCTTCATGCGTGCACGGACTGCCTTGGCGAGTGCGTCGCCTTGGATGGACATCAGTTCGCCGGTAGTGACTGCCGTGGGATCCAACCGCAACGCGGCACCCATCGAACTAAATATCTTCACCCCTCGCGCGCGCGTCGCGTTTATAATAAGGTCTGTCTTCGCTGCCACGGAGTCGATTGCATCAATGACATAGTCGAAAGTCGAAAGTTGAAAGTCGAAAGCCTCCTTCGTACATTGTTCTTCGTACATCGTACTTTGCGCTTCATACATCCGATGAAGCGCGATGATCTCTGCGTCGGGATTGATTGTGAGCAACCGCTCTTTGAGGACTTCCACTTTCGGTCTGCCCAAGGTCTCCCGCGTTGCGGGTAACTGCCGGTTGACGTTCGACGGCTGCACCGTGTCGCCATCGACAATGGTCAGATGCACCAACCCTGTCCGGACCAGTGCCTCGGCGCACCAAGAGCCGACACCTCCTACGCCGAAGAGGATCACGCGAGTGCTGCGTAACGATTCCATCACCTTGTTCCCTAATAGAGCCTCACTTCTGCTGAAAAAATCTTCCATAAGTATTCAAATTGTGTGCAAAAGTACAAAAAAATACGCATTTATGCAAAAAAAGTCGCTAAAAATTTTGTCAATTCAAATATTTGTTGTAATTTTGCACGCTTTTTTCCCGTGAAGGGTAAAGTTTCGCGCCGAACGCGAAGCCCAGGTGGCGGAATTGGTAGACGCGTTGGTCTCAAACACCAATGGGAAACCGTGCCGGTTCGATCCCGGCCCTGGGTACTCGCGCGAGCTATGGCTCAATACGATTCGCGACCCCCGTCGCTCATATGAATTTTCGCCATGCTCTCGCTCTCCCCACCGAGCGCACTCCGTTAGCACTCGTCGGGGACCCCAAAAGTAGAGAAATAATTAAAGGTCAAGCGGAAGACATAAAAATCCGCTATATGCTCGGAACAGGCTAAATGCCCGGAGAGTAAACGAAAAGGAGGTGTAAGCAATGATTATCGTTCCTGTTAAAGAAGGAGAGAACATCGAGCGTGCGATTAAGAAATTCAAACGCAAATTCGATAAGACGGGTGTCGTAAAAGAGCTCCGTCGCCGTCAGCAATTCGACAAACCGAGTGAGCTGAAGCGAATCAAGATGGCGCATGCTAAGTATGTGCAGTCGTTGCATGCTCACGACGATATGTAAAAATTAAGAGTCACTTAACGGTGACTCTTTTCTTTTGGGCCCCCGAGGATTTTAATCCTTGGGGAAATCGTAGGGCAAGGCGTAGCGTAATTGAGCGGCAGTGCCGCGAGTCACGCAAGACTTAGCTCAAGATATATCGCTCCAATTATGCGCTTCGATACGTAGAGTATCGAGGCGTCTTTTGTATATACGGTTCATCTCGTCCTCGAGGAGCGGGTCTTGGTCGAGGATGGCGAGCGCTGCTTCGCGTGCCACGGCTACCAACTGGCCGTCGGTGGCGAGGTTGGCTATGTGCAACTCAAAGGGTGTGCCGGATTGTAGCGTGCCCTGCATGTCGCCGGGACCGCGTAGCTGCAGATCCGCCTCGGCGATACGGAAACCGTCGTTGGTCTCCACCATGATATTCATCCGCTTGCGGGTGTCCGAAGAGATCTCGTTGTCCGTGAGCAGAATACAGTAGGACTGATCTCCGCCTCGTCCCACACGTCCGCGGAGCTGGTGCAACTGGCTCAGACCGAACCGCTCGGCGTTCTGGATCATCATCACCGTGGCGTTGGGCACATTGACACCCACCTCGATCACCGTTGTGGCGACAAGGATCTTGGTCTCGCCGGACGCGAACCGCTGCATCTGCAGGTCCTTGTCCACTGCTTTCATCTGGCCGTGCACCATGGAGATCTTGTATTCAGGGAACGCCTCGCATAACTCATTGAATCCGTTCTGCAGGTCCTGCAAGTCGAGTTTCTCGTTCTCTTTGATGAGCGGATAGACGACATAGACCTGCCGTCCCTCCTCTATCTGTTTGCGCACGAAGGAATAGACCTGCGCGCGGCGCTCGATATTATAGTGAATCGTCTGTATGGGCTTGCGTCCGGGAGGCAGTTCGTCAATGACGGAAACGCTGAGGTCACCATAGACGGTCATCGCCAAGGTGCGAGGGATTGGCGTAGCGGTCATGACTAAGATATGCGGCGGGCAATCCGGCATCGCCTCCCCGGCTCCGGCGACACGCCGGTTCTTGGTCCAGAGTTTGGCGCGCTGTGCGACACCGAAACGGTGCTGCTCGTCGATGACGACAAAACCGAGGTTCTGCCACTGCACATCGTCCTCCAATAACGCGTGCGTACCTATTAATATATCTATCGTACCGTTGAGGAGTCCGTTATGGATAGGCACACGCTGTTTGGCGGTCGTCGAGCCTGTGAGTAGCGCCACATGGACGGCATCGCCGAGTGGCGCGAGGAAGTTCTTGAGAGTCTCATAGTGCTGGTTGGCGAGGATCTCCGTCGGTGCCATGATACAGGTCTGGTAGCCGTTGTCGATAGCGAGGAGGCAGCACAGCAGCGCCACGAGTGTCTTGCCGGAACCCACATCGCCCTGCAACAGACGGTTCATCTGATGCCCCGCTTTGAGGTCCTCGTGTATCTCGCGGATGACACGTTTCTGGGCGTTGGTCAGTTCGAAAGGCAGTGCCTTATAGAGCGCGTGGAACCGTGCGCCGACCATCGGCATCGCGAACCCAAGATTCAGTTCGCGGCGTTTGAGTTGGCGGAGGAGTTGCAACTGTACATAGAACAGTTCTTCGAACTTCAACCGTGCCCGCGCGTTCTGCATCGAGGGTGTGTCTTTCGGGAAATGCACATTGACAAGCGCATCCGTCAGCCCCATGAGGCGGTACTTCTGCAGAATATCCGCACCGATGGTATCCGGCACGCCCATTTTCAGATCCGGCATCATCTCGGCGATAATGGTACGCATGACTTTGGAGTTGAGCCCGTGGCGCTTCATCTTCTCCGTCGTGTTGTAATACGGCTCCAGTCCTTGCGTCATCTCCGGCGTGACTTTGGACATCGGGGTCAACTCCGGGTGTACGAAATTATAGATATGCTGGAACCGGCTGGGCTTGCCGAAGAGGAGATACTTGATCCCTTTCTGCAGTTTGACGTACTGCACGCCCTTGAACCAGACGAGCTCGCACTGGTGTGTGCCGTCGAAGAAAGTAGCGGAGAGACGCTGCGCGCGTCCGATACCGATGGTATGCCACTCGGTGACCTCGCCGACGATCTGGACATATGTGTCTTCGTCGTCCAACTCGGCGATGCGGTAGAACCGGCTGCGGTCAATATACTTGTACGGATACTGACGCAGCATGTCCATCGCTGTGTTTACCTTCAGCTCAGAACGAAGAATGTCGGCACGCTTGGCACCGACACTCTTGCAATAGGTTATATCTCGTTGGGATAACTCCATTATAGACCGCTTCGCTCAAAGTAGAAAGACCGCTTCGCTCAAAGTAGAAAGAGTCTTTGAGCCCGAAGGACGATCTTTTGTCTTTCGACTTTCTACTAAATTATTGGAGTTTGAAGTTAACCGGCACCGTGTACTTCACGCGTACGGGTTTTCCACGCTGCTGACCGGGTTTCCACTTCGGCATCGATTTGATGACGCGGACAGCCTCCTTGTCGAGTGACGGGTCTCCACCCGAGCGAACCACCTCTACGTCCACGATCGAACCGTCACGGTTAACCACGAACTGGCAGATTACACGACCCTGGATACCGTTCTCCTGTGCGATAACCGGATACTTCACGTTCTCACTCAGGTACTTGAAGAGGGCTTGCTGTCCACCGGGGAACTCCGGCATCTTCTCTACAACGACGAAGACAACCTCTTCTTCCTCTTCCTCGACGGGAGCCTCAACCGGCGCAGCGATAACGACTTCTTCAGCCTTGTCATCCTCGGCGTTCACCTCGATTGACTCGGTCTCGACGTTATCCTCTACGACGTTCAGCACCTCAACCTCTTGCACGGCAGGGGGTGGGGGAGGGGGAGGAGTCTCTTGACTCGTCTGCTGGATCTCTACTTCTTCCTCAAACAGGAACTCTGTGTCGGTCACCTCATACTTCGTGACCTCTCTCTCCGTCCACTCAAGCGCTACATAAACGAGGCTGAGTACGAAAACCAAACCCATCAATACATAGACGAGTTTGTCCTTCTCGAGACTGGCATTTTCAGATTTCTTGACTTGCATATACTGTGTTTTTTAGGTCGTGATTTTTGAAATCGGCTACAAAGGTACAACTTTTTGGCGAATTATGCAAATTTTTTATGCAATTTTTTATAAAAAGCATATAGGAAAGGGCATTTTAATCCAATTAGCTTTAGTTTCTGCTTCCAAGAACGCGGTTTATATGCGTGAAGCAACTCCGGAGAAACAAAGCTGAAGTCATCAAATTGGTAGGTCAAGTTCAGTTTGGTACGGAATAGAAAGTCTTGCGCTTCTTTTTCTGAGTATCCTACTTTCCCGGGGTATAGTGTGTCAAGCCATTTCCACATGCGGCATTTTTCTGTCTTGAGCCGTAGTATCGCCTCCGGAGTCAGGGGCTGTGAAACGGAGAGGTGGTCTCTCCATACGGCTGTTTTTTGCGGCAAGTACGCCCACTTGGTATGTTGATAGAAGACGCCATATAACGGATAGTCCAACCATGGAAAATGCTGTGCCTGGATGTTATTCAGCAACTCTGCCGATAGCAGTTCCGTACGGAATAGAACGGTGCAGTTGGCAAAGCCCGGCGAATCCAACCCATATACGCCCTCGCGTTGCCCGAAGGTCCACTTGTTACTACCGGAAAAAGTGCGCCCGTTAGTGTGTACGAACCCGCATTCGGGGTGAGTATGAAGGTAGTTGATTTGTAGTTGTAGTTTTGACGGGTCTGTCCAGAAGTCGTCTCCGTCCAGCATTGCGATGAACTCGCAGCCATCCTCCATAATCCGGCGATAGAGGGCTATCGTGTTGTCCGCAAGCCCTAAATTCTTTTCCCGCCGGACATAGACGATTCGTTTGTCTTCGGCTGCATACCGCTCGCAAACAGACTGTGTCCCGTCCGTAGAGGCATCATCGCCGATATAGATGCGAAACGCTTCTTCGCATTGCTGCATGCGTACGCTATCTATGGCTTGACCGATAAATGCCTCTTGATTATATGTTACTATGCAAACAGCTATCATAAAGTGCTTTGAGTTGTTTGCCGACGGTTTCGGCTTTGAATGATTCCTGACAGAGGGTGGACTGGCGATGTGAAGAAGGTTGCCACAAGATCGTTTCCATGAACTCGGCGAACTTGCCGGGTTTGTATTGAGCTATCTCTTGCGGGACGATGAGGTTTGCTATTCCCTCTGCAATACCGACAGGTGTGGAGAGGATGGGTAATCCCGCTGCAGCCGCTTCGGCGAGCACTACTCCGTATGTCTCGTACCGGCTGGAGAGAACCAGAGCATCGGCATTGTGCATCTCGTCAGCAACCTCTTGCGGTGTCAGTTCTCCTGTCCAGCGAAGAAGACCTTCCGGAAACTCCAACGATTTCGCGTACGCGCGTGTCTCCTTATAGTCTATGCCGGTTCCGATGAGGACTAATTGCCAGTCCCTGCGTTTCTCACTCAGCATCTTGGCGGCTCGCAAAAGCCCTTTCACGTTCTTCGCCCGTTCGTCGAAGCACGAGACGTGAAGGAGGGTCTTGATTGGTGATTGGTGATTGGTGATTGGTGATTGGAAGAAGAAATCGTCCACCACGTTGTATATCTTTAGCCACCGACTATTACGGATGCCGCATTGCTGCATGGCCTGTGCCAGCTTGTCGCTGACTGGTAAAACCGCCGAGGCTTCTGCGGCGATACGTTCGCATAGTGTTCTTTTGCAAATATTCTGGCGCATATACTGTCCGTTCTCCGGCAGATAACCGCTCCAATGCTCTATGATGACATACGGAATGCCGTAGCGGTGTTTGAGCCAGAGGGCGAGGAGTCCTTGTTTCTGTATGACATTCAGTTGGACGATGTCCGGCATCCACCCTTCGCGGCGGAGGGCATTCCATTGGTGCCAAGTGTCGCGCCAAGTCTGCGCAAAGATAACCCGTACCTCACATCCCTGCGCACGAACCGCCTCCGCGTGTTTTTGTACGAAGAGTCCGCTCATAGCATCCTTTTCGGAGGGATACCAAGGAGTGAGGAAAAGTACTTTCATTTTCAATGCATGCCGATCTCCCGCAGTTTCTGCGCCCAGATAGCGAGCCGGAAAATCGGTTTGTAGTATTTCTCCACGCTATAGTAGGTGGTAGGGGTGGAACCGAATTGCTTGTAGTGCTTGGCAGTGCCGCGCTCCATGGAGCCTTCGAAATCAAAGCGGACTTGTTTCTCACGGGCGAGTTTTATCGCCTCGAGGGCCAAGAGCGCGCCGGCTCCGGAGTCTCCAAAGGCAGGGTCGTACGCCGGGATAAGGTAGTACATGTAATGTTTGTCCCAGACGAGGAAGGCGGCGGCATAGACCTGTCCGTCGGCATTGCAGACACTCAGGATCTCGCATTGCCCGAGCCGCTTGGCCTTGCGCTCCAGAACCAATAGGAACTCCCGGCTGTAGCTGATCTTGCGTTTTCGGGAAGCCAGACAATGGCTATGGAAACGATAGAAATCCTCAATCTCCATTCCGCGCTCGATATGGAGAGAAAGCGCTTTTTGCAGCTGGCGTTTTTTGTTCTTGCTGAATGAAGCAAGAAGCGCATCAAGGTCACTCAGATCCTCTACGCGGTAAGTCACCCGCTCTTTGGTCTTGAACCCCAAGCCGCGCATGGCATCCACGCACAGGCTTCCGGGCAGGTACTGCTGGTAATAATATGCCAGCCCCATTTGGTCCATTTGTTCCTTGATAATCCGGCACACCTCAGCAGTCTTCCATTTGTCTGCTGTCGCTTCGGAGGTGACCCAAATACCCCCGATCTGGGTCTGTTGCGGCATCACAATGTATTTGAACCACGCGCGCTTGCGCAACAGGTATGGCATAGCGCCGATGATCTCTCCTGTTTCGTCCTCGGCAAGCAGTACATCCCATTGTTTTCCTGCACACACGGCATCCATCCACCATGGTTGCATGAACAGTGGAACATACTCCTGCTTTGCGACCCACTCCGTATAGCGCTCTTTATTCGTCATGGATTAAAAATTAAGGATTACGGATTATCAGTTTCTAAACAACCCGTTGAAGAAACCGCCTTGCTCTTGTGTCTCGGGAGCCGCTTGTGCTTCGTCATTAGGCGATTCTACAGCTTCCTCTGACTGCTGACTGCTGACTGCTGACTGCTGGTTCCGGTAGATATCCGGACGGTAGAGAATCTGTATGTTCTCCGCGATAACCTCCGTTTTGCGGCGGATTTGTCCGTCTTTCTCCCATGAACGCGTCTTTAGTTTGCCTTCCACATAGACCTTCATGCTTTTCTTGAGGTTCTGCTGTGCCCACTCCGCTAAATTGCGCCATAAAACGATGGAGTGCCACTCCGTTACATCGGGCACCTGGGTGCCGTTTTGCATTACATAACCGCGTTCAGTAGTTGCCAAATTGAATGTTGCAATTGCTACGCCTCTGTCCAAGTAACGTACTTCGGGATCTGCACCTACGTTACCAATAAGAATAACTTTGTTTACGCTTGACATAAATATTATATATAATTAGATTTTGTGTTTGTAGTCGTGTAAAAAACTCGAGTATAAAACCTTTGCGGGTGCAAAGGTACTGTTTTTTTTTGAATTGTGCAAGAAAAAAGGAAAAAATTTGCATATATCAGAAAAAAGTTGTACCTTTGCAGCCAAATTGCAGATAAACTGAAAAATACATATACAATGAAACGCACAATGATTTTGGTGGCGGCGTTGATGCTGACACTGACCGGCGCGGTAAAAGCGCAGGAGAAAGCACAGGCAGAAGGGCAGTTTGTCCGCTGTATAGCGTTCTACAATCTGGAGAACCTCTTCGATACCATCCACGACGAGGGGAAGAATGACTACGAGTATCTTCCAGACGGAGGCATGAAATGGAACTCGATGAAGTATGAGAACAAGATAAAAAACATGGCGTATGCCGTTTCGCAACTGGGCACCGATTATGACCCGCGAGGAGCAGCGTGCATCGGTGTGGCGGAAGTGGAGAATATAGGTTGTCTGTACGATCTGTGCGCAGAGGCGAACAGCAAGTACGGCCGCCGGTTGAAACCGATTTTGATAGAGGGCCCGGACCGCCGCGGCGTGGATGTGGGTTTTCTGTATGACACCGTGCTCTTCAGACCGTCCAAGGTCAATGGCTTTGAGCTCAAAGCGCATTATGCGGACGGAGGAGAGATCAAGACGCGTTTGCAGTTGTGTGTGTCGGGTTATCTCATGGGCGATGGCAAACCGGAGAAGATTCACGTGATTGTCAACCACTGGCCGAGCCGTTACGGAGGAGAGTTGTCGAGCCGTCCGGGCCGTGACACCGCCGCGATGCTGTGCAAGTCCATCTGCGACTCCATCTACCTCAAGGAGCCGAGAGCGAAGATTGTGATCATGGGTGACCTGAATGACGATCCGTACAACCACTCGTGCAAGGATGTGCTCAAGGCGCGCAAACATCGTGAGGACGTGGAGAATATGGGTTTCTTCAACACCATGTGGCAGATGCTGGACCGCGGGATAGGTTCGCTCGCTTACAACGGTTCCTGGAACCTCTTCGACCAGATCATCATCAACGAGCCGCTGATGAACGAGAAAATAGAAAGCGGGAAATGGACGTACTGGAAGGCGCAGATATTCAACAAACCCTTCCTCACCGTGCAGGAGGGCAAGGACAAGGGAACTCCGCTGCGTACAACCAAAGCCGGTGTGTGGCAGAACGGTTACGGAGACCACTATCCGACGATGATTTATCTCATCCGCAAAAAATAAAATGGTAAATGATTAAATGACCAAATGACATGACATTACAACTGAATAGAAATACAAGCCCGATAAGAATGCGTAACTACGGCCGCATAGTACAGGATATGATTGCGTATGCTTCTACTCTGCCGGCCGGGCAGGAACGCGACTCACTGGAGATATACATTGCTCAATGTATGCGCCAGCGTAACCTTGTCTGGAACAGGGATCAAGAGGCAGGAATCGGCCGCGTGAAGGAGGATATAATCCGGATGTCAAACGGCAAACTGCTTTGCGACTCGCCCGCTTTCGAGCAAATATTGATGCAGTCGGGTAGTCAGGCTGCAGGCAAGAAAAAGAAAAAATAACAATGGAAAAAAACAATCAGTTCAAGATCTTTGCAGGGTCGAAAGGACAGTCACTGGCGCAGGGTATTTGCGCAGAGTTGGGCTGCCAGGTCGGCAACGTGCATGTAGATCGTTTTTCAGATGGTGAGTTCTGCACCTATTTTGAAGAGTCCGTTCGCGGACAGTCTGTTTATTTAGTTCAGTCCACTTGTCCCACCAGCGACAATCTGATGGAGTTGCTCCTGATGATTGATGCCGCCAAGCGAGCCAGTGCCTACAAGGTTGTAGCCGTAATCCCTTATTTCGGCTGGGCGCGTCAGGACAGAAAAGACAAACCGCGTGTTTCTATCGGTGCCAAACTGGTAGCAAACATGATCCAAACCGCCGGTGCAGACCGGGTGATCACCGTTGATCTGCATGCCGACCAAATCCAAGGGTTCTTCGACATCCCCGTTGATCATATCTTTGGTTCCAATGTGCTGGCTCCTTACATCGCCGGCCTTAATCTCAAGAAACTGATTGTTGCCTCCCCGGATGTGGGAGGTTCCAAACGAGCTTCTAATTTCGCGAAGAAACTGCATCTGCTGACCGACCGCGAGGTGCCGATGGTAATCTGCTACAAGAACCGCCCGGAATTCAACAAGGTGTCCGAGATCCGTGTTCTGGGAGACATATACGGCAAGGATGTAGTCATCGTGGATGACATAGCCGATACTGCCGGTACGCTGTGCAAGGCAGCGGAGGTGATGAAAGAAGGCGGCGCCAAGTCCGTACGCGCAGTCGTAACACACGCAGTGCTTTCCGGAAGTGCTTGCCAGCGCATCGAGGAATCGGCCCTGGAGGAACTGGTTTGCACCGATTCTATTCCGGTTGATTCGTCGCGTTGCTCCAAGATGCATGTAGCGAGCCTCGCCAAGCCTATCGCCGATACGATTACGGCGATCCAGAACCACACCTCTGTCAGCGAAGCTAATTCGTGGTAAGGACTTTTAAGAAGATGAGAAATTTTACAAACACATTGATTATAGGACTGGTGGCAGGCATTGCCTGCCTCCTGTCTGCTTGTAGCCAAAAGAAGCCGCAAGCGTTCGTTCGTCCGTCGTTCTCCGCCGATAGTGCTTATGCCTATATTGAGAAACAAATGGCTTTCGGACCGCGTGTGCCGAATGGCGCGTCACATATGCAGTGCGCGGTGTGGCTGGTGCAGCAGTTGCGTGCTTTCGGAGCTACGGTGGAACTGCAGAAAGGCTTCATGCCCGATTATAAAGGGGACAACCAGCAGATCTATAATATCATCGGACACTTTTCTCCCTCCCTTGATGGGAGGGACGGGGAGGGGTTATCTCGTCCCCGTATCCTCTTAGGAGCGCACTATGACACGCGTCCGTGGTGTGACGAGGAGGATGATTATGCCGACCGGTTCTATAATGTCCCTGGAGCCAACGATGGTGCTTCCGGCGTGGGAGTGCTGTTGGAGGTGGCGCGGCAGATAGGCAAACGGATGGCGGACTCGACACTCACGACTCCCGTGGATATCATCTTCTTTGACTGCGAAGATATGGGTACGCCGCGTGTCTATACCGGCGCTGAGCGCGAAGATACATGGTGCCTCGGTTCCCAACTATGGGCTACCAACTATGCGCAGAGTAAACTGGCTACTAATAACTCTTCAACTTCTCTCAACACTCAACACTCAACACTCAACTATTCCTTTGGAATAATCCTCGACATGGTAGGTGCGCCTGACGCATCTTTCCCCAGAGAAATGTATTCGACCCAGTATGCAGCCAATTACCAGCAGCAGATATGGCACTCGGCGGAGCAGTTGGGCTACGGAGCCATGTTTACCAACCAGCAGTCGTACCCCATCACAGATGACCATTATTACGTCAATTACATAGCCGGTATACCCTGCGTGGATATTATCCATTATGACATCCGCAACGCTACCGGCTTCCCGCACTGGTGGCACACACGCAATGATAATATGGATAACATATCCAAAGCGACCCTCCAGGCTGTCGGTGAAGTGGTGATGAGTCAGTTGTAAAAGTTATTATTTTTTAAGGTTCGGGCTTATCGGACTCTTATCGGACTCTTATCGGACTCTTATCGGACTTAAGTGCTATGCAAACACCACCAAAAATGGGTCCCAAAATGTACTATTATTAAGAAATGAGCAAGTTATTAGAAATAAAAGATCTCCATGCCTCTATCGGTGGCAAAGAGATATTGAAAGGTGTGAACCTCGTCATCAACGAAGGCGAGGTGCATGCTATCATGGGACCCAACGGCGCCGGAAAGTCCACGCTCTCTGCGGTACTTACGGGTAATCCGGCATACGAAGTCACTTCCGGCGAAGTGTATCTGAAAGGACAAGACCTCTTATCAATGCCCGCGGAGGTGCGCGCACGCGCAGGCGTGTTCCTTTCTTTTCAGTATCCCGTTGAGATCCCCGGTGTAAGTATGACCAATTTCATGCGCGCCGCCCTCAATGCAAAACGCGAATACGAAGGAAAAGGACCTGTCTCTGCCAAGGAGTTTCTGACATTGATGCGGGAGAAGAAGAAACTCCTCGAGTTGCCGGACAAACTCAATAACCGTTCTGTCAATGAAGGTTTCTCCGGCGGAGAGAAGAAGAAAAACGAGATCTTCCAGATGGCGATGCTGGAGCCGTGCCTGTCTATTCTGGACGAGACTGACTCGGGCTTGGATATAGATGCGTTGCGTATCGTGGCGGAAGGCGTCAACCGCCTCAAGACACCGCAGAACGCCTCCATCGTCATCACCCACTACCAGCGTCTGCTGGACTATATCGTGCCGGATTTCGTACACGTCCTCGCAGACGGCAGGATTGTCAAGACAGGCGACAAGACGCTCGCACTCGAACTCGAAGAAAAAGGCTACGAAGGGATGAACCTATGAGTGAAATGATTGTTCATAGCAGCGAGACATTCGAGCGCGTTTTCCTCAACGAGCCGGAGGTGAGCCTCCATATCGTTCAGGAGGCGGGTTCGCACGTAAAAATTCACGTACTCAATATATCCGGATTATCCGGGAACTCCGGAGTTTCCGGAAGCAATAACATTGTTGTGGAGCAAGCCGGAGAAGGCTGTAAGACGGAGATTTACGGCCTCGCTTTCCTGCATGGCGAAGAATCCGTTACCACCGAGACACATGTGACCCACGCCATAGGCGGAGGAACATCCGACCAGTTGATCAAGTTTGTGCTGGACGAGCATTCCCGCGGGCGTTTCATCGGAGATCTGAAGATTGCACCCGACGCGCAAAAGACCGAGGCGCACCAGACGAACCGCAATCTGGTTCTCTCTGAAGAGGCGGAGATGCGCACTCAGCCGCAGTTGGAGATCTACGCCGATGATGTCAAGGCTACGCATGGCGCTTCCACCGGACAACTCGATGAGTCAGCGCTTTTCTACATGCAGCAGCGCGGTATTGACAAACAAAAAGCGCGTCAACTGCTCGTCGGCGCGTTTATGAAAGATGTATTGCTAACTATCAGCGATGAGACTTTGCGGGAGCAACTACTGAACGCGGTTGATGGCGAAATCGAGTAGCGCTAACAAACTGCTTTTTTCTGCTGAGTCGCGGAATACCGAAAGGGCTTCCGTGGCTTTCTTTTTATAGGCAAGCATCTGTTGTACGGCGTACTCGTCGCCTTTGAACCGAAGAACGAAAGACTTGATTTCCTCTAATATCCGACTCTCTTCTTCCTTCGCCAGCTCACCATTGCAAATCCTCTCTCCTTTGCTGCGGATCTCATCCGCCTCAGGTTGCGGCGCACGTTTGAGGGCGATGATGAGAGGAAGGGTTACCTTGCCGTCCCGTAGGTCACTCATGGTCGGTTTGCCTATTTCCTCCAGATCGCTGTAGTCGAAAATATCATCTTTGATCTGGAAACAGAGGCCTAACAGTCGGCCGTATTCGCGTAATGATGCTCTTTGCCGCGGCGTACACCCGGCGCTCTCGGCTCCGGCTTCCGCACAGGATTGGAAAAGACGTGCGGTCTTTTGGTCAATGACCTTCAGATACCGATCCTCGTCTATCCACATGGATTGTCCGGCGTGGAGTTGCAGCATCTCTCCGCTGCTGAGGCTTTTGCCCAAATCGGAGACAATCTCCAGAATACGGATATTACGTACCTCGGCAATCAGACTGATCACTTTAGCCAGCATATAGTCGCCCGTGAGTACCGCTACTTTGTTGCTCCACTGGGTATGCACAGCGGCTTGCCCCCTGCGCGTGTCGGAGTTATCCACCACATCGTCGTGTACCAGACTCGCGTTGTGCAGCATCTCCAATGCGACGGCAGCCCGGAGCGTCTTGTCGGTAATGGGATTGCATAATTGGGCACATAGCAAAACAATCAGCGGCCGGAGTTGTTTCCCACTCCGTGCCGCGATGTAATTCAAAACGGCTTGCTGCAAACGCTCGTCGGCATCCATGCTTTCCCGCATCAGCCGCTCATATCGTTTCCAGTCCGTCTCGACGGGTTTCCGTATGTCTGCTATTGTTGCCATCGCACGAAGGAAAGGCTCTGCCTTCTCCTTTTAACGAACGCGCTCGCAGTAGCTTCCGTCGCGGGTGTCGATACGGATGATCTCGCCCTCGTTGATGAAGAGAGGAACACGTACCTCTGCACCGGTCTCTACAGTAGCCGGTTTGAGCGTGTTGGTGGCGGTGTCACCCTTCAGGCCCGGCTCGGTGTAAGTAACCTGCAGCTCAACCTTGGTCGGCAACTCAGCGAAAAGAACAGTGTCGGAAGAAGCATCGGAAACAACATCTACGTTCATGCCTTCTTTGAGGAAGTCAACACCGGTGATCAAATCATGTGCGATGGGCACCTGCTCGAAAGTCTCGTTATTCATGAAGATGTAGTCCTCGCCCTCTTTGTAGAGGAATTGATACGGACGGCGCTCTACGCGTACATCCTCCAGCTTCTCACCGATATTGAAACGGCGCTCGAGAACACGGCCATCCACTACATCTTTGAATTTAACACGCATAATTGTGTTTCCTTTACCCGGTTTTACGTGCAAGAACTCAATTACGAAATACAGACGGCCGTCCATACGGATACATACGCCGTTCTTGATGTCTTGAGAGTTAATCATAAAGAGATTACAATTTTAATATTTACTAATTTATCAATAATATCAGAAAAACGCTGCAAAATTAGTAAAAAATTTGCATATATGCAAGAATTTTTGTAATTTTGTGGCCTAATTCGGTAAAATGCTATGAATACATTGCAAGAATTCTTTGGTCCGTTTGATATATGGCAGGTGTTGTCCTCATTTATTTTCATGATTGCCATCATTGACCCGCTGGGCAATATCCCTATTACGATTGCGTTGCAGAAGAAGGGAGTGAAGATAGATGCGAACAAGGTATGTATCGCCAGTTTGATTATTTTGTTGGCCTTCTTGTTTCTCGGAGAGTGGATTCTCAAGTTCTTCGGCGTGCAGATTGAGTACTTCGCGATTGCCGGAGGTTTTGTTATCTTCCTGATGGCGATGGAGATGGTGTTGGATATCACGATCTTCCAGAACGATAAGCTGGAGGGCGAGATGGCGGGAGGCGGTTCGATCGTGCCGCTGGCATTCCCGATGTATGCCGGTCCCGGTGCGTTTACTGCGCTGTTGGCTATTACGGCGGAGTATTCCACGGGAAACCTGTGCATCGCGCTGCTGCTGTGTATGATTGTGCTCTATTTGGTGCTTATCGGCACCAACTGGCTCACCAAATATTTAGGGCAGACATCCCTCTATATCTGCCGTAAGTTCTTCGGAATCATTGTGCTGGCGATTGCCTGCAAACTGATGTTCGGGAATCTGGCGGCTATCTTCTAAATTGCAAAACATCAATCATAAATCAATAATATGAAAAGCTTTAGTGAAATGAGTATCGCGCTGGCTTCGGACCATGCAGGCTTTGCGCTCAAAGAGAAGGTGCAGTTATTCCTGGAGGATAATGGCGCACGTGTTAAGGATTTCGGTTGCTTCACTACCGAGAGTTGCGATTATCCCGACTACGCACACCCGCTGGCTGAGGCGGTGGAGAAAGGGGAATATGAGTTCGGTATCGTTATTTGCCACACCGGTAATGGTGTTGCCATGACCGCGAACAAGCATCAGGGCGTTCGTGCTGCTTTGTGCTGGGATACCAAGTTGGCGGAGTTGGCGCGTGCGCATAACAACGCAAACGTATTGGCTCTCCCCGCAGGTTTTATCTCTGCGCCGAAGGCATTGGATATCGTTCGTACCTTCTTCCAGACGGATTTTGAAGGCGAGCGTCACGAGCGTCGTATCAACAAGATTGCGCTCCATTAGGTATATATGTACGCGCGTGCGCAACGCATCGCGTTGCTATGCAAGTTATGCACTGGGTCTCTTGGGCTCGGTGCATATCGTACATAGACCGATGTTCCTTTCGGTTGAACCTGCCGCTGTGTGCCAACTCCATTGCCCCGAATGTCCGGTGGGACGGGGGGCAAACCGGCAATTCCCGGAAAATCCCTTTATGTCTCGCGAAGTGTGGCAACGGGTGTTGACGGAAGCCAAGCCGTTTGTGCATACCATCCAGTTCTACTTCCAAGGTGAACCGCTGCTGAACAAAGACCTGCCTTTGATGATTCGCGAGGCGCATGAAGCAGGCATTTATACCATTGTTTCTACCAATGCGCAGGCGCTGACCCGGGAAATAGCGGAAGAGTTAGTGAGTGCCGGGCTGAATAGGATCATCATCTCCATGGATGGTCTGACGCAGGATAGTTATAGCGCGTACCGCGTCGGCGGTAATGTGGGACGATGCAAAGAGGCGTTGCGGTGGCTCAGAGACGCAAAAGGTACCCTTGTTATCGAACTCCAGGTGCTCCGGTTCCGGACAAACGAGCAGGAGTGGAGCGCTTTCCGGCGCGAGTACAAAAAGATGGGCGCAGACCGCCTGGTTTTCAAAACCGCACAACTATACGATTATGCGGACGGGCATCCGCTCATGCCGTCTGACCCGCGCTACAGCCGTTATGTCAAAGGCACGGACGGACGCTATCATCGCCGGCCGCTCTCAAAAGGCTGTTTCCGCGTCTGGAGCGGAGCGGTTATCACCACCACCGGCGAAGTGCTGCCTTGCTGTTACGACAAGTCGCACGCCCATTCGTTCGGAAACATCATGGAGGCACCGCTCGCGGAACTCTATAACAACGAGAAAGCGGTCGCTTTCCGCAGGGAAGCCCTTCGTCACAAACCCCAAATATGCCACGAGTGCTGGAAATAACCGGTTTGGAACCGGAGCAGAATAATTATGCAAATCAAGACTTTTACATTTAGTGCCTTCGGCACCAATACGTATGTGATTACCTTTCCGGAGGTAGTCCTGTTGGTTGATCCGGCTTGTTCCGATGAATACGAGCGGCAAGTGTTGCTCAATTATATCCGGCCGCTGACGGATGGCTCGCAGAAGCGGGTGTTGGTGATCATTGCCACCCATGGACATCTGGATCATCTCTGGGGCGCAGCGTGGGCAACAAAACAATGGGATACTTCCGTCCGGATGCACGAAGCCGATATCCCGTATGCGGAAGCGATGCAACGCCAATATGACCTCTTCGGTATTCCTGCTACCCCGCAGCCCTTCCCGATAGAGGAGATTCATGCCGCCATCGCTCAGCATCAGCCATGCATGGCTGATCTTCAGATCCTCCATACGCCCGGGCACACACCGGGTTCCGTCTGTCTCTACTGGCCGGCAGAAAAAATACTTCTCTCCGGTGACACGCTTTTCTGTCACGGCTACGGACGGACCGATCTTCCCGGAGGTGACCCGCGGCAGATGTTGGACTCGCTCCGAAAACTCACTCGCCTGCCCGAAGATGTCCTTGTTTACCCGGGACACGGAGATACAACGACAATCGGAGACGAAAAGTGGTGATGTGTAATTTTTGCGTCAATTTTTCCACATACGGTTGCAGAATTTTTAGTAATTTTGCAGCCGTTAATTTATGCGTAGGCATAAAGACGTGAGAAACAACATCATTTAACACAATAAAATCTAACAATTATGATCAAGCCTTTCATGGACAAAGACTTCCTGCTGCAGACAGAGACCGCGCAGGAGCTGTATCACAATCATGCGGCTAAGATGCCGATTATCGATTATCACTGCCACCTTATTCCGCAGATGGTTGCCGAGAACAAACGTTTCGAATCCATCGCACAGATCTGGCTCATGGGCGACCACTACAAATGGCGCGCAATGCGTTCCAACGGAGTGGACGAGCGTTTCTGCACCGGCAAGGACACTACCGACTGGGAGAAGTTCGAGAAATGGGCGGAGACCGTTCCGTACACTTTCCGCAACCCGCTTTACCACTGGACTCATCTGGAGCTCAAGACCGCTTTCGGTATCGAGGAGCGTCTGAACCCCGAGACCGCACGTGCTATCTATGACAAGTGCAACGACCTGATTGCCAACGACCCGAAGTTCTGTCCGCGCGGACTGATGAAGCACTACCATGTAGAGCTCGTCTGCACGACCGACGACCCGGCAGACAGCCTTGAGTGGCACAAGATGGTCAAGGAAGACCCGACCGCAGAGGTACGTATGTTGCCGACTTGGCGTCCGGACGCAGGCATGAACATCGAAGCCGCTACTTGGAAAGCATATATCGAGAAACTCTCCGCGGTTAGCGGTGTAGCAATCGCCACATTTGGCGATTTGGTAGATGCCCTCCAGAAACGCCATGACTTCTTCGAGTCGATGGGCTGCCGTCTCTCCGACCACGGTATCGAGGAGTTCTACGACGAGCCGTACACCGACGCAGAGATCAACGCCATCTTCCAGAAAGCCCTTGCAGGCAAGGAACTCTCCGTCTATGAGATCCGCCAGTACAAGCACGCTTACCTGCACGCGCAGGCTGAGATGGACTACGCTTCGGGTTGGACCCAGCAGTACCACTACGGCGCTATCCGTAACAACAACTCCAAGATGTTCGCTCAACTCGGCGCAGACACCGGTTTTGACTCCATCGGCGAGTTCACGACCGCAAAAGCCATGAGCCATTTCCTCGACGAGATGAACAGCGAAGGACACCTCGCCAAGACCATTCTCTATAACCTCAACCCGTGCGCTAACGAAGTGATTGCCACGATGTTGGGTAACTTCCAGGACGGTTCGGTACCGGGCAAGATTCAGTTCGGTTCGGGCTGGTGGTTCCTCGATCAGAAGGATGGTATGGAGAAGCAGATGATGGCTTTGAGTAACCTCGGTCTCTTGAGCCGCATGGTAGGTATGCTGACCGACAGCCGTTCGTTCCTGAGCTACCCGCGTCACGAGTACTTCCGCCGCACGCTCTGTAACGTCCTCGGCAACGACATCGAGAACGGCATGATCCCGTACACCGGCTACGAGAAAGCCCGCGTTCAACAGATGGTAGAAGACATCTGCTACAACAACGCAAAGAACTATTTTAAGTTCTAAATACATTTCACACCCCGCTTGCCTCTCTTTTCGAGGGGTAAGCGGGGATGTGGTTTTTTTTAGAATCTTTTGAACGAGGAAAAATTTTATGGAGTAGATGGTTTTTTGAATTAAAAGCAGAAATTATGGAAATAATAAAGACATATATGCTTCACTGGTTCGGTCCATTTAAGAGTATAGAAGAAGTTGCTAAATGGGAACAAGAAAATAGAGAGCACGTATGTAATTTATATCTTATAGAAGGAAAAAGACCTTATGCTCGTATAGCGCGACACTACTATTGTGGGAAAACAATACAAGGTATCCATAAGAGATTAAATAACTTGAACCATCATATATGTGAATTGCGTACTGTGGACGAAATATGGATGGGGTGTATTCGAAATGTCCAACCTGGTAGTCAGGATATTTTTGAACTAGAAAATATCCTGACTGCATATTTGGCAGATGAAGTGGGAGATAATAAAATGCTGAATGAAATAAATAAAAAGTTTCCCAAGCATCAAATATGTGTGATAAATAGATGGTATAAACCAACGCATTTTTTATGGAACCGCATAAAGAATTCAAATAGTCCTGCTCGAATTATTCCAGAAGTAATCTTACACTATTACCACGAAAAATCTCATTTAATATCAGGCGCAGATAAACTTAAGCATTTGAAATTTATTAGTGACTAATAAAAAAGAATCTTATAATATAACATGAAAGCGAAGTGTGGCGTACCCGAATTAAATTCGGGGCTAATGGACGAAGGAGACAAACTCTCAAAAAAGTCGCATAAAGAAGATAGATAAAGATGAAAGCGAAGTGGGTGAATATAGTGGATCGGTTGCAGGGGAATGTGGATCAGAGACATTATGCACGGCGGATCCCAGGTAATGGAGAATGGGGTGCCGTGTGTGCAAAGCCGGAGTTGAGCAAGAAAACAAAGAAAGCCAAAGCAGAACACCCAACGGCAAAAGCTTTTGCTGAGTTGATGGCGGAGACGAAGGCAATCATGCATGATCCGGTGCGCAAGGCGGAATGGCAGGCACGATATGAGGAGGC
This sequence comes from uncultured Bacteroidales bacterium, assembly GCA_946614295.1. Next base: position 31,049 of record CAMOGT010000013.1, read on the forward strand.
TGTGCTGAAGGCAAGAAAATATAACAAGCCTATACAAGGGAGGTTGTACGATTATATCAAACATGAGTTGAGCGAGGAGAGAAAGCAGGGTTTTGTGCCGTAGATGTTACGGTGTCGTCATAGTGAGCATTCGATGAGCATCCGATGAGCACCCGATCAGCATCCGATGGAGACAGGTGGAAGAGTCGGGGAAAGAAGGGAGAGAGAAGGAAAACCCAAGCGGTTAGTACCACTACCCAACTGACCAAGGGACAAATTGTCCCCATGTAAAATAGGATGTAGGAAGGGGATAAATTGTCCCCAGCCTTAAGAAAAAAGCACAGTTTGACAAGGGGTACAAATTGTACCCCCACTCGAAAACTAAAAGAAGTTATGGCAGAACAAGAGGCATGGAAATGGCAAGAAATGGGAACGGCATGGAGAGGTGTCGGCATTTACCATGTTACGCTGGTTGTGCCAAGCAGAGAGGGTTTATTGGGAAGGCTTGTCATTCCTGAGAGTGATCCAAAACAGGCAGTGGTGGAAAGGACTGAGATGGGGGATAGACTTGTTGATGAGTTGGTGAATCTTCATAATTACTATCCGGAAACGCGAATCCTTCAATATTGTCTTATGCCAGACCACTTGCATGCTATTATTTATGTAACACGCCCGATGGATAAGACATTCAATACGGTCGTTCGAGGATTCTGGCAAGGAGCAAAAAAACTCGGAAGAACAATTCCTTCGTCAATTAGTCCCGAATTAAATTCGGGGTTAACAAACGAAGGGGACATTGCATGCCATGCTATTTATCCCGAATCAAATTCGGGGCTAATGGACGAAGGAGAGCAAGGAGGCAAGGCGGGAGATAAGAACGGAGGCTTCCCATTTCCGATCTTCACGGAGCGTCCCTTTGTGCGTCCAATGTCACACAAGGGACAACTACAAACGATGATCCGCTATGTGCAGATGAACCCGCAGAGGTTGGCAACAAAACGGTTGATGCCCGGTTATTTCAGAGTGCAGCGGGATATAGAGATTGCGGGACAGAAATATAGCGGCGTGGGAAATATAGGCATTTTACAGGCAGAGAAGTTCTCGCCGGTACATGTACGGAGGATTTGGGTGGAAGATGCTGAGCAGCATGGAGACGCGACACTGCTACGCGAGTATATGAACGGTTGTGTACTGGCGGCTCGCAAAGGAACAGTGATGGTGTCGCCGTTCATCAGCCCGAAAGAGAAAGAGGTGTTGGAGGTATTGCTGCGCGAGAAACACACCATTATTTATATAGCGGACAATGGATTTGGGGAGTATTACAAGCCGGCAGAGGGATTGTTCGAAGCGGTTGCTGAGGGGCGGATGTTGATTCTATCACCATGGCAGCACGATCCGGATAAGCCCCATGTGACACGAGCCGAGTGTGTGGCAATGAATAAAATGGCAGAGGGAATATGCGAGGCATTGAACAAACCCGCATAAAATGCGGGGCTAATAGACGAAGGCCAAATCCTCGCAAAAAATAAAAACAGAAAACCAAACGAAACCAAATAAAGCAAACAACTAATTAACAATAAAATCGTTATGAAAAACAGAGTATTGATGACAGTGGTGGCCTTATGGGCTGTGGCGGCGGGAATGACGGCACAGGAGTTTCTGCGGGTGTTCTCGACGAGGAATAACCCGGAGCCGGTGGTGAAGAACGTTGTACGGTACAATAATGCAACCAAGTCCAAAGATCGCATCTATATCAATACTGATTACAGCTCCTATATGGTAATCCGCAAAGGAGCCAGATACTACAACGCCCTGCCGGGAGAGAACCTGGTGGAGAGCCGCCCTGTGCAGTCGCAGGCCTCGGAAGGCAACTATGCAGCGACAGATTATTATTACTGGAGAGGTGTGTTCCCGAAGAAAGATGCGGGTGCCGGATATTATGCCCTGCCTCTGGCAGCGGGTGAGAAAGTAGTGGTAGATCCGCATACCATCCATTTCAAAGGCAGCGAGCGTGAGGAGAACTATATGTCCTTCGGCGTGCAGGAGAATGATACCGTGTATGCCATGCGCGGAGGTGTTGTTTGTCTGTCAGGCGACAAGAAAGGCGTGGTGATTAACCATGCAGACGAGACGTTCGCCGTGTACTACCACATGCGCCGCGCGTTGGTGCAACCGGGTGAAAATGTGGAAACGGGACAGCCGGTAGGATTGGCAGCCGGTAAAGAAGTGCATGTGGGATTCGTCTATCTGGACGAGAAGTATTTCAAGCAGAAAGAGTCTGCAACCGAGTATCCCTATACACATTTTGTGCCGCAGATATGGGACGGCTCGCAGTTTGTCCGCTATGACAAGCCGGCTGTGGTAGTGGCACCTGCGCTCCCGGACGAGGTTGTCACCCAAGACATGACGAAAGCACAGAAGAAACGCTATATGAAGAACAAAAACAAAAACAACAAACATAATTAATTTTTATTTATTAACCAACTAAATTCATTTAACCTATGGCTAAAATTATTACGTTGGGCGAGATTATGCTCCGCCTGAGTCCTGAAGGACAAGACCGTTTCATCCAGTCTGATCATTTCCGTATCATCCCCGGTGGTGGTGAGGCAAACGTGGCTATTTCGTGCGCTAACTATGGCCACGAGGCTTATCTGGTAACCAAACTGCCGAAGCACGAGATCGGTCAGATTGCCGTTAACTCGCTGCGTCGTTATGGTGTGAACACCGAGTACATCGTTCGTGGCGGCGACCGCGTAGGTCTGTACTACTGCGAGACCGGTGCTTCAATGCGTCCGTCGAAAGTTATCTACGACCGCGCCCACAGCGCTATCGCTGAGGCTGATCCGAAGGATTTTGACTTCGACAAGATCATGGAAGGTGCAGCATGGTTCCACTGGAGCGGTATCACTCCGGCTATCTCGGACAAGGCTGCTGAGATCACGAAGCTCGCTTGCGAGGCTGCAAAACGTCACGGCGTAACCGTTTCGGTTGACCTGAACTTCCGTAAGAAACTGTGGACCAGCGAGAAAGCTATCTCGATCATGCGTCCGTTGATGAAGTATGTGGATGTTTGTATCGGCAACGAGGAAGACGCAGAGCTGTGCCTCGGCTTCAAGCCCGATGCAGACGTAGAAGGCGGCGAGACCAACGCTGAGGGCTACAAGGGCATCTTCGAGCAGATGATGAAAGAGTTCGGCTTCAAGTACGTTGTTTCGACGCTTCGCGAGAGCTACAGCGCTACCTTCAACGGCTGGAAAGCTATGATCTACAACGGCAAGGAGTTCTACCAGAGCAAGCGTTACGAGATCAACCCGATCATCGACCGCGTAGGTGGCGGTGACTCGTTCTCCGGCGGTTTGATCCACGGTATGCTCAAGTATCCGGGCGACCAGGCATCGGCTCTTGAGTTCGCAGTAGCTGCTTCGGCTCTGAAGCACACCATCAACGGCGACTACAACCTCGTAAGCGAAGACGAAGTGCTGAGCCTTGCCGGTGGTAACGCTAATGGTCGTGTACAACGCTAATTACGAATTACAAATTACGAATTACGAATTATGGCAAAATTTGATAAATTTCAGGTGATGGCGAAGATTGCCGCTGCACCGATGGTTCCTGTGTTCTATCACAAGGACGTAGAAGTATGTAAAAATGTTATTAAGGCTTGCTACGAGGGCGGCGTACGCGCTTTCGAGTTCACCAACCGCGGCGATTTCGCACACGAGGTGTTCGGCGAGTTGAGCAAGTGGGTGGCTAAAGAGTGCCCGGAGCTGGCTCTCGGTATCGGTAGCGTGGTTGATGCTCCGACGGCTGCGCTGTACTTGCAATTAGGCGCTAACTTCGTAGTTGGTCCGCTCTTCAACAAAGATATTGCGGTTGTCTGCAACCGTCGTTGCGTGACTTACTGTCCGGGTTGCCTCACACCGAGCGAGATCGGTGCAGCTCAGGAGGTGGGTTGCGACTTCACAAAGGTGTTCCCGGGTGACGTAGTAGGTCCGAACCTCGTGAAGGGTCTGATGGCTCCGATGCCGTGGTCGAAGATCATGGTTACCGGCGGTGTCGCTCCGGAGAAAGAGAATCTGGAGAAATGGTTCGCTGCAGGCGTTTACTGCGTAGGTATGGGTTCCAAACTCTTCCCGAGCGACAAGGTAAAAGCCGGCGACTGGGCATACGTAACCGCCAAGTGCAAAGAGTGCTTTGAGATCATCGCAAATTGTAAAAAATAATGAATCAAGAGTCAGGAATCAGGAATAAGGACTTGAATGTTTTGTATTGTAAATTCATTTGGGTCTTGACTCTTGGCTCCTGACTCCTTAATCCAAAACAACAATGAATGACGTTAAAAAAGCAGTCATGACCAACTGGCGTTGGGTCATGTGTGCGATGCTTTTCTTCGCCACCACCGTCAACTACATGGACCGTCAGGTTCTGTCGTTGACCTTCAAAGAGTTTATTCAGCCTGAGTTCCACTGGACCGACTCCGACTACGGAACCATCACCGGTGTGTTCTCCATCGCCTATGCTATCTTCTGCCTCTTTGCCGGTAAGTTCATCGATTGGATGGGCACGAAGAAAGGTTACCTGATTGCCATCGTTGTATGGTCGTTAGGTGCCGTCATGCACGCAGGCTGCGGTATTGCCACCACTTGGTTCGTAAGCGGTGTGGACTCTGTAGCTGCTCTGCGCGCGGTGGAAGCCGGTAGCGCGCTGGCCAGTTCGATTGCGATGGTCAGTGTGTGGCTGTTCCTGGCTTGCCGTATGGTGCTGGGTCTTGGTGAGGCGGGTAACTTCCCTGCTGCTATCAAGGTGACCGCAGAGTATTTCCCGAAGAAAGACCGTGCTTTCGCTACCTCTATCTTCAACGCAGGCGCATCGGTAGGTGCGTTGGCAGCTCCGGCTACTATTCCTCTGCTGGCTAAATCCATGGGCTGGGAGTGGGCGTTCATCATCATCGGTGCGCTGGGCTTCCTCTGGGCGGCTATCTGGATCTTTGTCTATGACAAACCCGAAGAGAGCAAGCATGTGAATGAGGCTGAGTTGGAGTACATCCATCAGGACGATAAAGAGCAATCAGCTGTCAGCAATCAGCCGTCAGAGGAGAAACAGATGTCGTTTGGTGAGGCTTTCAAGCATAAACAGACCTGGTCATTTGCGTTTGGTAAGTTCATGACCGACGGCGTTTGGTGGTTCTTCCTGTTCTGGGCTCCGGCTTATTTCCAGGACCAGTTCGGCATCAAGGCTTCCGACCCACAGGGTATAGCACTGATTTTCACGCTGTACGCTATCGTAACAGTGATTTCGCTGTTCGGCGGCTATCTGCCTAAGATCTTCGTAGAGAAGAAAGGCATGGAGCCGTACGCAGGCCGTATGCGTGCTATGTTGATTTTTGCGTTCTTCCCATTGCTGGCGTTGTTTGCCCAGCCTTTAGGCCGTGAGATGGGTCCTTGGGCTGTAGCTATCATCATCGGTATCGTGGGGGCCGCTCACCAGAGCTGGAGCGCGAATATCTTTTCCACCACGGGTGACATGTTCCCGAAATCGGCTGTCGCAACCATCACCGGTATCGGTGCCATGGCAGGCGGCGTAGGCTCGTTCCTCATCAACAAAGGTTCGGGTGTTCTCTTCGACTACTCCGCAGGTTTAGGTGATGCATTCGCATTCATGGGCTTTACGGGTAAAGAAGCAGGCTACATGATTGTGTTCTGCATCTGCGCAGTAGCATATTTGATCGGCTGGTCTGTAATGAAGGCTCTTGTGCCGAAATACAAACCGGTAGTAGTAGAATAAATCATTCTATAGGCGTATGAAACGCATCCTTTTATCTGTAGTAGCGGGCCTCGTGTCCGCTACTATGGCATGGGGAGCCGGCATTAACTACAACGGCACGCCCCTGCAGGAAAACAATGAGTTCACGCGTACTCTATGCGGGACAACCAATAAAGATGACATGAAAGAGATAAGCGGTCTGGCTTATTCTCGGGTCACTCCCGGATACCTCTGGGCGCACGGAGATGAAAATCTGAACGAAAACCGCAAACTCATTGCCATGAACCCCAACGGAACATTGGCAATGACGGTAAATCTGACCACGCCGGGAACTACCCGCGACGACTGGGAAGACATTGCTACGGGTGTCTATGGAAACAAGAATTATATTTTTGTCGGCGCCATAGGAGATAATGATTTGCAGTTCAACGACAGCTACTACATCTACTATTTCGAGGAACCGGCCATCAGTTCCGGCACGCAGAATGTGACGGTCAATACGATCCGCTTCGGTTATCCGGACAATACGGCGCATAACACCGAGACGCTGATGTACGACAATGTGGAGCAGATGTTCTACATCGCCGACAAAGTCGATGGCGTGTGCCATTTGTACAAACTGCCTTTCCGTACGGATTACGGCACCGGTGTGCAGCGTCTGACGGAGGTTTGTGCGCTGGGTAACGGCTCCCAGTTTAAGTTAGCCAACGGCGGTGACATCACTCCTGACGGTCGTTGGATGGCAATCAAGAACGAGGAATATATCCTTCTCTGGGAGCGTCAGGGAACAGAAAGCCTGAGTGCTACCGCGCAACGCGAACCGGTGCAGGTGATGGCATACCAGAAGGAAAAACAAGGTGAGGCATTGGCGTGGAAAGATGCCTCTACATTTTACACAACCTCCGATGACAAGAAAAATCAACCGATTTATCAATACGTGCGCGCGGTAGATCCGAGCGTAGCAGAGCTGACGGGTATTACTCTCAACGGGCAACCGCTTTCAAGCTTCTCGGCGAGTGAAACAACGTATAGCGTAGTCTTGCCCTACGGCACGACTTCCATGCCTTCTATCGCTGCAACCACGGCTAACGAAGGCACGGTGCAGGTAAATCTGCCGCTATCTATGCCGGGTGCAGCTACTATTGTTTGTACCTCCAAGGATGGCCAGAACTCCGTTACTTATACCATCAATCTGAGCATTAGTGAGACACCGTCTACGGACGCTACGCTGAAGAGTCTGAGCATTAACGGAAATGCAATCGAGGGCTTCAAAGCCGACAGTCTTGCGTACGCAATGACGATCGCTTATACGGCAGAACTGCCGGTTGTGACGGCTGAGGCTAATGACGATTTTGCTACGGCGGTTGTCAATAATGTGACGGAGGTCACGAAGGCAGGGAACAACGCTACGATTGTTGTGACAGCCCAAGATGGCACAACGCAGTTGACCTATACGGTTATGTTCAAGCGCGCCGATGCTATCAAGAAACTCAATGAGGTGATCATGTCCAACCACTATAGTGCTTTCATACCTGAAAAAGACTCCTCTCGCATACAGGCTTACTACCTTGCCGGCGAGAGTGTGCCGACGGTAATTAGTCATAGTGAGGGGGACGGTACCACATGGTCGCAAAACGGCAATGTGATTACTCTTACCGGCGCTGACGGAACAAGCGTAAGTTACAATCTTATTGTTGAGGCAGTAACTCCGGTTGAGTTCTCCGCCGCGGAAATCGTCTTCGACGGTACAGAGACGTGGGTCAAAGGCGGCTATGGATGGGATGGTACCAAGAAATGGAAGTTCTCCAAGACCGATAGTGACTATACGCGCGAAATGAATGGTAAAACCCACGTGGAGCTGTTCCTGCCGGCATGCGACACTGTTGTTCTCAAGTCGATGAGCAAGGAGCGCGCCGTAAGAATTTACATCAACGGTCAGGCCGTCGGCAGCCAGATGACACTGGCAGTGTCAGGTAATGCCGTAGCGGTCAACCAAAAAGCACCTTTCATGCTTACAATTGTCTCGGCGCAGACGAGCGGTGACGGCGGCGTGGCGGCTATCCGCATGGCGCGTCAGGAAAACAGCGGTATGGGCGTTGATAAGGTACAAAGTGACCAAGTACAATGTACAAAGGTTTTTGAGAACGGCGTTCTCTATCTGATGTACAATGGGACGAAGTACAATATCCAAGGCCAACGCGTGCAATAATGCGTTTCATTCATATAAAGAAATGCCCTCGACGTTCATCGGGGGCATTTCTTTTACTCTACCACTTGGGCATCTTCGTACTTGTCGTTCTTGTCCTTCTCGGGCATGATGAGCATCATAATGATGTACAGAATCAAGCCGGGGAACGCAGCGCTGAAGAAGCTTAATGCTGCGTAAAGGATACGTACCAGGGTCGGATCAATGTCAAAATACTCGGCGATACCGCCACAAACGCCTGCCAAAATCTTATTGGTAGAGCGGGTTAGTTTTTTCTGTGCCATAAAGATATTACCAATTTATTTATTTACCATTTTGTCATTTATTTTTCCATTTGCTCATTTTGCTACAAAAATTGTACCAAAGCGAGTGCTGTCATGGCTTCTACCACCGGAACGGCGCGGACGGCAATGCACGAATCAGAGCGATTTACCATTTTGGCATTTACCATTTGGTCATTGAGCAATTTAGCCAGCGCCTTTGGGGTAGTGGGTGTGGGTTTGAAGACGCAGCGGAAGGTGATTTCTGTGCCATCTGAGATGCCTCCGGCAATGCCGCCGGAAAGGTGGTTAATCTCGCTACCGGGTTGCGTGACACCCTTAAAACCAGTGCCGTACTCAAAGCCTTTGCAGGCGTTGATGGACATGACGGCGAAAGCTAATTCTGCTTGCAGCTTATTGAAAATCGGTTCGCCCACTCCTGCCGGAAGTCCGTTAATACGGCACTCGATGATACCTCCTATAGAGTCACCCTCGCGCCGGTACGCGGCGATGAGTTCGTCAAACCGGCTGGGGTCTGTCTCTGCACCCACCTGAATGAGTGAGGCGTGAATGGTAACTCCCTTGGATGCGAGTTCCTGTTTGGCGATAGTGCCTGCGACTACCCTGGATGCTGTTTCACGTGCAGAGGCTCTTCCTCCGCCTCTCCAGTCGCGAATACCGTATTTCTGCTCATAGACCTTGTCTGCATGCCCCACTCGGTAGGAGTGTTTGAGGAACTCATAGTCCTCCGGCCGTGCGTCTTTGTTGCGGATAAGGAAAGCAATCGGTGTGCCGAGGGTGATACCATCCATGACTCCGGAGAGCCATTCGACCTCGTCCGGTTCGCGGAGTGCTCGGGGTGAGGTTCCGAGGTAGTCAGCACTCGTTGCCGTGTCGTTGCCGTCTTTTTGCCGTGTCATTGCCGTGTCGCCAAGGTGTTTGGACCGAGCTGCACGCCTGTTTAACTCGGTGCGGATCAGGTCAAAATCAATATGCAGTCCGGCGGGAACGCCGTCCAACACTCCGCCTATCGCCGCTCCGTGTGATTCGCCGAAGCTCGTAAAAGTCCATTTGTCACCAAAGATATTTGCCATAATTAAAAAAGTCTACAGCCGTGCAGAGGGGTTGATATGGGGCTTGATTTTGGTAAATCGGGTACAAAAGTAGTAAAAAGTTTGCATATATGCAAATTTTTTTGTAACTTTGCGCCGTTTTTTAAAAGTAAGATTATGAAAAAAATATTAGGATTGGTATTCATGGGATTGGCGATGAGCGTTTTGGCGGTTGCCCAGCAGTTGCCTGATCCTCATTTCGAGAACTGGACGAAGGTGTATAACGGTGATCCCCAACCGGCAGACTGGAACGGGTCGAACGTGACTCAGGTGGGTCTGAAATTCACGTTCCTCTATCAGAAGCCGGGCCGTACGGGGCACTGCCTGTACGTGGCGGACAAGTCTGTGGGCGCGTTGGGTATCACGGCGGTCGGTCCGGGTTATGTGTCTTTAGGCAAGCCGTGGCAGTACCTGAAGGGTCTGAGCGTGAAGAGCGCCACCGCCGGAACGGAAGGCGGAATACCTTGGAAATACCGTCCGGACACGATGAGCGTGTGGATCAAACGTGTCGGTCCAGCGACGGATCAGGAGGATTTCCATTTGCTGTATTACTCGTGGACGGGAACGGCGAAGGGCAGCCAGTATAAGAACAAAGCCGGCAAGCCGACTGCTACCGAGCGTATCAACGAGGAAAGTGACATCCGTCTGGCGACGGACGGCAACGAGTGCGGCACCGACCAGCCGGGCAAACAGGTAGCCGAGGGATGGTATCGCGCCCGCGCCAAGTACAGCGAGTGGAAACAGATCAAAGTGCCTATCTTCTATAAGAGCGACGGCCGCCCGACGATGTGTAATGTGATCTTCTCCGCCGGTAACTATCCTGCTTTCCGCGCCAACGACGGTCTGTATGCGGATAATGCAATCTATGTGGACGACGTGGAGCTGATTTATTCGTCGAAGATTGACAAACTGACCATCAACGGCAAGGAGTGGAAGGGCTTCAACCCCAACAGCGAGAAGGAGCAGACCTATAAACTGCCGGAGGGAAGCGAAGGCGTGGTGATTGCCGGTTACCGCGGCATCGGAACGCTGACGAATGTCAAGGGCGAGAAAGCGCGTTTCAACGGCCGCAAGCTCGACAAAGAGGAGATGACGGTTGTGCCCGGCGAGGTGAACGGCAAGCCGTGGGTCATCACCGTCAAGGCAGAGGACGGCAGCAGTACACACGTGTACAAATTACGAATTACGAATTAAAAATTACGAATTGCGAATTAAAAATTACGAATTGCGTTGATAGTAGAGGAACTGGACATATTGGATTGGACGCTGATCGTTTTGCTCGGGGTGTTTTTTGTGGCGCAGGTTTGGTTCTATGCGCGGTATCTCTGTGCTCCGGCTCGGAGGTTGCGGAAGGAACGGAAAAATGTCCAAAAGGCAGATGAGCAGAAGGTCAATGACTTGCCTCCTGTCTCCGTAGTTGTCTGCGCGCATAACGAGAGTTACAACCTCTCGCAGTATCTGCAGGCGCTGCTGACGCAGGATTACCCGCAGTACGAGGTGATCGTGGTGGATGACGGTTCGGAGGATGAGACGCGTGCCGTGCTGGACAATTACATGGTTCGCGACGAGCGGCTGCACATGACGTTTGTGCCTTACGGCGCACGCGTCGGGTCCACCAAGAAACTGGCACTCACGTTAGGTGCCAAGGCGGCTCAATACGACTACCTGCTGCTGACGGACGCAGACTGCGTGCCGGAGAGCAACCGCTGGATACGGGAGATGGTCAAGGGATTTGGAAAAGTACCAAGTGACCAAGTACCAAGTACCAAGGATATAGTTCTGGGTTTCGGGGCGTACTTCGAGGAGAAAGGACCTATCAACCGTCTGGTGCGGTACGACACGCTCTTCAACGGTCTGCATTACCTCGGCGCGGCGCTGTGCGGACATCCGTACATGGGTGTCGGACGCAATCTGGCTTACCGCAAGTCGCTGTTCTTTGAGACCGGAGGTTTCACCAAACTCATGACGAATATCGCCGGCGATGACGACCTCTTTGTCAACCATGTGGCAACGAAGGAGAACACCGCTGTTGTGCTGAGTCGGGATTCGTACACCTGGTCGATTGCGAAAAAGACCCTCAAAGAGTGGTGGCAGCAAAAACGCAGACACCTCTCCGTTTCGCCTTCGTACAAGCCGGAGACGAAAGTCCGTCTGGCGATTGAGCCGATGACAAGGGGCTTGTTCTATCTGGCGGTAATAGCGGCGATAGTGCTCTATTGGCCGGCGTTCGGTACTGTTCCCATGCTACCGTTCCTGGTGGCTGCGGGGCTGTTTCTCGTGCGATGGATCATGCAGACGGTTATCCTCAATGTCTCGGCGCACCGGATGGGACTGAAAGGATTCAATATGTTCAGCATTCTTTGGTTCGATATTGTCCTTCCGCTCGTGTCGGCATGGATGCTCATCGTACCGAAACGCAGAATGAAATGGTGAGAACAGTTTACAATTCACAATTCACAATTAAAAATTAAAAATTTAGAATTATGGCACAAGAAAAACAAGAATTGAAAATCAATATTGCCCCGGACAAAGCCCAGGGCGTGTTTGCAAACTTAGCGCTGATTGCGCATACTCCCACGGAGTTCGTGCTCGATTTCGCGCAGATCATGCCGGGTATGCCGCAGGCGAATGTGGTATCGCGCGTGATTGTAACGCCGGATCAGGCCAAGAAGATCCTCGGCGCACTGCAGAATAACATCGCCCAGTACGAGCAGAAGTTCGGTCCGATCCAGCCGATTGGCGGTCCTGCTAAAGGCAGTACTCTTCCGCTGGCATTCACCGGAGGCGAAGCATAGTCGCGTTCGGCAAATGGATCGCAAGAGCCAAACCGCTCCGCTAATTGGCAAGTGCGACCATTGCCTCCGCTCTCCCCAAAAATTAGAAATTTTCGGGGACCCCAATATGGAAAATCTAAATTATCAATATTATGAAAACATTCCCTGCATCGCAGTTAATCA
>CAMOGT010000014.1 GCA_946614295.1 uncultured Bacteroidales bacterium
GTCATACATCGCAATCGGTCTATGACCTCGTCATCTGCTCTGCTTTCTCGGATTTTCCTTTAGGAGCAGCACAGCGAATAGCGAAAACGCTGAATGTCCCGCTTGTCTGCGACATACGCGATCTGGACGAACAAGTTGATAATTCACGCTATCAATACAGACATCAATCGCGATGGTTAATGCCGTTCCGGCGGTTGTACCGCGCAATTCATATACGTCGAAGAAATAAGGTATTGCGCGTAGCGGATGCCATCACTACCGTCTCGCCGTGGCACGCTGATTTCATCCGGCAATTCAATCCCAATGTACATGTGGTGTATAATGGGTTTGACGAAGCACAGTTCTATCCGAAGGATATAGTGGCAAAAGAATTCAAGGTTGCATATATAGGTTCGTTGACAGAATGGCAAAAAAATGCGCTGGATAAGATCCGACAAACGATTCCCATAGAACTACATACGCCCCATTATCACCCCATTCCACATGAGAAGATCGGAGATGCCATCCGTCAAAATAGTATAATGGTAGTATTAACGAATACCCATACGCATGGTATGCTAACAACGAAATTCTACGAGGCTCTGGGATGCGAGAAGCCCATTTTATGTGTGCCTTCGGACAAGGGCGAGTTAGAAAAATTAATCCAATATACGAATGCCGGTATCGCTACAGATGATGTAGAGGAGATAAAGGCTTTTATCAACGAAAAAAAGCAAGAATGGGAGAAAAACGGCTTTACACGGCAGCAGACCCGTCACCGCGAAGAGTTTTCACGCGAAACACAATGCCGTAAGATGGTAGAAATTATCCAAACCTATTTGTGATGAAACAAACGACCTTACATAATAACACTCCCGGGCTGCATATCGTTTCATTTGACATCCCTTATCCTCCTAACTATGGAGGAGCAATAGATGTGTATTATAAGATTCTTGCACTTCATAAGGCAGGCTACGCCATCACGCTTCATTGTACCTACAAAGGCACTCTTACGCGTTTTCCGCAGTTAGAACAATTATGCCATTCCGTTCACTATTATAAACGGCATACAAGTGTGATGGCGCAGTTATCGTACTTGCCTTATGGAATCGTCAGCAGAATGAATCAGGAATTGCTAAACAACCTCTTACAAGACGAGGCACCTATTATCTTTGAGGGGCTTGTGTCATGTTACTATCTTTCCCACCCTGCACTCGCTAAGCGGATTAAAGTTTTCAGGGAATGCAACATCGAGCACGATTATTATCGGGGGTTAGCTAAGGCTTCTCGCTCCATTTGGAAAAAAATATTCTATCTTCTGGAAGCTCGCAAATTGCAACGCTTCGAATCAGTCATTCGTTATGCGACATCCATTGCTGCCGTTGCGCATCAGGATGAACAGTATTTTCAAAACCACTACCCGCAAGTGCCGGTACACTATATTCCGTCCTTCCATGGAGAGCAAGTAATCCGGGCGAAAAATGGCAAAGGAGATTATATCCTATACCATGGGAATTTGCAGTTGGCTGAAAATGAAAATGCCGCACTTTTTATACTTAAACAAATAGCCCCTGCAATGCCGGAAACGCCATTCATTTTTGCAGGAAGACAACCTTCTCCAAAACTGAAAAACCGAGCTGCTGGACTTGCTAATGTCACTGTTATAGACTCTCCCGATGCGGCTCAAATGGAACAATTGATTGCAGATGCTCATATACATCTGTTACCGACATTCCAATCTACCGGTTTAAAACTAAAGCTACTTAATGTCCTGTATAATGGACGGTTTGTGGTTGTTAATCCGCAAATGGTTCATGGCACAGACGTCGCACCGCTATGCCGTATTGCCGGGACTCCGGAGGAAATGATTACTCTATGCCGTGAATTAATAAAGCATTCCTTCAGTCAAGAAGAGATCCAAAAACGCCAATTAATTCTTGGCAAGATCTATAGTGATGACGCTAATATACAGAAACTAACTCATTTATTATTATGAAACCAAATCCTTTGTACACTGTACTTTGTTTCATGGTGCTATGTACCTTGTCCATTAGAACCTCTGCCGCAACGTACTATGCCTCCCCGAACGGCAGTGGTGATGGTAGTTCGTACTCTACGCCGACTACGTTTAGTGCCGGAGTCACTCTATTGAGCCACCCCGGCGATACACTCTATCTGCTGGAAGGAACTTATTTCTTTACGGATAAGTTCAGCATCAACAAGCAGGGCTCAAATACCAAATATATTGTCATCTCCGGCTATCCTGGGGACAAAGTGACATTGGATTTCCATAAAGTAGCCTACGGCACACGCGGTATTACGGTTCACGCCAACTCGCTTTATGTTCATATCAAGGACCTTGCCATCGCTTATTCCGGCAAGAACAACCTCTACAACGAAGGCTCATACTGTATCTTCGAAAATCTGGATATATACGGCTCTGCCGACACGGGTTGCCAGATGAAAAAGGGCGGTAACAATATTATCAAGAATGTGGATTCCCACGATAACTTCGATTATGAAACTACCGGTACCGGTGGTGTAGCTAATTTCGGCGGAAATGCAGATGGCTTTGCCGACAAGCAGTTCACCGGCGCAGGAAACCACTATATCGGTTGTCGCGCATGGAACAACTCTGACGACGGCTGGGATTTCTTCCAGCGTGTCAGCAACTCCAACACCATCATCGAGAACTGCATCTGCTACCAGAACGGTCCTGCCTATTACGACATGTCCCAAAACCCGCGCGCTACGGGTGTGGACAAGGCATGGTTTGACTCCAAAGTGGGCACCCAGATGACCGACCGCTACGGCAATACCATTACTATCAGGCTGGATAAATATCCATGTCAGGGCAACGGCAACGGCTTTAAGATGGGAGGAGGATATACAAACCACAAGATCCTTATCCACCACTGCCTTGCAGTAGCGAACAACGCACGCGGTTTTGACCAGAACAACAACGGCGGTACGATGTGGGTGTATAACAACACCGGTTATGCCAATGGTTATAATTTCGGTTTCACCACCGCATATGGTACCAACTATATGCAGAACAACGTGAGCCTCAGCGGCAAGAATGCCGACCAGCCTGAATCGAAAACCGTAGCGGCAAATGACCATAACACGTGGAATAGCGGTTTTGCATGTTCTGCCGCTGATTTCCAGTCGCTGGATACTACCCAGATTCTTGCACCGCGTACAGCGGATAACTCGTTAGCGGAAGGCACTTGTCTGCGGCTTGCTTCAGGCTCCAACCTGATTGATGCCGGTATAGATGTCAACTTGGGCTATAACGGCTATGCGCCGGATCTCGGTTGCTACGAGACTCCCGGAGAACACCATGACCCAGAACCCGAAACACCCGAAGAAACATACCCCACGGAACAGCCGGAAGGCACACACGCCGTGGCGTTTGTCACTTTACCCGGTTCTGCAGCAGACAAACCACTACTCAAATATCTCCGCGCGAATGACAGTTTATGGGTTGCAGAGACGGATGCCACGGACAATACAGAGGATTATAGTGGGTACGAGGTGATTGTTTTAGGCTCTGTACCTAAGAGCAACGCGGTTGGTTTTGCTCCGCTCAAAGGCTATGACAAACCGATGGTTTTACTCAAGCCCTTCCTCCTCAAAACCGGGGTGTGGGATTGGGGAACAGCCGTTAATACCGCAGACTTGTCCATCGCGGTGACCGATGCCTCCCACCCGCTTTTTGAGGGAGTAACCATCACGGATGGCAAGGCTCAACTCTTCGCGCAATGTGCAACCAACGCCGTTACGGCTATCTCCACTTGGACCAATACCACAGGATTCACCGTACTGGCTTCGCCGGAATCACAAGCAGACAACACCTCTATCGCCTATCTGCCCGCGGGAACCAACTGCAACGGCACTACCCTGCCGCAGCCGATGTACATGATCGGTGTCAGCGAGTATTCGACTATCTACCTTACCACGGATGGCAAGCGGCTCATTGAGAATGCGATCTGCCTGCTTTTGGGCATTCAGAACAACCATCCGCAGAGTATTGAACAAATCGTCAATCGTAATTCGTCAAATCATAAATTCATAAAAGATGGCAAACTGTATATTCAAGCAGGTGGTATGCTCTTTGATGCTACTGGCCGCCGTATTAGTCGTTAACGCAGAGGATGCGCAGTATCAGGATGTTTTCTACTCGGTCGATGACAATCATCTGACGGCCGAAGTGAGCCTTAATCCGAAGGTTTCCGGAGAGTTGTTTATCCCCGATAAAATTATCGTCGGTCAGAACACCTATACGGTGATAGCCGTCGGTGACAGGGCGTTCAAGGGGTGCAAGAACCTGACGAACATTGTTCTCCCGAAAACAATTGAGCGCGTCTATCGCTCCGCCTTTGATGGCACCGGCATCATGCTTAACAAAGAGAATTGGCGGGATGGTTGTCTCTGGATTGATAGTATTCTGATTGCTACCGACAAGACTATCAAACCGCGTTTCGTAGTGCCGGAAGGCACGCGGCTGATTGCGGCAGGTGCTTTTGCGGGGAACAAGACCATTGTGCGCGTGGAGTTGCCGACATGCATCTCACGCATCGACCACGAGACATTCAAGGATTGCAAGAACCTCCAGAAAGTGGTGATTCCCACAACTATCACCTCCATCGGTGAGGAGGCTTTCACCGGTTCCGGTATCTATCTCAATGAGAAAAAATGGAAGAAAGGTGCGCTTATCATCGATGACTGTCTGGTTGCAACCAATAATGACATGCCGGCGAAATATATCTTCAAAAACAAGATTCCTATCCGCCTGATTGCGGAGCGCGCTTTTGCCAACCGTAAGAGTCTCCGTTCGGTCACGATTCCTCAGACCGTGACGGTTATCCCGACGGCTGCATTCTACCAGTGCGAGAACCTGACAGATGTCATTATTCCATCAACGGTTCGCGAGGTGGGTAATTTCGCATTCTATAACTGCGGGCTACTTAGGAATGCCATGCTTCCCAAAGACTTGGACCGCCTCGGCGCAGGTGCTTTCTACGGCTGTGTGAACCTCACGGAGCAGATACTGAGCGACAAGATTGAGATCCTGGAGCGCGCCACGTTCTTCATGTGCCGCGGGATTAAAGCTATCACTCTTCCTGCCCATCTGCGTCGTTTGGACGCCGGTGTCTTTGCCGGTTGTGCGAACCTGGAGAGCATCGAACTACCGCAGACACTCACTTTTCTGGGTGAGCAGGCTTTTGCCGGCTGTGCAGTGCTGCGCAAAGTAGTCATTCCAAGTGGCATCAACTCGCTCCCGAAGCAGGCTTTCCAGGGTTGCACACGCCTCTACCGCATTGACCTGCCGGACGGCTTATACGCCATCGGAGACGAGGCATTGGACGGCTGTCTGGCGCTGGAGAAGATAAACATCCCGAAATCCACTTTCCGTATCGGCGTTCGCGCGTTCCATAACTGTCAGCAGATACGCGGAATTGCCCTCGTGGACCATATTCACATGATTGAGGAAGGAGCTTTTATGGAGTGTAAAATGTTGGAAGAAGTGAAACTACCGGCATCGCTCAAAGTGCTGCAACGCGGTGCGTTCTCACAATGCATCAACCTCCAGAAACTGATTCTCAACCCCTCTCTCAAACAGATTGAAGACGGCGCATTCTATGGTTGCCGCAGCCTGCGTGAAGTACAATGGAATGACTCTCTCCGCACGATTGGCGCAGAGGCATTCATGGATTGCAAATACCTGCGGACGCCTGTTCTCTCGCCCGCAGTGGAGATTGGCAAGAATGCCTTTAAAAACTGCAGGTAAGCGTTAGAGATAAGTTAGTGAATAGTTAATGATTAGTTAGATATTATAACGAGGACTTCGGATAATCGATATAATGATAGATGGCGGCATCGCCCATCTCTACTTTCATATATGACTGCCCCTTCTCGGAATCCTTGGTAGCATTGAGCACCAAGTAGTTCACGCCCTTGAAGAAAACCGACTGCCGTGCGTGCTGGTGTCCACACCACACGTACGGTATCTTGTATTGCCCTAAGAGAGAGGTCAGTTCGTAGGTCTCCTCCAGTGCCATATTGGAGGTGTGCCCCTGCGACATATCCAGTTTCCATAAGTGCGTGTGTGTATAGACGATCATGCGGCGGTATCCTTCTTTGGATTTGCTTTCTAACAACTCCCGTAACCACTTTGTTTGCTCCGTTCCGAGCGATCCTTCCGCGCTATCCAGACAGATGAACAGGTCCAGTTTCTTTGCTCCGTTGCGAGTCTCGAACCAATAACTGCCACTCTTGAAATAATCGCGATAGATGGACCATTGTTTGAAGTATATATCGTGATTGCCGGGCGTCACAAAGATGGTGTCCTTGATTGTCTGACCCGCGAAATGCAGAATACTGTCAGCACACGGGAAGTTCTTTTGCGCATCTATGACGTCGCCCAGATGGATCGCTACTTTCGGAGCGGTCTCCGCCTTGTATTGAGCCATGAAATAGTCCAGATTCTTGTGCGTCTTACGCGTAATATGACTGTCCGTGCAGACATAGACTATATACTCGTCAGCCCCCATGTCAAGACTGATCTCTCCGCGGCTCTTATTATAAGCCATGGATTGTTCAAACCGCGTATTGACCGTCTCTCCGTTAGGAGAGAACATACCCTTCATATCCAGCGTACTATTCTCGCTGCAGGCACTCAATACCAGCAGTATAGCTATATAGAGATAATTCCTTTTCATTCGTAATTCGTAATTTGTAATTTACCTAAAACCTATAACTGAATCCTGTTCTGAAAGTAGCGCCATAGAACGTGGCGTCAAGATGGAACATACCTGTCGGTTTGCATTGTGCTGCGAAGTTCAGTCGCCAATGATCATTCACATCGTAGTATGCGCCAATACCGAACAGCGGTTGGTACATACGTTCCATCTGGTAGTCGTCCACATCGCTGATGAGGAACGAGAGGTTCCATGAGTTGTTCTGCGGTCGGCAGAAGACCTCTACGCGGTACAACAGGTTAAACGGCTCCACCACGAACGTCTCATCCGTGTGCCATGAGCGGTCCCAGTTATCTATCACGCGGCAATAAAGACCTAAAGTCACCGACACATAATCCATTCTATATCCCACTCCGAGAGCGGCAGTCATATCGCCGAGCCGGTTACGCGCCACACCGCGGTAATACACATCCGTCTCCAGAAACATCTCGCCAACCGGCAATTCAAACTTCGGCCGTAACTGTACGACACCGGTATGCACGTTCGCAGTGGAGAACTGTAAACGTGCTTCCATCTCGAAATGCGGATTGATGGGCATCAAGCCTTGTATATCGAAATTGGCATGGTGTCCCCATGTCTTGTTGTAACTGTACTCCGCCATGCCCGTGATGGTGTAACGCCGCTCTCCGAAACCCGGGTTAGCGGCAAAGATCGTAGCAGTACAGAATAGTAAAAATACTACGTTCCAAGTCTTCTTCAGATAATATATCATAAAATCATAAATTTGCCATTATAGCTGTACTACCGTCAATCCGGCACCTCCGTGGTTGACATCGCCGTCTCCGAACTCCAACGCCACTTGTCCGCGTTTACGGCGCTGCCGGTTAAGGGAATTGAGATAGTCCCGCGTCAATTGTTTGAGGGCACCGGTCCCGGTGCCGTGCAGGATCGTCACTTCTCCGGCACCCACCATCAGCGCGTCGTCCATATAGGCAATCAGTTTTTCTGTAGCCTCGTCAATCCGCATACCGCGTATGTCCAAAGTACGCTCGAAAGAAAGTGTCCTCTGGCGAACGGTGGAACGGACGGAAACATTGCTTTTTGTTTCAGGCTCTTTCGCCATCGTCTTGCTCAGTCTGCGCAGTTCCGAGAAGTCACGCATCACTTTGGGTATCTTTGTCTCCGGCACCGCTGTGCTCTTTGCGGAAGCCGGCTTTTTGTCCGCCACCTTCTCTTTCATCTTCTCTACCTTGGCGCGTGCGGCTTTGGTCTTCTGCTTGTCGGCTTTGGCTTCCTTGATCTCGCGGATGGTGCGTTCGATGGTAGCGTTCGATTGTTGGAGCAAGTCTTGCGCCTGTTGCCGTGCTTCTTCCAGAATCTCTTTCTTCTCTTTCTTCACACCCGCCAACCGCTCTTCATACTCTGCCACGCGGGTCTCCAACTCTTTCTCTTTCTGGCGTATTGATTGCCGTTTGCGTTCCCAATAACGCTTGTCGCGGGCGATGTCCTGCAGCTGTTTATCGTAGTCTATATGCTCCTCGCCCACCAGATCGATGGCGTGCCTGATCACGCTCTCGCCGAGCCCGGTCTGCCGCGCTATCTCTATGGCAAACGAGCTGCCGGCTTGCCCGATGGAGAGTTGGAAGAGCGGCTGCATCGCGCCACGGTCATACAGCATAGCGCCGTTGACGACGCCGGGCGTCTGTTCCGCAAAATGCTTGAGGTTGGTGTAGTGGGTGGTGATGATGCCGAACACGCCTTTTTGCACCAACTCGCTCAGTATAGCCTCCGCTATCGCACCGCCCATCAGCGGCTCGGTACCCGTTCCCATCTCATCAATGAGAATGAGAGTTCGTTCGTCCGCCTGACGCAGGAAAGCACGCATGTTACGCAGGTGCGACGAATAGGTGGACAGTTCGTCCTGAATCGACTGCTCGTCGCCTATGTCTATCATCAGTTGGTCGAAGAACCCTGCCCTGCTCTGTTCCGCGACCGGTACTAACAGACCGCATTGGAGCATGTATTGGAGCAACGCGACGGTCTTCAGGCACACCGACTTGCCACCGGCGTTCGGACCGCTGATGACGAGTATCTTGTTGCTATCAGCATTGAGACGGATAGAGAGCGGCACGACACTCTTGCCCTGTGGCGCATAATGCAGCCATAATACCGGGTGACGCGCTTCCGACCATTCCAGCAGCGGTTCGTTCACTAACTCCGGCCGGATAGCATGGAGCGTCTCGGCGAGCGACACTTTGGCGTTCAGGAAATCCACCTGCGCCAACATCCGCTGACTCTCTAAAATCGTTTCTGTCTGTGGTCTCAACCGGTCTGTTATCTCCGTTAGGATGCGCACACGCTCGCGACGCTCGGCACCCTCTAATTCTCGGATATGATTGTTTGCTTCAACCACCTGCTGGGGCTCGATATAGACCGTCTTGCCGGTAGCCGATTCGTCATGAACAATTCCGCCCACTTTGCGTTTGAAACCCGGCGAGACGGGGATAACCAATCGTCCCTCGCGGATGGTGGGAGCAGCGTCCGCATCCACAAATCCGTCCGCTTTGGCTTGCCGCAGGATAGAAGCCAAGGTGCGACCGACACTGCCTTGCAGGTTCACCATCTCCCTCCGTATGCGTGCCAGCTCAGGCGACGCATGGTCTGCCAGCTTGCCGTAACGATCCAGGATTTGGTCGATTTCCTTGACCATCAGCCCCAGCGCGCCGGGATTGCCCACGGTACCGAGTTCTTTCAGAGACGCATAACGCGTCTTGTCCAGCGAACCGAAGAATGCCTCCAACTCGGCGGCATAGGCGAGCGTCTTTCGTAGCGCGTCCAGCTCCTCCTCGTCAAGGAAGAGTCCTTCGATACGGATACGCGAAACAGCCTCACGCATGTCATGAATATCGCCGCGGGGGAACGTGAGCATCGGATCCGCCTGCGCCAGACGCATCTGATCGGTCAGCAGCAGTTTATGGGCGACGGTCTCATAGTCCGTCTCCATCTGCATGGCTTCCACTTGTTCGCTCCCCAGAGAGGAGGAACAACGCCGATTCAGCTCTTCACGGATTACCGAAAAGTCTATCTTATGCTCTATGTTTGAGGGATAATACAATTTAACAGTTCAACAGTTTAACAGTTTAACCCAGAATACGGCAGTCACGGATAGCCGGAGCACCGACTGCCTCGTTCAGTTTGCGGACCAGCTCGAACCGGTTCTCGAAGAGTTGCGTCTTCAGCGCAGCGGAGTTGACGCGGACGTAGAGCACGCCGTTCTTGACCTCCACGCTACGCGTGAGGTGGTTAACAACATCGCCCATCACTTGCGGCCACACTTCCTCTATCTGAACGTCCAGCACAGATTGCTCCAACCCGCTCTCGCGGAGGAAACCGACCAAAGCATCTGTGATGGACACGGAGTTAATGGTAGCCATTCTCCTCCTTCACTTTTTTTAGATATATCTTTTGTCTTGTACGGAATGTACGTACTCTGGGGTCAAGCTCGTTCAGTTTCTGAATAGCCTCTACCTTCACGCCCTCTTCCTGACTCAGTTCCCACAACGATTGACCGGTATGGCTCCAGACAAACTCTTTGGAACTCGTCTTTTTCTTGGCAGAGAGATAGACACGGTCACCTTTCTTCAGCTCGCGTCCCAGTGCGTCATTATCCTCACGCAGATCACGCTCACGCACATTAAGACGGAACGCAATGTTCGCATACGTGTCATCCTCGCGCGCGTTGACATAGAGGAGTCCGTTGCACCGGCTCGTAGGGTGCATGAGCATGAAACTGTCGCGCTCCTCTTTGGCGGTCAACGGTTCAGTATAGGGAGGCTCGGGATCGTTATGAATAACCATGATAGGTTCAGAGCGGCGCACCACTGTAGCTTTCAGCGGACGTTTAGTACGAGGTTTGACGCTGTCCTTCTGCTGCCGGACTGCCTCATTGGCAGCGATTGCAGCGGCTGCAAGCGGGGCACTTGTTTTCGGCGCGCCGGCATAAAGGGTATCGAGCCGGTAGTCCTCAATAATCTTAATCAGTTTGGGGGCATAGCCTGGATCGGTAGCATAGCCGCAGGCTTTGAGGCGGTTAGCCCATCCCTCATAGTCCTCCACCGCAATCTCAAAACAAGTGGTGTAACGCGGACGTTGCAGGAAAATCGAGTGATCCTTAAAACTCTCCGCTGCGTTGCCGTATTGGCGGAAGCACTCACCCTTGCTGTCATCGTCGTAGTAATAGACTGCGCCGAACCACTCGCTCGTGCACTTGATGCCGAAATGGTTGTTTGCGTTCACTGCCAACTCGCTTTGTCCGGCGCCGGACTCCAGAAGCGCTTGCGCCATTGTGATGGCTGCCGGCACACCGTAATCCACCTGCTGTTGAATGGCAGTTGCTTTCCATTGCTCAATGTACGCCAGATAAGTGGCGTTTTGCTTTTGCGCCGCCATCGTCAACGAGACGAGCAAGACGCCCAGGAAGAGGATTTTACGTTTCATATACTTTTTACCATATTTAACTGTTAAATAGCGTGCAAAGATACAACATTTTTTGCATATATACAATTTTTTTGCAAAAAAACGCTCAAAAATTTGCGTATGTCAAAAAAAAGCAGTACCTTTGCACCCGCTTTTCGAAAAAGAGCAGCATGGTGGTCATAGCTCAGTTGGCAGAGCATCGGATTGTGGTTCCGAGTGTCGTGGGGAGGCTAGGCCAAAAACTCTAATCCGTTGTAACTGAATAAGTTACGGCGGATTTTCGGTTAAAATGTCCCGAAAATGTCCCGAAAAATCATTTAAAAAATTCGGGCATAAAATCGAACGAAAGCACCAAAATATCTGACATCGTAACTCTGTTTTCAGCAAAGAAAATGGAGAAAAAAAAATGTCAACTCTCAGTCAATTTTCACCGCTCTTTACGGGCTATGCCCCAGCGGTAGTGAAACACATTGCGACCGGATGGTTTATTGAGTATTACGTAACCAATCCTTTCACCCAAACCTTGGAGCGTCGCAAGTTCCGGTTAAACAATCTGCGCAAGCGTTGTCGCACTGCATTGGAGTTCAAAGTGCAGGCTAACACTATCTGCAGCCAGCTTAATTTGAAGTTGGCTAACGGATGGAATCCCTTTACCGAGACATCCGAAAAGAAGCCCGGCACACTCCCCTTGTCAGTGATGTTCGAGAAGTATTTTGAGGACGTAGAGAAGGATCTTCGTCCAGACACAATGCGCAGCTATAAATCATTCAGCAGATTGTTCTTGGAATGGTGCAACCAGAAGGCTCCGGATATGCTCCTTGGAGACTTCAGCGATGTCATGGCTGTACGCTTCTTGGACGAGCAACGCCTTGCCCGCAAGTGGGCTAACTCCACCTTTAATAACAACCTCGTGAGCGCACAAGCATTCTTTACTTGGTGCGTGAAGAAGAAGTACATCGAGAAGAATCCTTTCTACGGCATTGAGAAGAAAAAGAAAGAGGCTAAAAAGCGTACCGTTGTTAATGCTGACGCTCGCAAGCTTATTCGTGATTACTTCATGAATCATCAGCAAGGCTACTTGCTCATCTGCGAGTTAGTGTTCCAATCACTGATCCGACCTTCCGAAATCAGTAGGTTGCGCGTGAGCAACGTAGATTTGGAGCACAAGGTAATCCACTTGGACGGAAGCATAACCAAAACCAAGTACGCTCGTAAAGCGGTGCTTAGTGATGAGTTGATAGAGATTCTGACCCGTAACTTGGCAGGAGCAGATCCTGACGACTATCTCATCAGCAACGGCTATCTTCCCGGCAAGGAGCCTATCAGCACTAAGATGTACCGCAAGACTTGGGCAAAGATGCGCGAGGACTGCAAGCTCCCGGACACCATGCAGCTCTATTCACTCCGTGATACCGGCATTATCAGCCTGTTCGATAATGGCGCGGACGCAAATACTGTCAAGGGTGCTGCAGATCACCATGACCTCAACATCACGTCCATTTACTGCGACCACGTGGACGAAGGCCTTGTGGAGAAAGTCCGCAAGCACTCGGCTAAGTTCTAAGAGATTGGCGGTCGGGGATTAGTCCTCGACCAGCCAAAACTCTCCTTTCATCAGTTCTGACATTCCATCTTCCGTGAAGGTAGCGGTTATCTTCTCACAGATATACCGCTGCCCATGGATGACGAACAACGAACGAACATTCGGGATATCTTTCGCAAGGAACTTGAACTTGTATTTCTTATTGGATGCTATGCGGTGCGTATGGGCATTTGATCCGAACAAGTTAGAGCGCAGGCGCATACTCAAGCCTGTCAGCTCAAAGTCCATTTCACGCGGGTACGTCAGCACATTGTCAATCACCGGAAACAACAACTTCCCGCGCATAGCATTATGGGTGCTACCCGTCCAGAAGCCCATATATAACTTGTCAAAGTACTCTACCGACCTTTCACTTTCGCCTGCCGATAGCTTCTTATCGGCGTAGTCCCATGGTATCGTATTATTGGCACCGTTCAGGTACTCGCCACAGTCCAAGAAGAAGGCATTGCCTTTGAATTGACCGTCAGCGTACGCTTCATCAATCCATACCGGCACAATCTTCATCTCAATCGTCTCTGCATTCTCATCGACGATAGAGTCACCAAACATATTTACCGGCTCCAAGGTGTTCAGATAGCGGGTATTGCCGGACAAATTGGCAGGCTGATTAGGGTCAGCCAAATACGAGCCATAGTTTCGCAATACAAAGTAAGTATCTTCATTCCGGCAATAATAGAGAAAGCTTGGACTCCAGCCATTGTACTCTTCCTGCACATAGTCCGCTGCGCCTCTCATCTCTATATAGAGACGCTGCGCCCCATTAACCTCTTTGTAAAATTTGCCATGATTATACGTTCCCAAGCTATAGGACAAAATAACGTCCTGCGTTTTCATCATGTCAACGAACCATTTGCAGGAATAGTATTTCCATTTCCGGTGGTTACACTCTGCAAATTTGAGGTTGACGTATTCCCTGTATTTACAAGAACCAGCATCCTCCACGGTTGAGGAGAACTCGTCCACGATGTTCGTTAACTCAACTGTACCAGCCGAAGCAATCGCTTCCGTAGAGAAACGGAACGATATATGCTTCGAAACATGATCGATGTCGAACTCTCCATTGAGGAAATATTCCAATTGCTCAAACAGCTCTGTGAGCGTCCAGTGCGGCAAAGCCGTTGCCCAGTTGAAACACTTCCACGCATATGGGAGCGTATTGCATACGACAAGGTAGCGATATTGACTATCCATCAGCTTTGAGAAATCATACGAATAGCCGACCGCGTTGCAGATCTGCTCTAGGAGATAAATGAGATACGGCTGGAACGACAGTCCACGCGTATCGTAATACCACGACGTAGGCCAGTTGTCTGTATCGTTGGTGCGGTTCTGAAGGTTGCCGGTGGAGTTATTGACCCACGGCAAAGCAAGATAATTAAGCCCATTACTTATGCTATGCGCTATGTGCGAATTAGCAGGAAACGAGGACGGCGAAGTGTCTGGATAGCCAAGGCTCATTTCATTGATATAGATGATATCGAAATCGTCGGCATAGTTCGAGACGGACTTGCCTTCAAGGAACTGCGTCTTAACCTCAATATCGCTTATCTCCGTGATAGTGATAGAGCCGTGACGATAGAATAATCCATTCCTGATTTCACAGTCAAAAAGCAGTTTCTGCGCCACTACGTCCTTGCGGTTTATATGCCCGAAAATAGCTAAGTTTTCAGGACATCCGGCAAGCGGGAACGTAATTGACAAGGAATAACTGTCAGCACCGGAGAAATACCGATTTTCGCTAACGAAATCGAACGACGTGCCTTTCTTGAGCACGGCTAATTTATTGTCCACATATATCTCCATTATCTTCTTGATTTAGGGGTTTTGTTACGCATTAACTGTTCATACTCATCTTGGGCTTTCTTAATGCCCGTGTCACCGGTAACGGTGTTCACAGTCACAAACGGCTCATGCAACCGAACATTCATTTCGTTGACGGAGCGTGATAAGGCTTGCGACGCGGCAGCGACTGCAAGCAGTTCGCCATTAGAGGAAGCCTGTGCCATTCGTTGGGGAGCCGTGATAGACTGCGAAACATCCGAAGCAGACAAGCGCCCGATGGTGTTGGTACGCTGGGCATAATCGAGTGTTTCAATCATAGCCCGTGCTTGGGGATTGCGGAGCAAGTCTTGACTTGCTACCCATTCCCCTGCATGGACGATACCGGCAGGTTCGTCCTTGCGTCCGGGTTTGGTGAAGCCTCCTTCCATATAGCCCTGCGCCTCGGACGCCTGTTGTTGCTTCTTGATGGAAGCAATCTGAATAGCTCCTGCGGCTACAGCCATAGCAGCTGCTATAGGTGCCATGATGAAGCCGACCATCGGAATTGCAGCAGCCGAGGAGTAAGCAGAGATAGCAGACATGGCTGTTTGTGCCACGGCTTGCAGGACCTGCATGGCAAACATCTTCCGGTTTGCTTCCTGCTTAGCCTTACCTATCTCCGCTTGCTTCTGCTGCTCCAGAGCGACCTCTTGCGACTTATTTCCCTCCGCATATGAGATTTCCCGATCATACTTCCTTTCTATCTGAGCCGTTTGGATATCCAACTCGGCTTGGATGATTTCCGACAAGCCGGAGAAGATGGCTCCCATCTGATTGACGATCGTTGAGAACGATTCGGTCATGGCTTTGCCTGCATCGGATTCCAGCCATGCGATGCTATCGTCAATGGCTCCCCGGAAGGACTTTTTAAGTTCCTTCGCTTCACGCTTGTTATACTTGCGTGCCAACTGATACTTGGCTTCGTAGAAAGCGCGCTCTACGCGTAACCTATCACGTTTACTGTCACCGGCAGCCTTCAGCATCTGCCTATATACCAACTCCAGGTTCTGCATGTCCCGTTGGTAGGACTCGTCGTCCGTAATGCGGAAGCCTTTGGTGAAATACGCTTGGCGCATTTTCTCCTGCGCTTGCCGAGCTTCCTGCAAGTGCTTCTGTTGGTATTTGAGCGATGTATCGTGATAGTGTTTCTCCGCACGTAGTTTCTCCTTGGATCCGTCCTCATACAGACTTGCCACTTTGCGCAAGTGCTCCAATTCAGCCAACTCGATTGCATTCTGGTACTGACGAGCGGAGAGTTCTCCGTCCATATACCTCTGCTGAAGAATAGCCATCACTTCTTTATAAGCCACTTCCTCCTGCTGCACCGTCCCCTCAATGGCATTCTGACGCTGCTTCTTGAGCGCTTCCTGATAAGCAGCTTCAATGGTCACTTCCTCGTTACCGACCAAGTCCTTGTGCAACAACTTGCGCCTATTATACTCGACTTCGATTTCTAACATTCGGGCGTTGTACTGCTCGTAGTCGGAGGTGCCTTTGGCATAGGCTATGCGGTTGAGCGCCTGCTCGCGCTCGCGCCAATCATCCTCTTTTTGGAACTTGTTCCCCTTACCAGCCTTTTTGTCATCTGCACCGTCAGGTAATTGCCCATCTCCAGATGGTTTTGTTTTGGTCGGCTCGGGCATGTCAATGCTGATACCGCTTGCCACGTCCTCCAGTTCTTGCCATTGTTTCTTCAGCGAACGAATTTGGTGGTTGTTTTTCGCAATAATGGAATTCATTTCACGTATCTCCTGCGACATTTTTTTCTTTTTCGCATCGTCACCACTTTCTGCCGCTCGCTTTGCATCCTCAATAACCCGTTTGAATGCTTCATTCTGCTGTTCCAGACGCTTGATATTATCCTCAATGGGTATCTGTTGAGTGGCAATATCTTCCAACTTTTCTTGATTCATCTTCATGCGGATGGACTGCTTGAGCGAAACAAGGTAATTGTCGAGTGCTTCTTTATTGTCATTGATTAACTTTCCCTCGTCTGTAAGCGAAGCATGATAGTCAGGAACAATCTCTTGCAGGTGTTTTAGCGCCTCACGACGTTTCTCCAACGAGAGATTGCTATTGTTTACCACTTTCGTTAGACTGGTTACTGTAGCTGCTTGCTTGGCATATTCTTCATCTACTGCCTTGTTATGGCCATCAATCTGCTTTTGAATACGCAACTGCCTTTCCTGTTCTGTCGTGAGTTTCTTTTGCTCATTGGCGGCATCTTTACTGTTCTTGAATATGGAATAAAGTGCTACGCCAACTCCCACAATCGCACCAGCCACCAATCCCCAAGGGTTCATCATCATGGTTGCGTTCAGCAGCTTCATTGCTGCGTTTGCCCGGACGACGTTGCCGGTCATCCGATTATAAGCGACGGACGCCGCAAGAACAGCCACCTTGTGCACATGCAGCGCAGCCGTTTTTATGGCTATAAATGCTGCGTGCAGCTTCTCCTTAATCAGTGCGAGATTGACTGCGACGGTATAAGTAGCAACAGCGGCAGCAAGGGAAAGAATAGCGGTTTTATGCTCCTTGATGAATTTCACCAACTGAAGCATTACGCGCATGGTAGCAGACGTAGTTGAAATGAAGTGCCGCATTACCGGCATCAGTTCCTGACCCAAGGAAATAGCCATCTCTTGAAAGCCTTTGCGAGCTTTGTCCAAACCTGCTTGAACAGTATTGTTCTGCACCTCAAACTCTTTGGTGACGGACGTTGCCTCATCAAAGGCTTTGGCAGCCTCCTGCTGCTCCCAGATAAGCATATCGACGTTACCCGCAAGTGCCGAAATGACCGCGGAAGCGCGAGCGCCGTTCTCACCCATGTCAGCAAACACGGGTGCAAGGACGGACATATCGCCTAACTCGTTCAAGCGGTTGAGCAACATCAATAGTCCCTCGTTCGTAGAACTTTTGAGGGCAGCGTTAAACTTTTCAAGATCCATGCCGGTCGCCCTGGCAATCTTCTCTGTGTTCTTGAAAAGGTTCATGATGAGTTTAGAGAGTGCCGTGGCTGACATCTCTACCTTTTGTCCTTGGGAATCAAGAACAGCGCCAAAGGCCATGACCTGAGGAACGGTCATACCGGCTTGAGCGCCAACACCTGCAAGTCGTTGGCCGAACTGAGCAAGGTATGCAGCTCCAGCCGTGCAGTTCTGCGATAACTCGTTAATCACAGAGCCAACAGCGAGGAGCGACCGTTCCGTGCCGAGCCGTTCTTCATCCCCAAAGATGGACGTAAGTTTAGAAAGTTGCAACGTAGCCCCCTCTCCAAGATCATCCAACGCTACATTGATTTGGTCAGCCGCCTTTACGAAGCCAAGAACGTCCTCCTCGGAAGATTTACCGAGGCGGCCTGCTTCTTGTGCAAGGCGATTGAGTTCCTCGCGCGAAGAGCGTGTGTCGATCTTCTTAAACTGTTCGTTTAGATGTTCGACCTGCTCAGCGGTCATGCCGGTGTACTTGCGGACAGATGCCATTTCCTGCTCCATTTCAGCATACATCTGCACAGCCTGCTTTCCTGCCATGACAGCGCCCGTTAGGGCAGCGACACCACCGACGGCAACAGTCTGCCACTCTTGCCACTTGCTATTGAACCGCTCCAAAAAGGTTTGCGACTTGGCGAGTTCTCCGTTAACGCGGGCAATCTCCTCCTTTACCAATCGTATCCTTTGCGCCTGTGCAGTCCATGCATCAGAGCCACGCTCCATATAGTCCAACTGTTTGTTGAGCGTCTGGAGCGTTTTCTGCAACTCCTTCGGGGTTGCCTTATCAAGACGACGGAGGACGTTATCGACCTGCATGGTGGATGACTCCATTTCCTTAATCTGACGATTGGTGTCCCGGAGTTCTTTCCGGAGTTTTTGCAGGGTGAGTTTGTCACCGGCTGCAGCTGCTTTGGCAATCTGCTCGGAGAGGTCAAGTGCATGCTTCTTCAGGTTGGCGAGCGTCTCGGCTGCCTGCTGTCCGTTTATCATTAGATTGACGGACGTGTTTGTTGCGTAATCTGACATAGTTTGTACTAAATTTTGTGCAAATGTACTATGAAGATACGAAACACGAAAAGACACCCCAAAAAGTGGCTTTCTGAACGGCGAGGAACAGCCTGTAAAATCAAGGGCTGACGGCACTTTTTACAAGGAAATTCGTACCTCGTTGTTCCAAAATTTCGCTGATTGAAATCGTAACTCGTTGCAATTCAGCAGTTTCAGGGGTTCGGGGATGTGCCCCGAGTTTGCTATTAGGTAGCCCCAACCGCCCTGCTATTAGGTTGCTTCGGCTCGTCTCTTTCGTACCGCTATATGCGGAGTCTGCCTGCGAAAGTCAAGCCGCGAAAGTCTCTGCTAAAATCGTGACCGAAAGTCTGCGGCGCGCTCAAAGTGGACGAGTCTCCACCGCGCGACTGACCGCCGCAAGTCTCCTACATGACCAAAGGGCGCAAGTCTCCATGTAATCGGAAAGGCTGCAAGTCTATGTGTGAAAGTCAAAGTGCGGAGGTCTCACCCTAATCAGCGAGGGCGAAAGTCTCTCACGGAGAGAAAGCGAGGGTCTGCTATGTAATCGGGAAAGGTCGAAAGTCTGCTATTTGTGGAAAGGCTTATAGTCTCCCGCGTACATAATGCGCACGCAAGACCCTGCGCGCGAAAGGCTGCAAGTCTATCACGGCTGACGAAAGCCGAAAGTCTCCACCTATCGCGCGAGCCTATGAGGTCACACATGAGCGCGCGAGCCTTGCAAGTCTTTCACGGCTGACGGAAGCCGAAAGTCTCCACCTATCGCGCAAGGCTATGAGGTCACACATGAGCGCGCAAGGCTATGAGGTCACGCATGAGCGCGCAAGACTATGGGGTCTGCTATGGGTTCGGGGAGGTTGAAAGTCTCTCTTGAGCGCATGGGGATGAGGTCACGCATGAGGGCGCAAGGCTTGCAAGTCTGCTATGAGTTCGGGAGGTCGGAAGTCTCTCTTGAGCGCATGGGGATGAGGTCGTGCGCGAGCGCGCGCAAACCTTTGGGAGTCGGCTTGTAGCAAGGGAAGAGGTGAAGTCTGCTACGGCTTTTGTGCTCTTTTTGTTCGAGAAAATACACAATTTTGATTGTGCGGTAACGATTTTCACGCAAAAACACTAAAAATTCGTGAAAAAAGTAAAAAAAATTTGGTCATGTCAAAAAAAAGTTGTACCTTTGCACCCGCTTTTGAAAAAGAGCAGCATGGTGGTTTTAGCTCAGTTGGTAGAGCATCGGATTGTGGTTCCGAGTGTCAAGGGTTCGAGCCCCTTACTCCACCCGCTTGATAATCAGCACTTTACGTGCTGATTTTTTTTATTTCTGTCCCAAAAATGTCCCGATGAACGGTAGAAAGCAATACGCACGTGCATAAGCGCGAGCCTATACACATGCGTACGTGTTTTGATATATAAAGGTGTAGCTCAAATGATATGCTTCTTGTGCAGCCATAAGTAGCCGAGAATTGCACCTATAATGAGGAGTGTAATTCCCAATCCCAACACAATGAACACCGCCGTTAGGTTTGGGGGTTCAGCGCCACCAATGACCTCTTTAGAGTCATTAGTGGATGTGTGGGTTTGGGAATTGCTCCGGGTGCTATCGGCCACGTTGGTCTGCTGAAGCACATTCGAGCCACTCCTTTCCTCTTTGTTTATACGCGGCTGATGTATGGTAATGCGCCCTTTACGCGCAGGCTTGGCCGTCACCGGTTGAGCCTGTGCGTTTGGGCTTGCCGCAAGCGAGTCAGCCTGCGGCAAAGCTGGGGGCGCACTATCATACAGATCAATGGTTATACTATCCGCAGAGACGGATAGCTTTGAGAACAGGCTATCCAGCCTTTGGGTGGTAGTCTGTTCCTGGTGTGAGGACTGCTGGTCTTGCTTCACACCTACCTCCGACACCGTGTGTCGGGTCGTGTGGCAAGCCGAAAGCAGTACCACACCTATAAGCATAATGGCTCTGCAGATAGTTCTCATAAGGCAGCGTATTCAGAGGTGGCATCAAAACACGGACATGCTTTCTTCGCAAAATCACGGTGGCCGTGAATAACAGCCTCCGGGAAGCGCTGCTTGAGGTCTGTAAGCAGCCCAAGCAACGCGGCTTTTTGCGCATCGGTGCGGGTGTCAGCAGGCTTGCCTTCGGCATTCAGACCGCCACAATAAACAACTCCGATAGAGTTTTTGTTGTGGTCGAGGCAATGCGCTCCAGCCTGCTCTAAGGGGCGTCCGGGGAATACATTCCCATCTTGATCTACCACATAGTGATAGCCGATGGTTTTCCAACCACGCTGCTTGTGCCAGCGTGCGATGTCGGCTACAGTGACGCGCTGATCAGCGAAGGTAGCCGTACAATGAACAATGATTTCCAAAATTTTTCTCATTCTGATTCAGGATTAGGTTTTTGTGAAACTGTGATTTTTGTTTTTCCGTGCTCAATCTTGGTATTGAGCCCACGGATGACGGCATCCCATGCAAAGAAGATTGCGACGAGAATGATCATCAATCCGACACCTTGGATGATAGAGGGGTGAACCTCCCCCGGAGGCGGAATGATAATGCCGGCAATGAATGTGGCAGCTGCCACGAAAGCGAGGGCTATAGCGACCCACGCTTGGGGAGTTAAGGCTTTAAGGTTTTTCATAGTTTTTCATAGTTTTTATAGATTAATTAGATTGGGGTTGCCTTGATGTAGAGGGTTGAATTAGCGGAGATGTTGGATGTGCCGTTCGAGGAGAAATGCGTGAGGTGGACAGTTTCTCCGGGGGCGAGAAAGCACATGTAGTTGATAGGCACGGAGAAGATCTGCGTAGTGCCTGTAAAGTGAACTGCATTCATGGCGATTTGTGTACGCTCCCCTTCCGTATCATATTTGTAGATTTGTATGATACGGTCGGCAGTATAGCTGTCGTTGACTTTGAGCGTAACAAAGCCGGTAATCTCGACCAGACAACGGCTGACGCACCGCAAGAGCGGCTCATCCGAATCGTTCGTAGTGATGTCGATTACGCTACCGCAGATGGAAGAGCAATCTGTATCATCGGTAACGATAGGACACTCCACGGCAGCGGTGGTAGTGAGTTGGCACACGTGTCCAAAGAACCAGTTCAAGCCAAGCGGAAGACTGCTTCCGCCTCCGGAACTACCGCCACCTCCATTGCCGGTGTTCTCATTGATGGCATGGAGGATGTTAGCCAATGATTGGGGTGTAATTGAATTGGCAGCCGTTTGGTTTGCCAAAGCGTTGATAAGGCTAGTGATGGTTGATTTATCCATAGTTTTAAGGTATTAGTTAGTATAACTTGTTAAGGCGTTCGAAGGTATCGGCCATGATGCCTTGGAATTCGCGTCCAAGGTTATCGCCGAAGAAATCGCGCAGGTTCAAGACGGAGGCGTAGTATCGTTTGGAGAACCAAGGTCGGCGTTGGCGCACTTTGGCACGGCCTATGTCTCCAGAGTTGCCGCGTGGTGTTTCGCGGCCAACTCCATAGTCCTGCCAAAGACCGTACTCCAAGAACTCCTGTGAGAGCGTGACTTCGACGAAGCGACCATCCGCTCTCACGGGCATAGCCACCGGCGAGGCGAGCAATCGCCCTGTGTCGATTACTTCGAGCAAGGTGATACGTTCCTGCCAGATGCGGAGCATAGTTTCGTTCCAAGCCTTGATATATTTCTCGCGCTCTTCCTGCGCTTCAATCTCTTTGACCATTATGCGAAGATTTGATTATATTGTTCGGTAAAGATGCCGGTGTGTATGCTGTAGCGTTGGGTGGACTGCTTGCCATCGGCAAACTGCCACGTGAAGGAAAGTGTGTTTTCTTCACCCGGAGCGTCGGTCTGCTCAAAAGAATATTCCTTGATGAGCACATCAGCAAACATACCATCCGGCAGCTTGCGCATGATGAATGAGGATGTGAGGAACTGCTCCAGCCATGTCATATAGCCGGAGAGCAGTTGGGCTGTCTGCACCTCGAAGGTACGAGTGTGCTTGACATCGTAATGCTGCAGGCGGCCGTCCACCATCGCTTCGGAGAAATCCGATTCCAGTTTGGAAATGGTGGCGCCGGGTATGCCCAACGACTCCATACATCCGAATATATTTTTGAAGCGGAACTCCTGTGCAGAAGCGCAAGGTACAACGTAGTAGTGAATGAGCCGAGAACTGAACTTGAGTGTGAACGATAGCAACTGTGTGCCGTTCCCGAAGTGGTTTTCGCAGACCCATTGCAATTCCTTAACGGATATGGTGGAAGTGACTATTCCGAAAGCAAAGCGGCGACCGGAAATGTACTCGTAAGAGTCATAGGAGCCGTCGGCTTTCCGTACGTTCAGCGTAAAGACGAACGTGCCTACTGAATAGTTACCACTGCCTGCGATGTAGAACGGCAGCACCTCCTCGTTATATAAGGTAGTAAGGCGATGATTGTGGGTAGTGAGGAACGAATCGGCAAGGAAGGTATCCACATCGACAGTCATACACTTTAGCTTGCATAGGAGCACCTGGCATGAAGCGTTGACCGTTTCATTGGCAACTGATATGGTAATGCCG
This sequence comes from uncultured Bacteroidales bacterium, assembly GCA_946614295.1. The sequence continues at coordinate 23,137 of CAMOGT010000014.1, forward strand.
ACCGTGCAGAAGGATTTTCCTTGCTGCTCCATGGATAACTCAACCAGCGGCACGAGATTGCGCACTGTGACCCTTCCGGAAACAGCGTAATAGCGTGTGGAAAGTGCGGTAGAGCCGTTCACTGCGATAGTGACATTGGCTAAACCATAGTTGGTGGAAATCGACAAATCGGGGAAATCACAAGAATAGAATTTCTTCCCGTCGATTGATGTATTCAAAGTTAAAGCCATACCTTTGCTAATTTTTGTGCAAAGATATGGTTTTGGGCTGATTTATCAAAAGACACGAAAAATGCGTTAGGGATTGGAACGGGACGAAGTGTCCAAAGGACGGATACCCCTGCAAAGCCCGGCGGTGTAGTCTTCGCGTAAAAAGCGGCTATGAGGCAGTCTCCGAGAATTTTACGGCTGGCACAAGCAGGTAGTCTTTGAGCGATTACGCTGCGAGAGTCAAGGTTGCAGAAGTGAAACGACCGCTTGCGGTCTGCAACTTGAGACCGAGCAGTCGCACAGTAAATAGCGGCTACCTGCCTGTGACAGTCTTTGAGAAAAATTCGGCTGCCGAGATAGTCTCCAAGCGGTTACGGCTACAGCGCAACGCCCAAGAAATGAAAGTCTAAGTAGCTTTGAGAGTGATGATGTCGCGTAAATCCGTCGTGAAGAGCGGACTTTTGTGCTCGTTCTTATAGATTGGCTTCTCGGAGGTGATTTGAGAGCCGTAGAGGATGGCGCGCTTGCCTTGGCGGTCCTCAATCTGGTCGAGCACGCGCTGCAGGCGTTTGTCCTTGGCTCTGTCCTTGGTGTCGAACATATCGGGGACGACTGCTGCCTCGGGGATGATTTTGAGCAACACCACGCCGGCTTTCTTGTAGAGAATGCCGGGACGATACGAACGCCGGAACGCTCCCAAAGCGAAGGCGATCAGTTCCTGATTGTTTGCCGTAGCGACGGGGAGCGTTACCAGTTCGGAGATGTAGTGTTGCTCTATATCCGTTCTAAATGGCGATGTATGTGCATAGACATATACCTGCTGCGCGACGGACTTTTGTGTGCGCAACTGGCGGGCACAATGCGCGCAGAAGTTTGCTATCTGTTCCTCCAAAAGCGATTGCTCGGAGATGGCTGTGGCGAACGTGCGCGATGTCGTTATCGACTGCTTCATGGGCAACTCCGTGATGTCAATCACGTCTTGACCACGAAGCTCCTGCCACGTGAGCAGTCCGGGTTTGTTGAGCATGTTCCGGGCAAAGGTAGAGGACTTCTCTGCAAACTGTAGCGCGGTGGTAATACCGACGCCCTGCAGTTTGGCTTTTGCCTTGCGACCAATGCCCCAGACATCTCCAATCTCGAATTGGGAGAGTGCCTTAATGCGCTGCTCTTCCGTGCGTATCTCGCACACCCCGTGATAACCGGGATATTTCTTGGCATACTTGGATGCCACTTTCGCCAGAGTTTTAGAAGAAGCGATGCCGATAGAGATGGGAATGCCGACGCCTTTGCGGATGTCCCGCACCAACTTCTCGCAATAGGCTTTCTGCTCCTCCTCCGGCACATGATCGATGTTGATGAAGCTCTCATCAATGGAGTACTGCTCAAAGCGCGTGGTGTGCGCACGGAGGATGGACATTACCCGGTCCGATAAATCGCCATACAGGGAGAAATTGGAGGAGAAGCACACGACTCCCTCTTTCTCCACCAGTGCCTTGATTTGGTAGAGCGGTGCGCCCATGGGGATGCCGAGTGCTTTGGCTTCGTTGGAACGTGAGACAACGCAGCCGTCGTTTCCGGAAAGTACGACGACAGGCTTTCCCTCCAAATCAGGACGGAAAACGCGTTCGCACGAGACGAAGAAATTATTGCAATCGGCTAAAGCGAACATCAGAGACGCGTTTTGTGGATGGCGTAAGTAACTACACCCCAGACAAGGAAATTGCTCTCTCTATCGACGCGTATGGGCTGGAAATCGGGATTGTGCGGTATGAGCCAAGCGCACTCGCCGGACTCATCCATTTTGAACTCTTTGAGGGTGTACTCGCCGTCGATATAAGCGACAATAAAATCCCCGTTCTTGGGGTCGAGACTACGATCAACGACCACCAAATCGCCATCGAGGATGCCTGCATCACGCATGGAGTCACCTTCCACGTGGGCATAGAAAGTGGTTTCCGGATGGGGTGTCAATTCCCGCGCAAGATTGATGCGCTCGCCTGCATGATCGGCAGCGGGCGAAGGAAATCCGGCATGGATGGACTCCGCAAATTCAAGAGCAAGTTCGGCTTGCTCGGAGTCAGTTATATCAATTAGTTTTGCCATTGTGTCAATCGGTTTTCAGTGAGAGCCCTTGGGACGCAAGCCAAGCCTCCAGTTCAGCGAGGGATTTCTTGCCAAAGTTGCGAAGAGCGAGCAAATCAGCGGGGGTGCGCCGAAGCAAATCATAGAGGTTGGTAATCTCGGCGGACTTCAGTCCGTTTTGGCAGCGTACCGAAAGGGCGTTAGAACTTATCGGGGTATGGAGTAATTCCTTCTCCGCCGGAGTAAGGTTCTCCAGCCGCTGCTTTTCCTCCTGTATATTCTCCAGTTCAAGGATTTTTTCCTGTAGCTTCTCAATAAACTCATCTTTTGCCTGCATCCAGCCCGGCTCTTCCGCAAGTTTCTTCAAAGCCTTGTCGAAGATCTGGGTAGCCCTGTCGCGGGTCAAGCCCAATTTAGCGGAAACATCTGTCCACGAACCTCCCTGAAGCATCTCCATGATAACCTCTATCTGGCGAGGATTAAGGCTTTTATCCAAGTGCGGGATGAGAGCGCACAGAAGTTCACGGATGTGCTTGATACGGTGGGGATAGAGTTTGAGCGCGTCCAACTGAGTTTGCGCGTCAGTCTTTGCAAGGCGAAGTTGCTCGACCTGCTCTTGCAGTTCGAGTTTGTAGCGCTCCAGTTCCTGCTCCGAGGCATGAACGGTGGCAATAGACTCAGCGTATCGCTCTACATCCTCTTTGCATGGATATACTAAGTTAGCGTGCATCTCATAGCCGATAGCGCCTCTCTTGCAGAGGTTACGGATGGTCTCTTTCGAGACATTCGCTAACGATGCCGCGTGAGAAATAGATATGTATGTGTTGCTGTCGGCCATCAGTCGATAACAACGGCAGTGCCGGAAATGGAAATCATAATCATGCTGTTGGCTTGTCCCATCGTCTCGTAGCCGAAGCTAACGCCCACGATGGCATTGGCGCCCAGTTTCTCGGCGCGCTCGCGCATCTCTTTCTGCGCTGTCTCGCGTCCTTCGAGCATAGCCTTTTCGTAACTGTCGGTACGTCCTCCGAAGAAATCACGAAGCGACGCGCCAAAGTCCTTCAGGAAGTTCATTCCGAAGATAACCTCTCCGGAAACAAGACCTTTATACTCCTTAATGATGTGACCCTCAATGGTGGGTGTAGTGGTAACTATCATAGTCGTCAAAATTCAAAT
>CAMOGT010000015.1 GCA_946614295.1 uncultured Bacteroidales bacterium
CCGAAAAAGTGGTTTATGGGACAAAGGTACTATATTTTTTTTGAAATATAGTAATAAAATTTGAAAAAGTGCTTTAAAATTTGGCTGTTTCAAAAAAAATCAGTAACTTCGGACTCCGCCACTACGTTTCCCCCGAAGTTACGTTTGCAAAATCCTGCAAATGGCAAAATAAAATCAATTTTATTTCTTATTTCACTACGTTCAAACGATTATTTTGAAAAAAATCTTGCACATTCGGATTTTTTGTTGTAACTTTGTGCCAGTTTTTATGAACTGGAATTATGCTAAGGCATTTACACATACAGAACTACGCGCTGATAAGCCATCTGGACATTGATTTCGGTCCGGGTTTCTCGGTGCTTACCGGTGAAACGGGTGCGGGTAAGAGTATTATCCTCGGCGCTCTGGGGCTGGTTTTAGGCGCAAGGGCAGACAGCAAAGCTATCACCGACGGCGAGGACAAATGTATCATAGAGGCGGAGTTTAGCCAGATTACGGATGACGAATTACGAATTACGAATGATATAATCATCCGGCGTGAGTTGTACGCCAACGGGAAGAGCCGTTCGTTCGTGGACGACAGCGTAGTGAGTCTGCAGGAGTTGAAGAGCCTGGCGACGAAGCTGATTGATATCCACAGCCAGCACGCCAATCTCCTGATTGAGAACGCGGATTTCCAGTTGGAGATCGTAGATGCCGTAGCGCATAACAGTGTGCAGTTAGAGGCTTATCAGACTATCTACCAACGCTATACTGCGGCTGTGGAAGAGTGGCAGCGGTTGCAAGCGCTCGCGAAAAAGAGCCAGCAGGACGCGGACTATATCCAATACCGGTTCAAGATGCTGGACGAGGCGGAGCTGCGTGAAGGCGAGATGGAGGAGCTGGACGAAGAGCAGTACCGGCTGAGCCATGCGGAGGAGATCAAGCACGCTCTGATGCTTGCATCGCTTGCTCTGAACGGCGGTCCGGAAGGCGGCGGCGCAATAGAGGCTATCCGTTCGTGCCGCTTAGAAGATGCGGCGCCGGAGTTACAGGAACGATTAGAGAGCGCACGGATCGAGTTGAAGGACATCGCAGAGGAAGCGGAGAGGAAGATGTCCAGCGTAGAGATGGATCCGCAGCGGTTAATGTGGGTAGAAGAGCGTATCGGGAAGTTAGAGGAACTGAAGCATAAGTTCAACGCCGGGAGCGTGGAGGAACTGATCCGGATGCGCGACGAGTTAGGCGAACAAGTGAGCCGGATGGACAGTTTCGATTTCGACATCGAGCAGGCAAAGAAAACTGTCGAAAAGGAGAAAGAGTTGTTGGGTAAAGCCGGCGAGGCGCTAAGTAAGAGCCGCAAAGCGGTGATTCCCGGGATCTGTGAGAAACTGGCAAACGATCTGACACGCTTAGGTGTCGCGCACGCAAAAATAGAAATAGCAATAACACCGACTGCGGATTTCACGGAACACGGTTGCGACGAGGTACAGCTGCTCTTTGCAGCCAACCTCAACCAGAGTCTGCGCGCCGTAAGCGAGGTAGCGTCCGGCGGTGAGATAAGCCGGTTGATGCTCTGCGTGAAGGCTCTCATCGCCAGCACAAAGGGTCTGCCTACTATTATCTTCGACGAGATAGACACCGGCGTCAGCGGCAGTATTGCCACGCAGATGGCTGGTATCATGAAAGAGATGGCGAAGCACCGGCAAATCATCGCTATTACCCATCTGCCGCAGATAGCAGCACAGGGCGAGAGCCATTACAAGGTCTATAAAGCCGACACGGACAAACGCACGGAGACCCATATCAACCGTCTGAACGAAGAAGAAAGAGTAAAAGAGATCGCCACGATGCTGAGCGGAAACCCAATTACCAATGCCGCACTCCAAACGGCACAAGAGTTATTATGTTACCATTAGCGGAGAGACTGCGTCCGAAGACGCTAAACGAATACATAGGTCAGAAACACCTGGTGGGGCAAGGAGCCATCCTGAGACAGATGATTGAGAGCGGTAACATCGCCAGTTTCATCTTGTGGGGTCCTCCGGGCGTGGGCAAGACGACTCTCGCGCGCATCATTGCGCATGAACTACAGCGTCCGTTCTATACGCTGAGCGCAGTGACGAGCGGCGTGAAGGAAGTGCGCGACGTGATCGACAAAGCCAAGCGGAATGCAAGCCTCAACAGCGGACTCTTTGCGCCGGCTGACAGCCGCAGTCCAATCCTGTTCATCGACGAGATCCACCGGTTCAGCAAGAGCCAGCAGGACAGTCTGTTAGGCGCGGTGGAGGAAGGTACCATCACTTTAGTGGGTGCGACGACAGAGAACCCGAGTTTCGAGGTCATCACTCCGCTGCTGAGCCGGTGCCAGGTGTATGTGCTCAAGGCCTTGGAGAAAGCGGATTTGCTGGAACTGCTCAACCGCGCGCTGACGCAAGACGAATATATCAAGTCGCTCGGGTTGCAGGTCAAAGAGACGGAAGCGCTTCTGCGGTACAGCGGAGGCGATGCACGCAAGTTACTGAATATCATTGAGTTAGTAAGCAACAGCGGTGTGAAAGTCATTGATAACGAGACCGTCACCAAGCAGTTGCAGCAGAACCCCGTGGCGTACGACAAAGACGGCGAGATGCATTATGACATCATCTCCGCCTTCATCAAATCGGTACGCGGGAGTGATCCGCAGGCGGCTATTTACTGGCTGGCGCGGATGATAGAAGGCGGCGAAGATCCCAAGTTTATTGCACGGCGGTTGGTTATATTAGCGAGCGAAGACATCGGTTTGGCAAACCCGAACGCCCTGCTGTTAGCTAACGCCTGTTTCGACACGGTGAACAAGATCGGATGGCCGGAAGGGCGTATTCCGTTGGCAGAAACGACCATCTATTTAGCGACCTGCAAGAAAGACAACTCCGCCATCATGGCTATCGACGGCGCACTCGCAAAGGTGCGAGAGACAGGCAATCTGCCTGTTCCGCTGCACTTGAGGAACGCACCAACGAGTCTGATGAAGGAATTAGGCTATGCCGACGGATATCTGTATCCGCATGATTTCCCCGGGCACTGGGTAGCGCAACAATATCTGCCGGACGAGTTGACGGGAACAGTCTTTTGGGAAGTGAAGAACCAAAAGGAGAAGTAACGCGTGGCTGGGCTATACGTACATATACCTTTCTGCAAGCGGCGATGCCTGTATTGCGATTTCTACTCCACCACCCTATTGGCGCGGCGCGAGGAGTACGTGAGAGCCGTAGTGAAAGAGATCGAACAACGGCAGCACGAGGCAGGAGAACCGATACGAACGGTGTATATCGGCGGCGGTACGCCAAGCACGCTGGAGATTGAGTTGGTAACAGCACTTACTAAGGCAATAGATAGCACAAACATAGCAGAATATACCGTTGAAATCAATCCGGGCGATGTGACAGAAGAGTATCTGATGGGCTTGAAAGCGTTGGGTGTGAACAGGCTGTCGATGGGTGTGCAGTCGTTTCAGGACGAGTTGCTGCAGAAAATAGGCAGAAGGCATACCGCCGCGGAAGCGATTGAGGCAGTGCGGACGGCACAAAAAGCAGGGTTTGAGAACCTCTCCATTGATCTGATGTATGCCCTGCCGGGACAGACGATGGCGCAATGGAAAGCCGATATAGAGACAGCAATAGGATTAGGCGTACAGCATCTGTCGTCGTACGGGCTGATGTACGAAGAAGGTACGGCAATGACGCAGATGCGCGACCGAGGCGAGCTACAGGAGACGGACGAGGAGACGGAGAACGCCATGTACGACTACCTGTGCGAAAGGGTCAAAGAAGCAGGGTTCCGGCATTACGAGGTCAGTAATTTCGCGCTGCAGGGATATGAAGCCCAACATAACAGCAGTTACTGGAACGGTACTCCTTACGTGGGCGTGGGTGCCGGTGCGCACAGCTATACAGGGAATGTGCGGAGTTGGAATCCCAATGATCTGGAGGGGTATATACAAGGGATAGAGAAAGGCACCTTAGTACGCGAGAGCGAGACGCTGAGTGAAGCGGATTTGTATAACGAGCAGGTCATGTTGGGGCTGCGTACAGATAAGGGATGTTGGCTTTCACCGTCGGTCGACCGTCGGGAGACCGTCGGGAAACTAAGGCAAAAAGGCTTAGTCAGAGTGGAAGAAGACGGGAGAGTCATTGCGACCCAGGAAGGCCTGCATGTGCTCAACAGAATAATAGAAGAATTGATGATATGAAAATGAAGAGTTGGTACAAACCTTTTTTATTGTGGTTCTGGGGATTGTTCTTCGGAGGCATATTAGTCGTATGGTTCGTAATGTGGCTGATCATCCGCGGGGTGTTAGGCTATATGCCGCCGTTGGAGGAGTTGCAGAACCCGAAAAACACGTTCGCGAGTGAGATCATCTCGTCGGACATGCAGTCGTTAGGACGTTACTACCGGTACGAGAACCGTATCGGCGTGGAGTACACCGACCTTTCGCCTAACCTCATCAATGCCCTGATAGCCACAGAGGATGTGCGGTTCTACGAACACACGGGTGTGGATTTCAAATCCATGTTCCGCGCGATACTCAAGTTAGGCCGTGCGGGCGGCGGTTCGACCATTACCCAGCAGTTGGCGAAACAGTTGTGGTCACCGCGTGCGAACAACAAGTTAGAGCGCGCGATGCAGAAACCGATCGAGTGGATCATTGCCACGAAGTTAGAGCGGTTGTACAGCAAGGACGAGATTTTGCTGATGTACCTCAACCAGTTCGACTTTCTGTATAATGCCGTTGGCGTACAATCGGCGTCACAGGTGTATTTCTCCACCACTCCGGCTGAGTTGAAGTTGGAGCAAGCGGCGATGTTAGTGGGCATGTGCAAAAACCCGTCTCTTTATAACCCCGTCCGTCACCCTGAGCGCGCAACCGGCCGACGCAACACGGTACTCGGGCAGATGGAGAAATACGGTTACATAGACGAAGCTACGCGTGACTCGGTAGCTGCAATCCCTCTGGAGTTGCACTACAGTTCAGTGGATCACAAACAGGGTATTGCGCCGTATTTCCGGGAGTACCTGCGCGGTGTGCTGACCGCCAAAGAGCCTAAAGAGAGCGATTACTCGGAGTGGAACAAACAGCAGTACCAACTGGATGCCTGGCAATGGGAGAACAACCCGTTGTACGGTTTTTGCGAGAAGAACAAGAAACCCGACGGCAGCCGTTATGACCTGTACCAGGACGGTCTGAAGATCTATACGACGATTGATTCGCGCATGCAGCGTTACGCGGAAGAGGCAGTGAACGAGCATATGCAGGCACAGCAGAAATCGTTCTTCAAGGAACTCAAGCGTAAGAAGAACGCTCCCTTCTCGCGCCAGTTGACGCAGGAAGAAGTGGACGGCATCATGAACCGCTCGATGCGTCAGACCGACCGCTACCGGATGATGAAGCGCGCGGGCGTAAGTCATGACTCGATCATGAGGTCATTCAAAGAGCCTCGGGAGATGCAGATATTCACGTACGACCGCGGGATGATCGACACGACGATGAGCCCGTACGACTCCATCAAATGGCAGAAGAGCTATCTGCGTTGCGGTTTCATGTCGATGGATCCGCACACGGGTCATGTGAAGGCGTATGTGGGCGGTCCCAATTTCGCACATTTCCAGTACGACATGGCCACCAAAGGCCGCCGTCAGGTAGGTTCGACCGTCAAGCCGTACCTCTATACGCTGGCGATGGACGAAGGCATGTGGCCCTGCGAGAAATGGGTGTATGACTCGGTTGTCTTCGTACTGCCGGACGGAAAGAAATGGGTACCGCGCGACACGCATGAAAAGTATCAGGGCGACACCGTGAGTCTGACCTGGGGTCTGAAAGAGTCGTCCAACTGGATGGCAGCGTATCTGATGTCGCTGTTCACACCTGAGCAGTTGGTGAAAATGATGCAATCGTTCGGCATCCAGGGTCAGTTAGACCCGGTGGTATCGCTGTGTCTGGGTCCGTGCGAAGTGAGCGTGGAAGAGATGGTGGACGCCTATACGGCTTTCGCGAACAAAGGTATCCGCACCGAGCCGCTGTACGTGACGCGTATAGAGGACGCCAACGGCAATGTAATCGGTATGTTCACGCCTCGGACGCATGAGATCATCAGCGAGACAACCGCCTACAAGATGATTTACATGCTGCGCGCGGTAATCGATCATGGTACCGGTGTGCGTACCCGTTACCGGTACGGTATCAAAGCCCCGATGGGCGGCAAGACAGGAACAACGAACAACAACTCCGACGGCTGGTTCATGTGCTTCACGCCATCTCTGGTCAGCGGCACATGGGTCGGCGGTGAAGACCGTGGCATACATTTTGATAACATGGCTGAAGGACAGGGTGCGTCCATGGCACTGCCTATCTGCGCGCTGTACATGCAGAAAGTGCTGGCAGACCCGGATTTAGGGTACAGCGAGGACGAGCAGTTTGACGTACCGGCATGGTTTGACCCGAATGAAGGATGTAAGTAAAATATTAGTCCTTTGTCTTATGTCTTTGAGTGCAGCCGTTTTTACTCCTGCGCAGGCTCAGCTGAATACCGACCGCATTACCGCAATCGGGAGAAATGCGCTGTATTTCGAAGACTATGTGCTCTCTATCCAGTATTTCAACCAAGTCATCCACCTCAAGCCATATCTGCCGGAGCCGTATTTCTACCGCTCGATAGCGAAGATTCAGTTGGAGGACTATCAGGGAGCGCTCAATGATTGCAATGCCGCCATCGAGCGCAACCCATTCTCACCGGGGTATTACTATGCGCGCGGGTACATCTACCGCCAGTTAGGGCGAAACGAAGACGCCGAAGCGGACTACACGCAGGCGTTGCGTTTTGCGCCGGAGAACCGCACCTATATGTTACTGCGCGCGGACACACGCGCTTCATTGAAGCGTTACGACGAGGCGCTGGAGGACATAGAGCAGATGCTCAAACGCGAGCCGCAGTCCGCCTCCGTGTGGTCGGAGAAAGGGCATGTTTGTATTCTCAAAAAAGATACAATGAGTGCGCTGGAAGCCTTTGAGCAGGCGTCCAGATACGATAAGACGAACCCGGCAGTATGGTCGGCGTTGGGCGTGACGAACCTCATGCTGGAACGCGAAGACGAAGCCTATGTACAACTGACACAAGCCATCAACTTAGGTTCCAAATGGGCAGGCGACTATATCAACCGCGGTATTATCCATTACCACCGGCATAATTTCCGCGGGGCGTTGGCGGACTACGACCAAGCTGTGAAGATAGCTCCCAAAGATGCCGATTGTTACTATAACCGCGGCGTAATGCGACAGGAGGTAGGCGACTACAACCGGGCGTTGGAGGATTTTAACACCGCTATCTCCCTGGAGCCGGAACGCACGGAGATGCGTTACCAGCGAGGACTCGTAGAGATGCAACTCAAGCAGTGGAGCGCCGTAGTGAAAGACATGAACGCACTCATTGCACAGTACCCGTATTTTCTGCCGGCTTACTACATGGCGGCACAGGCGAAGACGCACCAAGGCGATACCAAAGAGGCGTACCGATACCGTAAAGAGGCGTACGACCTGGAGCAACGCAAAGACGAGATACAAGCCAAGCAAGCGGCACAGCCTAATACAGACATACTGATTGCTGACGCCCAGCCGCAGAAGAAAGACCACCGTAAGGAATTCTCCACCTCGGCGGCGCAGAACCAGCCGGAGGTACCGGACGAGGAACAGAAATACGACTCGCAGACCCGCGGAACGGTACAGAAGAAATACCAGGACGTCGTGAACGAGCCAAATATCGTGCTGTCCTATTACACGCACGACCAGAGCCTCAAGAGCACGAACTACTACCACCCCACTGTGGATGCCATCAACAAGAGTGAGATGCTACCGGCAGCACTCAGGTTCACCAGCCAGGAACTGACCCTGACCGCCGAGATGGTGGATTACCATTTCAGCCAGATTAACCGCCTGACAGCCATCATGAACGAGGCTCCGACGGCACAACTGTATTTCGCGCGCGCCATGGAGTTCGCTATTATCAAGGACTATGCGAGCGCGATTGACGATTGCACGAAAGCGATTGTCATTGCGGATAAAGAGTTAGAAGCCGTACTGTGCTTCTGCCGCGCCAACTGGCGGTACAGATTAGAGGAAGTGGATTACGAACTGATGCACCGCGACTATGATCAGGTGCTCCGTCTGCAACCGGATTTCTCCTTTGCGCTTTACAACAAAGCGAATATCCTCTGCGCACAACGCGAATACAAGGATGCCATCAACTATTATACAAAGGCTATCGCCATCGACCGCGATTTCGCGGAGGCGTATTTTAACAGAGGTCTGACCTATATCTATACCGGCGAGAACGAGAAAGGTCTGGCGGATCTGAGCAAAGCCGGTGAGTTAGGTATCTATCAGGCTTATAACTTAATCACACGGTTCAAGTAAAGTGAAAGATGATGAAAGATGAAAAATGAAAGATGAAGAATGAAAAGTGAACGGATCATAGTAATACTCCTGTTCTTAGTTTGCACGACGATGAGTATTCGGGCACAGCTCCTGTATGAGATCTCGGGCAACGGAGCGAAGGCGAAATCCTATCTGCTGGCGACCAACCGGTTTGTGGACATGACTTTCCTGGACACGATTCCCAATGTGTTCAAGTGTTTCGGGCGATGCAAGAGTGTGGTAACGGAGTTTGCGATGCAGGACTACGAAGCCCTCGCGGCACTCCGTCAAGCCGCCATCCTACCAGACTCCGTCAAACTGAGCAATTTCTATACCGCAGAGGAGTACACCTATATCGACAACTCGTTGAAAATCAATCTGGGCATGGGGCTCGACCAACTATGCCGCATGAAACCGTCATACCTGACGGAAATGTTCCGCACCGAGCTCATGAAACAGTGGATCGGATACAGCGAGGAGCGGTCCATGGAGTCGTTCTTCGAGAACGTGGCGGCACAACGCGACATGCCGGTAATCGGTCTTGACAACATAGGCGAAACAATGTATATGCTCTTTGACCGCGAGCCTTTCCACTGGCAGTGCAAGGAGCTCCTGAAAGTGATTGAGTACCCGGAGAAAGAGGTACAACAGGAGCGTACGCTCAAGGCGATGTACCTGGACGGACGGTTGTCAGACGTCGCGTACCAAGTCGAGGGTCCGGACAACACAACCTCCATCTCGTTCTCCGACTACAAGGTCTATACCCAGCGCAACCAGCAATGGGTCAAACGCCTCAAACCGATCCTCACGAACGGAGAAGCATTTATTACCCTCAATGCCATCTATTTAGGCGGCGAGAAGGGCTTGATCGAACAACTGCGGGCAGCCGGTTACCGCGTGCGCCCCGTAAACCGCAAACTACAAATCAAACAATAAAAACAAATGAAAAAGGTATTTTCTGTATTCGCAGCGCTGGTAATGGCGCTGAGCATGAGTGTTAACGCTGCAGAGCGCGGCAAGTTTATCCACGTGGACATGACTACGGCGAAAAATATCAAGCCGCAGATTGCTTTCTGTCAGGAGCATAAGGACGGCACGGATGTCACCACTCTGATCGTCAAGACTGTTAACACGAATGAATTTTATGATTTTAACGATGCTTCGCGTGTGCTGATCCGTTTTGCGGACGGAAAAGCTGTGCGCCTTAATCGCGTGCCGGGAAGCGAAGTAAAAAAGAACAAAGTAACGGAGAAAGTAGCGCGCGCCACAGTAACCAAATACTGGACAGAGACAACCTATGAGGTAACACCGGAGGTGATTGAGAGACTGGAAGCCGGCGTAGCTATCATCAAACTGCGTATTGTCTTCAAAGAGAATGATGCCAAGGACTATGAGATCGCTGAGGGTTATCAAGCCAAGATGGCCGAGGACCTGCTGAAGTCTTATCAGGAAGCCGCTCTGAAGAACAAGAAAGCGAACACCGATATTAGCGATGAGGATTTCTAAGCGCATTCTTCTCATTTTTCTTGGAATTATTCTCATGACTCCTGCTTATGCCCAGATAGGCATGCAGGAGTTAGGGGATTCACTTTTTGCGTACACCGGTTTCTCGCGTGTATGGTCCCCTGCCGTGCGGGTAAAGAACCTCCGCGTGAACGGCAATAAAGTTAGTCTGTACACCAACGGAACTCTCCGTGATGTACGTTGGACGCCTGCGTCTGTCGCTGATATTAAACGCAAAGTCAGTCTCTGGACTTTGGGGCACGAGAACGGACGGGTGACAATCTACTCCAACAAGACGGATATAGAGACACTTATCACCGCCTGTGCGAAAGGTTCTACAGCGGCGCCCAAAGAGAAAGATCTGACCGACCGCACGGTAGTGGTTTATCCCTCTCATGGTCTTTATTTCAACCGCGAGCGGGACGAATGGATCTGGCAGCGTGCCACACTCTGGACAACTGTCGAGGATCTCTATTCGCAGGAGTACGTGCGGCTCATCAAACAGATGTTAGAGAACGCCGGCGCCACCGTGCTCTCCCCTCGTGCAGGACTGGACGAGCAGGAGTTAGGCGTCTCGGGTATGCCCAAATGGACTGAGGGCGCGCGGTATTGGCTCGCCGGCCAAGGCGAGGACTCTACCCTCTGGGACCTATACCAAGGAAACGAATACAAGGACGATATGAAATGCCGGGGTATGTGGGTCAATAGTCTGGAAAACGCTCCTGACCTTTGCCTCGCGCTGCATACCGACGGCCTGGATAGTGGCAACGACTCCACAATCGCCGGCACACTCGCCATATACACCGCCCGTGACGATGAAGGGAAAACCGTACTGCGGGACGGTCGGGACCGCGAGAAGGTCAATCGGAACTTAGCCGACTGGATTCAGACGACCGTTACGGAGGATCTGACGCGCTGGGCACCCGAGTGGACGCGCCGCCAGCTCAAAGAGGCGAACTACTGCGAGACGCGCGTACCCGTGGTACCGAGTATCATTCTGGAGTTGCTTTCTCATAAGAACATGGCAGATATGCGGTACGGTCTCAATCCGGCTTTCCGTTTTGCTGCCGCGCGCGCTGTCTATAAGGGTATTCTGAGGTATTTCAACGGTCCGAACGCCATCGTTCAACCGCTACCGGTGAAGCAGGTGGCTCTCCATCCGGACGGACTGTTGCAATGGGCTCCTGCTACGGACACACTCGAGCAAAGCGCTGCACCTACTTATTATATGATTTACACCCGTGCCAACGATGGCGAATGGGATGTACAGCAGGTGGAGAACGCGACCCGGCTTAAACTCACGCTGGAGCACGGAGTACTCTATTCCTGCTATATAGTAGCCGGCAACGAAGGCGGTTTGAGTATGCGCAGCCCGATTGTCAGCGCCTATCTAAGCGACCGTGACGAGACGACGATGGCGCTGGTGGTAGATGGGTTTGACGAGGTGTACGGACCGGAATGGTTCGCCGACTCCACCTTTGCAGGAATAGTGCCGGGCACTTATGCCTGCGAGGACGAGTTCTCCTGCGCCTATATAGGTCAGCAATGGAACTACAACCGCACAGATGAGTGGAAGAACGATGATAACTGCGGCTGGGGTTCCTGCTACCGCGATCACTCAGGCCAACTGACCATCGGCAACACCCGTGACTACGCCTTCCAGCACGGACGCGAGTTACGCAAGATGCATATCAGCTACGGGAGTTGCACGGCGGCATTCTTGGAGGACTGCCTTAGGGATACCACCTCGCATTTCACGATGATTGACTATGTCTGCGGAAGGAACAGACAACCGCTGAACGCCCTTACACAAATGCTGCTAAGCGGCTATCTGGCGCAAGGCGGACGGCTGCTCATGAGCACCGATCACTTCAGCGCGATCGATCCCGCTTGGGCTAAGACACAATTCCACGCTACGTATTATGCCGCACAGGCTACGCGCTCCGGAAGGGTCTCCACGCCACGGCACAGGATGTACCACCTATACCTGGAGCCTAACCCGGACCAGCTCTTCACCGCTCATCCGGAAGCACTCAAAGCAACGGACACTGAGGCCGTGAAGATGGCGACTTACGAGGATATGCGTTGCACGGCTGCTATCGGGCAACCCGGCAGAACGCTGGTATATGCGTTCCCGCTGGAGGCTGTCATGGATTTTGACAAGATTTACCGCCATTCGGTAGAATGGCTGTTAGACAGACGGAGATGAAGATAGCTTTTACCACATTAGGATGCAAACTCAATTTTGCAGAGTCCAGCGCCTTGGGTAAGGCGCTCTTGGAGCGTGGCCACACGCGCGCCAAGCAAGGCGAGGAGGCGGATATATGCGTCATCAACACCTGTTCCGTCACGGACGCCGCGGACCATAAGGACCGCCAGATGATCCATCGCATCCGCCGCAATAACCCGAAGGCTATTCTCATCGTCACGGGCTGCTATGCGCAACTCAAGCCCGAAGAGATAGCACACATAGAGGGAGTGGATTATGTCCTTGGTCAGAACGAGAAATTCAACCTCCCGGCTTTCATCGATAAACTGGAGGCTAATCAGCAATCAGCAATCAGCAATCAGCAATCAGCAATCCATCTCTCCCCCATCCGCGAGATCGATGATTTCTACGGGGCATACAGCAAGGACGACCGCACGCGGTGCTTCCTCAAGGTACAGGACGGCTGCAACTATTTCTGCTCCTATTGCACCATTCCTCTGGCGCGCGGCAAGAGCCGCAACCCGTCCATCGAATCGCTGGTAAAAGAAGCCCGAGAGGCACTTTCCGGCGGAGCAAAGGAGATTATTCTGAGCGGTGTAAACATCGGTGATTTCGGGCGGTCCACCAACGAGCACTTCATCGACCTGCTCCGCGCGCTGGATGGTATTGAGGGCGATTTTAGGATCCGTATATCCAGTTGCGAACCCAACCTGCTGAGCGACGAAATTATTGATTTTGTAGCTGCCAGCCGCCATTTTGCGCCGCATTTCCATATACCTCTCCAGAGCGGTAGTAACACCGTTCTCAAGATCATGGGACGGCGATATACACGCGAACTGTTTGCCGAACGCGTGGCGCATATCAAGTCTCTCATGCCGCACGCCTTCATCGGCGTGGATTGTATGGTGGGAGTTCGCGGCGAGACGGAAGAGTGCTGGGCGGAGTACGTTGATTTTATCAGCTCGCTGGATGTGAGCCAGCTGCACGTCTTCACCTATTCGGAGCGCGCGAACACAAGGATGTTGGAGATGGATCTGATCGTTGTGCCGCAACGCGAGCGGGAGCGCCGCAGCAAACAGCTCCACGCCATCTCGGCAGCGAAGACAGAAGCGTTCTACCGCGCCCACGAGGGCTACGAAGCTACCGTTCTATGGGAGGCAAAGAAAGCCGACGGACTCATGTACGGATTTACGGAGAACTACATCAAAGTATCCTGTCCGTACAACAAGGCTAAAGTGAACACATTTGAGCGCATAACCGTGCCGCGTCCGGATTCGGCAGACATTCCAACCGGTACACCGGCGTAGTCTCCAACAGCTGCGCAATCGTCTCGTAGAGCCGATCCATCATATCCGGGCGAATCTTCAGCCCGCTCACGGAGGCTAAGATATACGGGTACGCCTGTGACATTCTCAGTTTGGATATCTCATTATGCGGCGCTTGGGCTAACTGCACGAGCGCCGCTACCGGTGCGCTTTCGTTCTTGTAGCACGGCGTCTTTCCCGACCACGGCGTGCCATAGACCGTTACCTGCCCTGCCCCGTCGATACGCACCGCAGGGTTGTCGTCGTTGAGCAGCGTGGCATCCTCAAACGCCGCTTTCCACTGCTGCGAGTGGGTGCTCTTCCCGGTACCCGAATGCCCGAGGAACATATACCCTTTTCCGCCGCGTACCGTCACGGACGAATGGAAAAGAAGGGTCTTTTTATCCGCCGTAGCAAAAGCGAATGTAAGCATCGCGGCATTGTCTATCGCAAACCGCGCACTCTCGTCCCGCAGGTACAGTCGGACTTCCCGCCAATCCCCGCTGCAGACCATTGCACTGACGATCTCGCCTTCACGGCTCATTGACACCGCAAAGAACCATTCACCCTCGCGGTGGTACATCTCTATGCGCGGCATATCGGCGTCCGAGCTATCGGTATAGAGGTGCTCCCACCCTTCCGTAGAAGGGATTGCTTCTTCGCTCGCGCGGATGATGAAGAGCGGTGTTGGAGCACTCGGTTCTATCCTGAAAGGAGCGTAGTTGGACAGCCTTTGGAGATATTTCTCTTCGGCCTCGATGCCGAACACATGTCCGGCGACTTGGTAGTATTGTTTCGTCATAATCGTTAGAATTCTTTTACTTTACGTCCGCAGAGGGTGAAGAACGGACAGAACGACGGACACTTGCTCTCCTCGCACTGCGGGTACTCGGTGGCGGTCATCACCTCCTTGAGTTTTTGCTGTAGTGCCTCGTAGAACTCACTCGCTACCGCGCGGTAGTCGTGCACCGTATCATTCTCTACATCTATGGTTGTCACTATTCCTGTCAGTTTGCGACGGCAGAAGAACAGGTTCGGTTCTATCGGCAGCCCCGTCTTGTCGGCTCTCATCACCGCGTGGCTGTAGATCATCGTCTGGCGCATGTAGCCCTTGTCCTCGCCCGCCATCAGTTCATCCCAGCCGGCGGACATCTTCTGCGTGTGCGTCAGGTCGTTGTAACCGCCGGATTTGTAATCCACCACGCGGAGCGTCTCGTTCCCTTCCTCGCCGTATATATCCAGACGGTCGATTGTACCGCCAGTCTGCACTTCGCCCACGCCTTCAACCTCCACGGGGAAGTACCGTGGCTGCTCCAGGAGATAGATTTGCAGACCTTTTCTTGCATCCTCGCGGTCGCGTTCCAGGATATTCCGCACGTAGCCTTTAATAATCACGTTTTCCGCCACGTGCCGCTCCGGCAGGTAATGATCCTCCGTCTCCTCCGGATAGTCCTCGCGCCACTCGTCGTTCATCGCCTGGTACGCCGCCATGAGCGCCTCTTGCATCTTCTCTTCGTCGGTACGGACTGCCTCAATCGCTTCGGGCGTAACCTTCACCGGAGCGGTGTTGTCGCAGTGCATGAAACGGGTGTAGATATACTCCATCGCGTGATGTACGAACGATCCCATCGTGTTGCTCTCGAACGGTCCGTCCTCTTTCTTCTCCGGTCGTTTCAGCCCCTCTATATATTGGTGGTAGAACGACCTCGGGCAGGATATATACGTATTCAACGCACTGGGCGAGAGGCGCAGCCTGCCCATCGAAGCGAGCGACTCTTTGCGGGGTTCGACAGGTGTGAAAGCCTGCACCGCGTTCGGCTCTTGCAGCACGCCGCGCGTCACCTCGAACTCGTCCGAATAGAGGATCTGCATGATGAACCGCGACATGCCTCTGCTCCCGCCTATCGTGTCCGGCTGACCGTATAGCAGCGTCGTGTGACCCGAGCGGCTCAGCAGCCGGAAGAAGTTGTAGGCATAGACCGTAGCACGCTCGTCCGGGGTCTGCATGTGGTAGGTCTTGCGCAGGTAGAAAGGTATAAAACTGATATCCGCCTGACGTTGCGGCAGGATTCCCTCGTCCACGTTCAATAGCAGTAGCCTGTCAAAATCCAGCAGTCGTGTCTCCAGCACTCCCATTACCTGCATATCCGTCACCGGCTCGCCGTGGAAAGGCATGGAGACCGCCTCCATCGCCCTGCGCATCAGCATCCTCAGCAGTTTGAGTGTGAACGGTACATTCCCTAAACCGGTAGCGAGAACGAGCCGCATCTGGTTGATGATTTTATGCACCTGGTATTCGGACTCTAACACCAATAACTCACGCCATGTGAGGTCTTGGCTGTCCTCCGCGGGCTGCTCTGCTGCCGTCTCTTCAAACACCGCCTTCACCAACTCCTCCATGATCCCGGGCCCGACGACCTCTTCGGCTTTGCCGCGTGCCTTGTCGTACAGCCACGCCACCACGCGGGCATAGACTGCCGTATTACGGAGCGGAAAACCCTTGGTGATATTCACCGGTTCGGGTGTTTCCTGTCCCTTTAAGGTGATCGCCGGCAGGGCGTAAATCACAGGCTCTAACATCGTCTCGTCGCAGATTACGACACCCACTTTCTGTCCCTTCGCCGTGTAGTTCTCCTCCAGCCATCGGTGTACGTACTGCGCCTGCGCCTCTTTGGACGCACAACTCACCACCGCCACCCGCATCTTGCCGTTCCGCGTCTCGTGCTTTCCGCTATCGCCTAAGATGCCGCTGTTCAGTCGGGCGAACGAGAACGCTTTGGTGTTGGTCTCAAAATCCGGCACGTAGTCCCAATAGAACTGTGCCTGCCCTTGGTCACGGAGCCGCATCATCAACTCGCGCTCTACCGGCAGCAGGTAGTTAAAGCCCACGAAGATATACGTTCTTCCCTTTATTTTCTCCTGTGTCTCCTCGTCCTCCCAGTGCTCGATCACGGCTCTCTGCCTGAGTCCCGGATAACCTTTTTGCTCCGCCTCCATCTCTGCGCGCAGACCCTTGTACAGCACATACAACTGCCGCCAGAGCACCTCGTATCGGGCTCTCACGGAGTCTTCGCTGTACGTAGCCTGGTCCTCGCGAAAGAGCGCTTTGAGCCGGGACTCGATCTCTTCGTCCAGTTTCCACTGCTCCAATTCATGTGCGGCGATAGTATTGTCAAAGAAATTCGGCACTTCGGCTGCAGGCATGGACGCGTCCACGTTCGTAAAATCGGTCACCATCTGCCTGCCCCAGCCGTAGAAGAGATCAAGCGGCATCGGCTCCTCTGACGGCCGACTGCTGACTGCTGACTGCCTATAAAGTTTGTACAACCGCAGCACGGTGAACAGTTCGTCCTCCGGATACAGCGGCGAGAGCTCGTCCTGCAACTGCGTGAGGGTCTGAACCCGCGGCGCCCAGACGGCTTGCGCGTGTTGTTCCTGTTGCAGCCGCAGCAACTCGTCCTTCAGCACTAACCCTGCACGGTGAGACGGCAGCACAAGCGTCGTGTGCTGTAACTGTTGCCAATCGATACTCTCCAAGATCGATTCCGCCGTTGTTCTCAAGAAACTATCCATGTACTTCTCTTAATTCGTTTTTACGGGCGAACCACAGATAGCCGCGCACAGGGCTATGCCCCATCCGCCGCAGCGCCTCCATGTATTCGCGCACCTGGGTCAGGTAATGGTCGTCCCATCCGCCGAACTTGTAATCCAGCACGACGGCCTCGTTCGTCTCGGGATTGATCATCACACGGTCGGGACGCAACTCGCGGTGGTCCGTGTATATTGCCTCCTCGAGCCGCAATTCCCAGGGTTTGGTAAACCAGTCCCGCATCTTCGGACTGCCTTCCCACGCCGAGGAAATCAGATTTCTCAGTTCCTCTCTTTTCTCCTGGGAACTGATCTCTCCGCGGGTCTCGAAATCGTCCAGCACAGCCTCTAACTCATCGGCTTTGCGGATATGCGCGAAAATCTCGTGGCAGAGCGTGCCTTCGTCCATCCGCGCCACGCGCCGGTACGCCTCGTCGCCGTAGTCCGTGTATAGCGCACCTTCCTGCGATTGCACAAACCGCACGTGGTCACTGTTCGCCCACAACTCTGCCATCAATTCGTCATTCGTAATTTTTAATTCGTAATTTTTAATTTTCACTTTCCCTGCCTCGTATCCTTCCTCTCCGGCGAAATCCAGCAGATACTTGCCCACATGGTTGCACGCGCCGCGTTTGCCGTCTTTCGTCACCGAATAGGAGGTGTTTACAAACAGGTTGTCCTCGGCTCTCGTCAGTGCTACGTAGAGCATGTTCAGGTTGTCGATCCGCAGGTTCGTCTGTTCCTCCGTATACTCCGCTGCGTAGTCGGAGTCCGCCATCTCGGCTCCGTAGAGCACCGGCACGTAGTCACCCCGCTCGTCAATCCGCCTGGACACCTCGCACCACACTTTGGGTTTATGCCTTCCGTCCTCTTTCTCCCAGTGGCAGAAAGGCACGAAGAGCGTCTGCGTCTGCAGACCCTTGCTCGCATGAACGGTCATGATTTGGATGGCGTTCGCAGCGGTCACAGGAATCGGTTTGGCGTGCATCGTGTCGTCCCAGTAAACGAGAAAATCCTCAATCGAACTCCCGTACGCACCCACGTACTCGCGCGTGCGGTCTAATAAGGAGTTGAGGTACGCCGTCTCGGTGCCTTTATACTGTCCGTTCTCGTCCGTCAGCAGCACGCGCACCAGCTCGCTCACCGCCTCATACAGCGGCGTCTTGGCGTTGATTTTTAATTCGTCATTCGTAATTTTTAATTCGTCATTATTCACCATCCTCCCTGCTACTTCATCGCCGTGCACCAGGTATCGCAGCGCCGCGATGATGAGTTGCACGTCTGCCGAGGCGTCGAGTTGGAAACTGTCTGCCGACACTACCGCCGTCTTCGTCAGCAGCGGGAACTGCGCCTCGTCCAACTCGGCTTTCATGTCGGTGATGGCGACTGCCTCTGACCGGAACCGCACCAGTACCATCATATCCTCCGCCCGCACGCCTTTCTGCAGCAACGCCTCCATCTGTTCGAACATATCCGCCGCCAACTCGTCGTCCTTCGCGTTCGGGAACGCCTTGAACCGCACATAACCGCCCCGCTTCTTGTCCGCCTGATAGAAATGCTCCAGATTCTCCGGTTTGTATCCCTCGCCGTATATCCGTTCCGCCAATTTTCCTAATTCGTCATTCGTAATTCGTAATTCGTCATTCGTAATATAGTCAAACAGCGCCAGATTGAATTTCACCACCTCTTCGCTGCTTCGGAAATTCCGCGTCAGTGAGGTGAACCGCTCATTGATGCTCCCTTTGCCTCTAACCTTTCTACTTTCGTCCTTTAATTCTTCCATGATATGCCAGTCGCCGTTGCGCCAGCGGTAGATGGACTGTTTGATGTCCCCCACAATCAGCAGCGTGTTGCCCGAGCCGGCGAGTACGTCGCGCAGCAACTGTTCTATTACGCTCCACTGAAGCCGGCTCGTGTCCTGAAACTCATCGATCAGCACGTGCTTGTAGCGGATGCCTGCTTTCTCCAGAATAAAATCCGCGTCTCCTGTCTTCAGCGCTTTGCTCAGCGTGCTTGCCGTACGGGCTAACAGCGCACTGTTCGCTTCCGCCAAATCACGCAGGATAATAGCCTGCAGCGAAGCCATCAGCTCTTGGTCCCTGCTGAACTTGACTGTTAGGAAGAGCGTGTTGTACGTCTTTGCCAGCTCCTCGGCAATCGCCGTTGCCTGCGCCATCTCCTCCGTGCTGCAGAACTTGCCCGTCACCCCGCGGAAACGGTCCTTGGCGGACACTTTCTCCGGCTTCTCCACGGACCTGCTCAGCCGCTCGTACGCCGCTTTGGAATAGCGGTTATAGCCCTCATACTGCATCTTGCATGTATCCAAGACCGCCTTCAACTCCTTCACCCGCTCGTCGTTCTCCCACTTCTGCTCCACCTGCTCACGGCGGCGTTGGATCGCCTTGGCGTCAAAGAGGATCTTTCCCTCCGCGTCTAACATCTGCACCGACTCGTTGTACAGCTCTTTGACCATCGCCACCAGACTGCCGCGTACATCCCATTGGCTCTCCTGATCCAGTTTGAGCAGCATGTAATCCTCCAATATCTCCTTGTCCGCCGCCGTCATCTCGGTGCTCAGTAACTCATCCACAGCCGTCCTTATCACATGATCGACATCCAGCTCCGTACTCTGCCCTGCCCCGACGCGCAGCACGCCCGCCAGACCCGAGAGCAGACTCTGCAGAAACGAGTCTATCGTCTGCACCTGCACATTGTCATAGTCTAACAGCATTTTCCGGAAACACTCGCCGGCGCGTGCACGCAGCAAGCTCTCCGGCGCACCCGCGTCGCGGACCATGAACGAACGTGTGTACTCCAGGAACGCGCTCTCGCCGCCTTCCGCTATGCCGTGCAGGTAACCGATGATACGCTCGCTCATCTCCGCCGTCGCCTTGTTCGTAAAAGTGATAGCGAGAATCGAGCGGTAGTCCTCGCCCGACAACAGCAACCCCACGTAATACGCCGCCAGCGTGTACGTCTTTCCCGTGCCCGCCGATGCCCTGCATATCGTCA
>CAMOGT010000016.1 GCA_946614295.1 uncultured Bacteroidales bacterium
TTCTGCTCCAAGCAGATGCGTACCGACAACCCGCTCCACTGGCTCTCTATCTGTACGCCGAACTACACCCACGATGCCTTCATCCGTTACGGGCTGAGGCTGGGCTGCGACGTGATCTGCGAGAAGCCGCTGGTGCTCAACCCCTATAACATCGACAACCTCGTGGAACTGGAGAAAGAGACGGGACACAAGGCTTATACTATTCTCCAACTCCGTCTGCACGACAAGATCCGCGCGCTCAAGGAGAAAGTGGACAAGGGACCGAAAGACAAAATCTACGATGTCGATCTGACCTATATAACCTCCCGCGGCAACTGGTACTACGCGTCGTGGAAAGGCGATGTGCACAAGTCCGGCGGTATAGCAACCAACATCGGCGTGCATTTCTACGACATGTTGCAGTGGGTCTTCGGACCGGTGAAGAAAAACATCGTTCACGTCATGTCGTTCGACCGTGTGGCGGGTTATCTGGAGTTGGAAAGGGCGCGCGTGCGTTATTTCCTCTCTATTAACGCGCAATGCCTGCCGCCGAACGCCGTGCAGGGTGAGAAACGCACCTACCGCACGCTCTCTATCGACGGAGAGGAGTTTGAGTTCTCCGCCGGCTTCACGGAGCTCCACACGGAGAGTTACAAGCAGATCCTCGCCGGCAACGGTTTCCGTATCGCCGAGGCGCGTCCGTGCATCGAGACGGTCGCCGAGATCCGTCACGCCGAGCCGATCGGACTCGTGGGCGACTACCACCCCCTCGCCAAACTGCCATTAGCCAAACACCCCTTCGGATGGGACGAAAAGCGATGACCGGTTTAGAAGCAATCGTTCCCCCTGTGGGGATAAGAACCGGAGCAAGAAACCATGCGGAATGTATGAATACTAAACTCAAATACTTATTAATTCTGTCGATAGCGGGCTTTCTGCTCTCGTCGTGTGTCACGGCGCGGAAAGTGAACTATATGCAGAAGCCGGACAAGTATATCCCCTCGTATGCGGACACATTGATGTTCCAGGACTACGAGATCCGTATAGGCGACCGCCTCTACGTGTATGTCTATTCGCTCAACGAGGATATCCAGAAGATGTACAACGCCGGCGGTACGAACGCCTCGCAGATGCGTAATCAGATGAGTCAGGGCTCCATGGGCGGCTCCTACGACCTGTACACCTACCTCGTGGACGAGGAGGGAAACATCGATTTTCCGACGATCGGCAAGCAGTACGTGCGCGGCAAGACGACCCGCGAGGTGAAACACCAGCTGGAGAAGGAACTCAGTACGTTGCTTCAGGAGATTCCGGGCTACGCCACTATCTCGGTCGAGGTGACGGTTGTCAACCGCTCCTTCTCCGTCGTGGGCGCCCAGAGCGGACGGTACATGATCAACAAGGAGAAGATGACCATCTTCGAGGCGCTCGCCATGATCGGCGACCTCGGCGAGTTCAACAGCCGCAAGGAGATCAAGTTAGTGCGCGAGAAAGACGGCAAGACTACCATCAAGACTTTCGATGCGCGATCGGAAGATATTGTCAACTCGGAGTTCTACTACATCGAGCCCAACGACATCATCTACATCCGCCAGATACCGGGTTACAGCTTTGGTATCAACCATGTGTCAACCGTCATCGGAGTTACGGCGGCGACAATCTCGTTCGGCGTCTTCATCTACTCGATCGTACAGACGGGTATCAAGCACGTGAACAAGTATTACGGTAATAAAAACGGCACAACCGGAGGAGGGGAGATCAAATGAAAAAGCTATATATCCTTATATTGACCCTTGTGACGGTCCTGATGTCAAGCTGTTACAGTCACCGCGTGATCGGTTATCTGCAAGAGCCGACGAAGATGAACAAACTGCCGGTATATGACTCCGTTCCGTACCAGCCGTACCGTATTCATGTCAACGACGAGATAATCTACCGTCTGATTACGATGGACCAGAGCATAACCAAGATGCTCGGTACCAACAACGCCTCCATGGGAACCAACTATGCGAACTCCTACCGCGTGCATGAGGACGGAACGATCGACCTGCCGTTCCTCCCGCCCATCAAGATTGAGGGACTGACGGAGATAGAGGCGCAGGACACCATCCGCGCCGCCTTCCGTGAGATCATCCCCGACGCGGATGTGAAAGTGGCGATGTACAACAAGTATTTCTCCGTCGTCGGTGACGCCAACGCCGGGCACTACTATGTATATAAGGAGAAGATGAATATCTTCCAGGCGCTCGCGATGACCGGCGACGTAATGAACAGTGGCGACAGGCGTCACATACGTATCATCCGTCCTACCAAAGATGGGCAGGACCCCGAGATACTGGAGTTCGATATGCGTACCAACTCGATCATCGACTCCAAGTACTACTACGTCTATCCCAACGACGTAATCTACGTAGCGCGGGCGAAGAACAGCTTCTACACCGTTCAGAACTACGCGGGCTTCATCAGTCTGATCACCAGTTCGGTAGCACTCCTGACCACGGTATTGAACTATGTGGCACTCTTGTACAGATAAATAGATTATGGATAACAACAAGCAATATTATACGCCGGGAGGCAACAATAACTATTACCAGCCCGGAGGCAACCAGCAGTATTACTATCAGGCCGGTGGCAACCAGCAGTATTACCAGGCGGACCCTCAGCAGAACAACGATGACGAGGATGACAGTTCGGTGAACTTCAACCCCCTGGAGTGGCTCTTCACGTTCCTGCACTATTGGTACCTGTTCGTCATTGCATTAGCAATCGCGTTGGGTCTGGCTATGCTCAAGAACAGACGTTGGATCGCCTCTTATTACTCGGAAGGCAGAATCGTCATCAAGGAAAGTGCTGCCTACGGCGGCGGTTCCGTCTTGATGCAGGGATTCGGAGTCGATGCGGGGTATAAGAACGTTAACAACCAGATGATCATGCTCGATTCCTACGACCTGATGAGCAGGGTAGTGGACTCCCTTCCGTTCCTCAACGTGGAGTATATCACCCAGGGACGGTTCAAAACCCGCCAACTCTATCGCCAGACACCGGTAATAATTGATTATACGCGTGTGGACCCACGCGCGTACGGTCCTTTATATCAGTTATCGTTCAAGGAGGACGGCACGATGCACATCTCCTCTACGGAGGAAAACCAACCGCTGGAACTGGATGCGCGGTACGGAGAGCCGGTTCATTGTTCGCTCTTCGATATCACCATCTGGCCGACCGAACTGATGATCAACAGCGGGAAGATTTATTTCCGCTTCCGTACGCACGAGTCGCTCGTGGATGAGTTTAGGAGCCGGCTGGGACTCAGTTTCGTGACCGAGGGATCGACCGTGCTCGCCCTATCGCTGACGAGTGAGACGCCGCAACGTGACTGTGAGTTTATCGACAAACTGGCGGATATATACCTTCTCCAGAACCTGGAGCAGAAGAATGCGGTAGCAGAGAACTCGATCCGGTTCATCAACGAGCAGTTGAAGAACCTTCAATCATCGCTCCAAGTGAGTGAAGGAGCCATGACGGACTTCCGCCAGGAAAACAAGTTCGTGGATGTCAACTCTTATGCCGGACAACTCATGAGCCTCGTAGCCGGCTATGACCAGCAGGCGATGGAACTTCGTCTGAAGGAGACTTATTTCGATTACCTCATCTCCTATATCCATCAGAACATAGAGAACGGAGCCGTCATTGCGCCGACCACGATGGGCATCAACGAACCGATGCTCATGGGTCTCGTGCAGCAACTCAACGACCTGCGTATCCAACGCGGCGAACTGACGGAGAAGAACGTGTACTACGCGCGTTACACCAAGGATATAGAGAATGTCAAGACCGCCATCGAGGAGGTAGTGACCTCCATGCGCGCGAGCCTTGAGATCGAGAAAGCCGACCTCAAGCGCCGTAACGAGGAAGTGGAGAAAGCCATCAAGCAACTGCCGGAAAAAGAACTGCAGATGGTAGCCATCGAGCGTAACTACCGCATTGACGATAACTACTATACTTTCTTCCTGCAGAAACGCGCCGAGGCGGAGATCCAGAAAGCCTCCAACACGCCGGATAACAGCATCATGGACAAAGCCCGTACCACGGGAATCATGAATGCCAATGTGAAGAAGAAGACGACCACCACCTACCTTCTGATCGGTCTCCTGATCCCGGCATTACTGATCATTCTCAGCGAGCTGCTCAACAATAAGATACGTTCCCCAAAGGACGTGGTGAAACTCAAGAAGTTCCGTCTGATTGGCACGCTCCGTCATGCCCGCAACCAGAACCCGACTCTCGTGCGCGCTTCGCCCCGTTCGTCGTATGCGGAGATGCTGCGGGCTATTCGTACGCGTATTGAGTTCGTGCTCAGACGTAAGGAGAAGATGGTCATCTGCGTCACCTCTACCGAGTCCGGCGACGGTAAGACTTTCCTCTCTACCAACCTCGCGGCTCTTTATGCTATGACCGGTAAGAAAGTGTTGCTCGTCGATCTCGACCTCCGTAAGCCGAATATCCATACCAAACTCGGTCTGGAGAACGGTCTGGGTGTGTCCAACTACCTGATCG
This sequence comes from uncultured Bacteroidales bacterium, assembly GCA_946614295.1. The sequence continues at coordinate 4,537 of CAMOGT010000016.1, forward strand.
GTGATTGCGAGGAAGAAGATGTCTATGTACGCAACACGCCGTTCGGTTTTGATTTCGTGCGCGCCGGTACGATCCCGCCCAACCCGGGTGAGTTGGTGCACTCCGACAAACTGCGCGACACGATAAACCGCTGCCGCGAAAACTATGATTTCATCATCATCGACACCTCGCCTATTGGCCTTGTGCCCGACGCTTACGCAATCATCGAGCAGAGCGACATGTGCCTCTTCGTCATCCGCTGCATGCAGACCAATAAATCGTTCTGCAAGCAGACCCTCGAACAGATGCAAGAGGTAGTTGATAACCCGGAGAAAGTCCAACTTGTCCTCTCTGATATACCGACCGAGGGACGCCATTCCTACGGCTCCGGCTACGGCTACGGCTACGGTGGTTACGGCGGCTATGGCTACGGTCATTTCGGCTACGGCGGTTACGGCGGTTATGGCTATGGCTACGGCGGCGCCAACTCCAAGTCCAAGAAATACGGCCGTCTCTATGGTAAGTTGTATGGTAAGTTCGCCAAGGATGACAAGGCGTACCGCTCCTATTACTACTACCACCACGACGAGGATGACGAAGAATCGAAAGGTACAAATAAAGATTAATAATTACTACAATGACTGCTTTTGACAACGACAAGTACATCCGTATTCAGTCGGAGCACATTCGTGAGCGTATTGGTCAGTTTGGTAACAAACTTTACCTCGAGTTAGGCGGCAAACTGTTCGACGATCTCCACGCCAGCCGTGTGTTACCGGGCTTTATGCCGGATAGCAAACTACAGATGTTAACCCAGCTGCGCGACTCGCTGGAGATCCTCATCGTCCTCTCGGCGGAGGATATAGAGCGGAACAAGGTGCGTCAGGACTTAGGGATCACCTACGACGAGGACGTACTCCGTCTGCGTGAGGAGTTCATGAAACGCGGTTTCATGGTTTCCTCCGTGGTCATCACCCACTACTCGGGTCAGCGCTCGGCGGATGCCTACCGCCAGCGTTTGGAGCGCAAGGGCATACGCGTGTACTACCATTATACGATCGAGGGCTACCCGCATAACGTGGAGCTGATTGCTTCGGATGAAGGTTTCGGCAAGAACGATTATGTGGAGACTACCCGTCCGTTGGTTATTGTCACGGCTCCCGGTCCCGGCAGCGGAAAGATGGCGGTCTGTCTGAGCCAGCTCTACAACGAGCAGAAACACGGTTGCGAGGCAGGGTACGCCAAGTTCGAAACGTTCCCTGTCTGGAACCTCCCGCTCAAGCACCCGCTCAACGTAGCGTACGAGGCAGCTACGGCGGACATCAATGATGTCAATATGATCGACCCCTTCCATCTGGAGGCATACAACAAAACGGCTGTCAACTACAACCGCGACATCGAGATTTACCCGGTGCTCGACGCACTCTTCACCTCCATCTACGGCGAGAACCCCTATAAGTCGCCTACCGACATGGGCGTGAACATGGTGGGATTCTGTATCAGCGACGACGAGGCTGTGCGTGAGGCGAGCAAGCAGGAGATCATCCGCCGGTATTTCCGCGCGCTCTGCCACTTGGCGAACGGCAAGTGCAACGATGCGGAGATCAAGAAACTGGCACTTCTCCAGCAACAGGTGGGTATCACCACCGCCATCCGCCGTACGACGGTAGCCGCCCGCGAACGCCGCGCCCTCTCCGGTGCGCTCCACGACGGTTCGTTTAACCACGCAGCGGCAATCGAACTGCCGGACGGAAAGATCATCACTGCCGAAGCCGGTCCGCTCTTGGGCTCTTCGGCTGCACTCCTGCTCAATGTAATGAAAGAACTGGCAGGAATCGACCATGCCGTCCGTCTTATCCCGGAGAAATATATCGGTCCGATCCAGAAGACGAAGATCTCTTTCCTCCACGGCAAGAACCCGCGTCTGCACACCGATGAGGTGCTCGTGGCTCTCTCCGTGCTCTCGCTCCAGGAGGAGAACTGCCGCAAGGCACTCGACACGCTCCCGCAGCTCAAGGGCTGCCAGGCGCACTCTACCGTCATGCTCAACGAAGTGGACTGGAGAACATTTAAGAAACTTGGAATTGATTTAACAACCGATCCCGCTAAAAAATAACAAGCACTAAGTGGTAAGAGAACTCGGGTGCAAATCCCGGACAGACAGGCTACTGTGATGGCTCCCCGCCTAAGTCAGATCGCTTCCACTCGGCGCAGTTGATAGTCCTCCTGTAACAGGACGAACAATGGTAAGACGTACAACTCTCATACTGGTTCTGGCACTCTGTGCACACGCGCTCTTCGCCCAAGACGAAGCAGACACCGATTCCCTGTACCGCGACTTCCACATCGAGGAGGTCGAGGTTACGGCGCGTGCCCTCACCAAGGATGTGATTGTGCCGCAGACGCTCAAGGGCGCGGAACTCCAACGGATGAGTGCCCTCTCCGTGGCGGACGCATTGCGCTATTTCTCCGGCGTACAGCTCAAGGACTACGGCGGAGTGGGCGGAATCAAGACTATCAATATCCGTTCCATGGGCAGCCAGCACACCGCGGTCTATTACAACGGCGTGCAGCTCGGTAACGCCCAGAACGGGCAGGTGGACTTGGGGCGTTTCTCGCTCGACAACATGGAGGAGATCGCTCTCTTCAACGGCCAGAAATCCGACATTTTCCAGTCCGCACGGGAGTTCGGCGCAGCCGGTAATGTGTATCTCGTCACGCGCAAACCTTATTTTAAGGCGGGCGAGCGCGTACACGTGCGTGCGAAGATGCGGTTCGGCTCATTCGCCCTCGCCAATCCTAACGTGGGGGTCGATGTCAAACTGACGGAATCGCTCTCACTGACGCTCGATGCCGAGTATGTCTATTCGGACGGCAAGTACCCGTTCCGCTACCGCCGTGTACTGCCTACCGGCGAGACGGCTTATGACACGACGGCTATCCGTCAGAACGGCGATGTGAATGCCGTCCGCACGGAGCTCGGGTTGCACCACTATTACCGCACGACGGGCTTCTGGCGGGTGCATGCCTACAACTACTACTCCGAGCGCGGTGTGCCCGGCGCAATCGTCAATAATGTGTGGCGTAACGGCGAGCGCCTATGGGATAGAAACACCTTTGTACAGGGCCAGTGGCAGGACGAGTGGTTCAACCGCTGGAGCACGCGCGTACTCTTCAAGTACGCCAACGACTACACCCATTACCGCAACTACGACACCCGCCTGCTGCCCTCTAACAACGAGTACCTGCAGCAGGAGGCGTACCTCTCGTTTGCCAACAAGGTGCAGGTATTCAACTGGTGGGATCTGTCCCTGGCGTACGACTACCAGTACAACGCCCTCGACCGCACAAACCTGCTTCTCGATAACTCCAAGGAGCGTTTTGACCGCCATTTCCATTGGCTCTCCGCCGCTACGGCGTTTAATATCAAGGAGTACCTGCGTCTCCAGGCGTCGGTGCTCATGACCTCAATCAGCCGTCAGCAGTCAGTAATCAGCAATCAGCCTAAATTCACCCCGGGTGTGTTCTTCTCGTTCCGGCCGTACCCGAAGATCGACCTCGCGCTCAATGCCTTCTATAAGCAGAGCTACCGGTACCCGACTTTCAACGACCTCTACTACACGGACCTCGGCAACGCCAATCTCCGCCCCGAGTTGGCGCGTCAGCACTCCGTCGAGCTCGCCTATAGTGTCAGCCATGCATGGCTGACGGCGAATGTATCGGCGTCCTACTACTACAACCGCGTGACGGATAAGATCATCGCGTATCCGAAGGGGCAGCAGTTCCGATGGACCATGCTCAACCTCGGTACGGTCAAGATCAACGGCGTGGACGCCAAAGGAGACTTGTCTTTCTTCCTGCCGCTGCGGTTTGTACTCCGCACGAGGCTTAACTACACCTACCAGCGGGCGATCGATGTCACCAATTCCTCCGACTCCTATTATGGTCACCAGATACCGTATATCCCCAAGCACAGCGGAAGCGTGGTGGTGGGGCTCGACTGGCAGAGCCGAAGGGGCGACCATTACGGACTCAACTACTCGTTTATTTATGTCGGTGAGCGGTACAGCCAGCAGGAGAACATCATCTATAACTACGTGCAGCCCTGGTACACGCATGATCTCTCGCTTTACGGAGAGTGGGGGATCAAACGCTGGTGGCTGAAAGCCAATCTGGAAATTAATAACCTGCTCGGGCAGGACTATGAAGTCATTCAGAACTACCCGATGCCTAAACAAAACGTACGATGCACCATAGCCGTCAAATATTAGGAATACTTTTCATTATTCATTTTTCATTTTTCATTTCGTCGTGCCGCCACGACGAAGTGATCTATCCTACCATCGGCACGCATGTCACGGACGAGGTGCGTGAGGGAGGTCTGTACGTGCTCTGCGAGGGCAACATGGGCTCCAATAAAGCCCGTCTGGACTATATGAATCTCCACACCGGCGAGTATTACGCCAACTGGTATGGTGCCCGGAACCCCACGCAGATGAAGGAACTGGGCGACGTGGGCAACGATATACAGCGGTACGGCGGAAGGCTCTATGCCGTCATCAACTGCTCGCACAAGGTGGAGGTCATGGATCTCCAAGCCCGCCATATAGGTAAGATTGACCTCCCTAACTGTCGCTACCTCGCTTTCAAGGGCGATAAGATGTATGTCAGTGCGTATGTAGGATCGGTCGCCGATCCGGATATGCTTGGTTCGGTCTATGAGGTCGACACTGCTACCCTGCGCGTCACGCGTGAGGTCAAGGTCGGGCACCAGCCCGACGAGCTCTGTATCCTCGGTGACCGACTCTACGTAGTCAACTCCGGCGGATATATCACCTCCCGCCACGACTCCACCGTTTCCATCATTGACCTCTCCTCCTTCACCGAGACGGAGAAAATCACCGTGGGCACCAATCCTCAGCGCATCCGACCCGACGAAGGGGGAAAACTGTGGGTATGTGCAGAGAACGACCTGACTATCTTGAACCACTCAAATACTGTTACGGTACTACCCGTGAAGGCGTTGAACATCTCCATTCACGGCTCCACGGCGTATATCATTGACGGCGAGTCGCACAAGCTCCGTGCGTTCTCCACCATTGACTACACGGAGTTGGAGCAACCGATCGACATCTCCGCTTTCGAGCACCCGTACGGCCTTTTGGCTACCTCCGACGCGCTCTATATCACGGACGCCAAGAACTATGTCTCCTCCGGCATCCTGCATTGTTACAGTTATGACGGACGGGAGCGTTGGCGTGCCTCGACGGGCGACATCCCCGGGCATCTCTGTCGTGTCACAGGGGCATACGAGCTCCACGGAGACACCACCTCGCAGGACACAATCAAGCGCTCTCCGTATATCTCGCGTGTCTATGAGTACGTGCCGGCGATGGGACAGTTTGTGAACCTCCTTCCCAAGTATGAGGAAGGCGATGACGCAGAAACTATGTGCCATAAGTGCGAACAGGCTGTCGCCAATAATGCCGGAGGAATGGTCTGCCTCGGCGGGTGGGGCGGGTACATTACCTTTGGCTTTGACCACGCGGTGGAGAACAAAGAAGGCTACGACCTCCGTATTCTCGGTAACGCATTCAGGATGACCGGCAATGAGGCTTACGGCAGTTCCGAACCGGGGATTGTACTCGTAAGCCGCGATGAGAACAAGAACGGCATGCCGGACGACACGTGGTATGAACTGAAGGGCTCGGAATACGACAACCCATCGACCCTTCATCGAGTCACCAAGACCTATACCCGCGAGGGCGACACCGTGCGCAATGCGTTCCATAAACAGCCCTATTATCCCCAATGGATAGAGGCGGAAAGCATCACGTTTACGGGCGCATTATTAGCTCCGCTGACCGAGAATATAGGCGGGCAGAACGTGCAACGGATACTCGAATACGGCTATGTGGACAACAAACCCAACACAGACATAGAAGGCACAAGTTTTGATATATCGTGGGCTGTAGATGCGGACGGTCAGTCTATTTCACTGCCATGCATAGATTTCGTCCGTATCTACACTGCGGTAGATGAATCCAACCCCGCCACCGGCGAACTCAGTACCGAGATTACAGGAGCTATTGATTTACATATCAATAATTAACAAATTATATTAACCAATATTTATTAACAATTTAAAACAAAAAGATTTATGAAAAGAATTTACTTTGTTCTTTGCATGTTTCTTTCCGTAAACATGTATGCACAAACAAAAGTTGCTACCTTCGAGAATGAGGAAGGAGGTGTAAATGTAGCGAAAGCCGACACTTGCTGGCAGGGCGCAGATGCTCCTGTCGCAGGAACGACGTATGCTTGGCAAAGCGGTGATTACACGTTCCTGACTTATGCGACAAGTTGGGGAGGATTCTCCGCTACTACCGTAACGAACGAAACAGCCACTACCTCAACCGGTTACACAGAAGCTTATCGTTCAATTTCCGGTGGTGCATACGAGGGGAATAATTATGCCGTTGTATATGTAGATTCATACAACCCTGACACCATTTCCTTTGAAGCACAAACGGTTAAAGGTTTCTTTATTACCAACACCCCTTACACCGTTGGTGCCATTACTACGAATGATTTTCTGCCGGCAAGCCGCTTCAACCAGACAGACTACCTGACACTGAATTGTATTGGTCTGAAGAATAATGTGGCTGTAGATACCATCGAAGTTGATTTGGCAAGCAACGGCGAATATGTAGTGGCATGGACCTACGTGGATCTCAGCGAACTGGGTGAGATTGACGCCTTGACATTTACGATGGAAGGAAGTGACGTTGGTAATTATGGTTTGAATACTCCTTCGTACTTTGCTATGGATAATTTCGGTGCTGCTAAACCGGAAGGCTATGTAGTTCCGGCGCGCGCCCAGATTCCGATGGAGCAGGCCATAGAGAACACCAACGCTGCAGTCAAGACTATTAAGGTAATCCGCAATGGTCAGGTGGTTATCCTCCGTGGAGAGAAGGTATTCAATATTCTTGGTGCTGAGCTCTAATGAAACGGTTCTTACCGATATTATTGACACTCCTTTGCTTCGTCGGGTGCGCACAGCACTCGGCGGAGCAGGGTAGTGTGCCTGCGGGCAACAAATACGCCACGGGTTTTCAGATCACCGAGACGGACACCGGCGTCGTGGTTGAGGTCTTTCAGCCTTACCAGCGTCTCTGCGTCAAGGAGCCGTTACACCGCTTAGGTACGATGAGTACCGTGCAGGTGGGGTTTCTCTATGCTCTCGACGCAATGGATCATCTGGCGGCGGTCTGCAACCCCGAACTCATCTACACGCCCGTCAAAGGCACGGAGATCGACCTTGGCGACTCCATGAAACCATCTGCGGAGAGAACGCTCCAAGCCGGTTTGGACGCTCTCTTGGCGGTCAATTACGGCCAGTACGATAATCTGGAGGCAGCGCGGATAGAGAAACTCGGTGTCTTCACGATGTATATCAACGAGTGGCAGGAAGGTACGCCGCTTGCCCGTGCCGAGTGGATCCGCGTCTTCGGTGCACTCACCGGCAAACTGCCGCAAGCCGACTCGATCTTCAATGAGGTAGAGCAAAAATATCTCTATCTTACAGCGAGTGTCAACGAACGGTCTTACAGCGAAAGCGGTCTTACAGGCGAAGCCGGTCGGGCAGTGCAACGGTCTATTATGTCAGGCAATAACTTCCGCGGCACCTGGTACGTGCCGTCCGGCAAGAACTATCTGGCGTATCTCTTCAAGGATGCCGGAGCCGCTTACCCCTTCTACGAGGACGAGCGGGCAACCTCTATTCCGCTCACCATAGAGGAGACGCTGCATTATTTCCACGACGCGGATGTTTGGGTCGGAGCCGGCGGAAATAGTCTGGCGGAACTGGCGCAGATGGATGAGAAACATACCTGGTTCAAGGCGTACAAGGAAGGACGCGTCTATAACTGGCGCAAGCAACGTTTGCCTTCCGGTGCCAATAACTTCTGGGAACGTGGGGTAGTGCACCCCGAGGAAATGTTAGAGGACGTCATTCATATCTTGAACAACGCCCCCGATTCGGTACTCCATTTTGCAACGCATCTGTACTGATGCTACTGATCCTCTGTTCCCTCCCTTGTGGGGAGGGTTAGGGAGAGGTTAATTAAACAGGTTCTACACAAACAATCCTTATAATGCGTGCGCAGGTATGCGCGCGCTTTTTCGTTGAGCACCACACCTGCGCACTGACATATCTCCGGCCGCTCGTGGTGACATACGAACGCTGCCCCGCATCGGGGGCAGCGCTTACTAATAGGTAATGTTTGATTCATCATTTGCTCAACTTCACAATCATCGTACTCAGACCCTTTACCTCAATATCCTCGCGGTTCAGGTCAATCTGTTCGCCGGTCAGCGGGTTGAATCCTACGGTGTTGTACCGGCCGAGAATTTCCTTGTAGGTGGCAGTCGGAATCACACGCGGCTCCTCGGATGCATTGGCGAATACGAACACCGCTTCCTTCTCGTTGTAGCGGAAGTACGCATAGGTGTTGTTCCGCGCCAGGAAATGCATCGTTTTGCCGTAATGCAGCACCGGCTCGTCCTTACGCCAGTTGAACAAACGGCTCTGGAAATCATACATATTCTGCATCTCCTCGGTGACTTCGTCTCCTAACGGGAGCGGTGCGCGAAGATAAGAGTGATTGTTTACATCCTCTTTGTTCGCAGAAATCATGGCATACTCATCGCCATACAGCACTTGCGGAATACCGCGCATCGTAGCTAACAACACGTACGCCAACTTCACGCGGCGGATATCTTTGTCTTTCACGGCATCGCGGATGCGGCTCATGTCGTGGTTGCCGAGGAAAGTCAGCACATTGTAGATGTCTCCGTACATATAATCCATCGTCAGCGCGTCATAGACCTTGGTCAGACCGCCGCCCCAGTAGTTGCCGTCGTTCTCCAATGCCTGACGGATGGCTTCCTCTACGGGGAAATCCATTACGCAGGGCAGGTTGGAGTCAAAGCCGTCGAAGTTCTTCGTCCCGCTCTGCCAGTACGCTACAGCCGGAGCCGGTCTCGTCCAGCACTCGCCTACGATATTGAGGTTCGGGTATTCCTCGCGGATCGCTTTGAGCCACTGGCTGCCTGGGATTTTCTCAATATACGGATAGGTGTCCACGCGCAGACCGTCCAGATCGGCGAACTCAACCCACCAGATCGCCCATTGCTGGAAGTATTTGAGCAGATCGGGGTTCTCCAGGTTCATATCCGGCATGGGGTGGTCGAACCATCCGCGGTTGCTGAGCTTGCGGTCGTACTCCGAGGCATTGATATCATAGTTGGCGGTGAAAACATTATTGGTGTTGGTAAACTCCGGGAACTGGTTGATCCAGTCGTGGTACGGCAGATCTTTTATCCACCAGTGTGCCGCGCCGCAGTGGTTAGGTACCATGTCCATGAGGATCTTGAGTCCTCTCTTGTGGGCCTCTTGTACCATCAGTGCGTACTGCGAATTGGAGCCGTAGCGCGGGTCGATGTGGTAGTAGTCCGAGCAGGCATAGCCGTGGTACGACCAAGCCTCTTCGTCGTCGCCCAACATCGGTGTGGGCCAGATAGCCGTGCAACCTAATTCCTGAATATGGTCGAAACTATTGATGATACCTTGGATATCACCGCCGAAACGGCCGTTCACATTGCTCTTGTCGGCTTTCTCGCGGGTGTTGGCAGTGGAGTTGTTGCTTTCGTCGCCATCCACGAACCGGTCGCTCATGATCAGATACACTACGTCCGAGGCGTCAAAACTCTTCCGCTCGCGGCTGCCCATCCGGCGCTCGGCGATGACATAGTCGTAGGTCGCTTTCTTTTTGCCTTTCTTAAGGGTAATACGGTATGTACCGGGCTGGAAAACTCCGAAATCGACGAATAGGTAGTTCGGGCTCTCGGCGTTGTGCTGGCTGCGGGGTACAAGTCCCAGACACGCTCCGCGCATCACTTTGCCGCCTACTACCTGTTGTACACTCACTTGGGCGTCTTTCAGATCTTCGCCGTGGAACATAACGGTCAGCGGAGTCTTCATCTCCGTCCACCAACACAGCGGCTCCACCTGTTCGATCTTAGGCACCGCGCTAATCATCTGGCTAACGAGCAGCACTGCTGCTAAAAAGAAATTCTTTCTCATGGTATTAATAATTTTCAAATTTTAAATCTTCAAATCTTCAAATCTTCAAATCTTCAAATCTTCAAATCATAACTCATCTACCATCACTCTGTCCAGAGTCTTGTGGTTTTCTTTTATCCGGATATAACTGTTCCAGAAGGCTTGCATCTCCTCGCTTGGGGATTGCAGAAACTCCTCCGTTCCTTGCTGCTCTATGCGGTCGATGACCATCCCTACGGAGATCTTATGGGTGTCGAGTGCCGGCTGGAAGGTGCGTTCCTCTTTGCCTTCTACATATACCTCGCGCAGAATGCCCGTCTCCGTCAATCGCGACATCAGTTGGTTCACCAGCCGGATCGGCAGATGGTCTCTTACTGCCAGCTCATGCGCCGTGAGCGGAGCCTCGTCTGCCTCAAAACGCTTGACGATGGTGTGCAGCAGATAGAGCATGATAAAATCCTTGTACCGCCGCGACATACTATTCAGGTCGTGCTCGTACTCAAATTCCTCGTTGTTCTGTATGGCATAACTCATCTCCGCGCCGATGAGGATCAGCAGACTGGCGTATTGCAACATGGTCATCAGGATCGGTAGGGTAGCAAACGCACCATAGACGATACTCGTCCGGCTCAGCATGGCGATCAGATAGACCGACAACATCTGCAGCAACTGGAAGAGCGTTCCCATCAGCACGCCGGGAACAATGGCAGGCAACAACCGAACCTTCGTGTTCGGGATAGCAACATACATCCATGTGAAGAACAGCCAGCACATCACAAACTGCAGAAACTGGAAACGGCTCTGCTGGGAGAGGTGTTGAAGCATGGACAGATGCGGCAGGTTCTCTACCGTCGAGTGTACGAATATATTGATACCCGTCGAACAAACAATCAGTACGGGTACCAGCACCACGATGGCGATATAGGTGGTCAGTTGCCGGAGAATAGAGCGCGAACGCTGTACGTTCCATATCTGGTTGAAGGCGGATTCGACCGACTCAAAGAACGAATAAATCGCCCAGAGCAGAATGAGCAACCCGATGCCGATGAACAGTCCTCCCTGCGCCGTCTCCAGATACCGCTCCACCATCTCCATGATCTCCGGCACCAAGCCTGTCTCGCCGAGGAACGAGCGGTTGAGTTGCGTCTCTATGACATCCGCCATGCCGAAACCTTGCGCCACGGCTAAAATCATGGCTAAGATGGGGACAATCGCAAAGATCAGGGAAAAAGTAAGGGATTTGGCTTTGTCGTTCAGCCCTTTGTTGGAGAAGCCGCGGATGACGAGGGCGATGGTGCGGATAATCGTGAAACCGATGCGTTGTAGAAAACCGGTGTATTCGGTAGCCGTCCGCCGCCACATATCGTAGCGCACAAATCGTATAATATCGGAGAACTTCTTCACGGAATCTTCAAATCTTCAAATTCTCAAATCTCTTATAGGGTTCCCGCAGGGGATAGCAAAGCCTGTAAGCCGGGTTCTGTACCCTTGCGGGCGTCTATCATTAATCTCGAGGTACATGTTACCATGTCCTTCTCTCGCTTCCTACCCTCCGACTCGCGCGAGCAGCGCTCAGACATCGGTTTACTTGGAATTGCAGCCCGCAGTGTGCTCGTTTCACCTATCGCGTTACCGTTCTTTCCTTTTTGGGGTCCCCGCAAATTTTAATTTGTGGGGAGAGCGGAGGCAATGGTCGCACTTACGATTTAGCGGTAGCGGTATCGTTCTTGCGATCCATTTGCCGAACGCGACCTCGTCTCTGTAGCAGGGACCAAACATTGCTGCCTGACGGCGGTTAACCGCTGCG
>CAMOGT010000017.1 GCA_946614295.1 uncultured Bacteroidales bacterium
ATGTAATGTGTCCGATTTAACTTTCGCCATAATTAATTTATATTTTCCAATATTTCTCACCGCTTTTTTACGCTGTCGGTGAAGTCGGCTCTGTGTTTAACGTCAGTGAGTGACGAGAATTATATAAGTTTAATAAACTCTGCTATCTTAATAATCTCTACCTTCGGCCAGGGAATTTCTTTTAATGGATTGAAGTGTTTGTCATTTGTTACAATGTATTCGGCATCGGAAGCTACTGCACAGTCAACAAACTTGTTATCATCCGAATCAGCCGGAAGTAATTCAAAAAGTTCTCATTCGTTCGTTACCCCATTGTTCAATGGTCTGCTCATTAATCTTACCATTCTCCCAAAGGGCATCTATTTGTTTCTGCGCTTTGTCTGCAAAATAGCGCGCAAGCATATTACGGAAGTCAATATAATCCCCTTCCGTTTGAATGCCCTTCACAAGGTTGAGCACGTCTAATTGTGCCATTTGCATGTAACTCATAGTGTTCTTGTTTTGATTTTGCGCTGCAAAATTACAAATAATTTTTGGAATACACAAATATATTAGAAAGTATTTTTGATTTTTGCATATTTTGATATATCAGCGGGCTGAAAAGCAGGCACAAAAATAATGACATACACAAGAGAAAAGTGAAAAATGAAAGATGAAAGATGAAAAATATTTGCATATGTCAAAAAAAAGCAGTACTTTTGCAACGGAAAATGAAAGATGAAGAATGAAAAATGAAAAGAATATGGATATATCAGTAATAGTACCGCTTTATAACGAGGCGGAGTCGCTGCCCAAGCTGTATGAATGGATAGCGCGTGTGATGAAGGAGAACAAGTTTTCCTATGAGGTCATCTTCGTCAATGACGGCTCGACGGACGAGTCGTGGGAAGTGATAGAAAAGTTGAGAGTTGAGAGTTTAGAGTTGAGAGAAGTTGGAGAGCAGAAAGTAGAAAGTTCTCCTGTTCACGGGATCTGTTTCCGGCGGAACTACGGCAAGAGCGCGGCGTTGTACTGCGGCTTCAAGGCGGCTCAGGGCGAGGTGGTGATCACCATGGATGCCGACCTGCAGGACAGCCCGGACGAGATACCCGAGTTGTACCGGATGATCACGGAGGAGGGTTACGACCTCGTCTCCGGCTGGAAGCAGAAGCGGTACGACAACAAGCTGACAAAGAACCTGCCGTCGAAGCTCTTTAACGCCACTGCGCGCAAGGTGACGGGTATTCAGCTGCACGACATGAACTGCGGTCTGAAGGCGTACCGCAAGGAGGTGGTGAAGAACATTGAGGTGTTCTCCGAGATGCACCGGTATATCCCTTATCTGGCGAAGAACGCCGGATTCACGAAGATCGGCGAGAAGGTGGTACAACACCGCAAGAGGGAGTTCGGCGTGAGCAAGTTCGGCATCAACCGTTTCGTGAACGGTTATCTGGATCTGTTGACGCTGTGGTTCCTCAATAAGTTCGGCAAGCAGCCGATGCATTTCTTCGGGCTGGTGGGCAGTCTGATGTTCTTCATCGGCTTGGTGGCAGTGATCGTAGTGGGCGGGATGAAGCTGTATGCGCTCTCGCACGGCGTTCCGGCGATGCTGGTAGGCGTCAATCCGTATTTCCACATTGCTATCCTGATGATGATTTTGGGTTGTATGCTGTTCCTTGCCGGTTTCCTGGCGGAGCTGGTTATCCGCAACAGCCCGAGCCGGAATGACTACCTGATAAAATGTGAGATTTGACATTTGACATTTGAGATTTGACATTTGAAGATTGGATGGCACAGACACTGGATGAACAAATAGCAGTAGTGGAACGGGCGTTGAGTGAGTGCATGGTCGAAACCGCGCTGGTGGTGGTGCGCTCGTGGCTCAATGAGTTAGGGGAGAATAACCCTTATGAGGAGGCGTATAACAACATTCTCCAGGGGCACCGTGCGTTGTTCAGCCGATGGCTCAATGTGGATGACCCTCATGACGAGGGTGAGCTGACGCGTCTGACGGGCGAGGCGTACCGGCTGGTCGATGCCGTGTATGCAGAGATGCGTGTGCTGCGCGGACAATCGCCGGACATGCACGGTTTTAACGGAGATTCGGCGCACTCGGTGATGAATTATTTCAGCAATTGTGTGCGGTTCCGTCCCGAGGACTTGGAGTGGTACCACTCTTTGCTTAACCGCGAGGAAAGTGCCGAACTGGCTCTTGTAGCCGTTACCGCCCTTACCCAGAACCTGAGGCATTGTTTCTCACAGGACGCCATGCTCTCGCTGATAGAAGGGATGACCGCGGAGAATGAGATGGCGGCAGGGCTGTCAGCAGCCAATTCGATGTTGCTGCTGGTGCAGTATGACGACCGCATAGATTTCTTCCCGCAGCTCCAGGACGCGTTTGTCAACGGCGTAAACGAGGAAGACAGTTCGGACCGGCTCTTTGAACTCCTCCTTTCGCTCATCCAGAACGAGAAAGTGCTGAAGATTATGCCCGGACACATAGATGACGGCTATCTGTCCATGGTAATACCGCTGATCCCTCACTCCTGGCTGTACAGTCTGCTCATCGAGGGCTCGACCGAGCGCGAGCGGCGGTTGGCGTATCACATGATCCAAGCCGGTTACAGAGATCCGCTGTGGGAGTACCCCGATCTGGCGGAGAAAGTGTATCTGGACAAACTGCGCGGAGAGTCCCGCAATCCGATGGATTATATCAACTACGCCCACTGCCTGCTGATGCGCGGGGATAGGATGATGGCGTATGAGAACTACCATCAGGCGCGGCAGTTATGCGGGACATCGAAGGAGTTCTTCTCGCTCTTCCGCCCGGACAGGAAACAGCTGATCGACCATGGAATTCCCATGGAGCATGTCTATCTGATCGAAGACCAGCTGATAAATGCTTAACTATTCATTTTAGAAAGCGACTCCGAGACCGCAGTCGATGAACTCGGCGCGGACGCCGTGGGTCTTAAGCCCGAGTTGGACAAAGAGATGGTCCAGCACATGGTATTTCAGCACGAACTGCATGTAGCACCAACCGTCCTGATAATTGCTGGCTTTCGTGAAATCATAAGAATAGAAAATACCTCTGTTGAGCGGTTTCCCGGCTTTGTCGGCGGCTTCGGCTTCCGCGTACGGCTCCAGGTTCTTGACCGGATCATAGACATAAAATCCCACGTGAATGCCGGCCGTGAGACGACCGATGATGAACTCCGGCTGTATGCTTATACCCGCGCGGAAACAGTTCTCCACCTTGCTTTCTTTCAGATAGGTCTTGCCGAAATAGGTGACTGCCGCGCCGGGGTTGGCTGCGGCGTATTTATCACTGACGGCGGCATAATAACCATCGTAGAAAGCGTCTATACCTGCTCCGAGACGGAAGATAGACACGGGTACCCAGTAGGCTGCGGCTTTGAGAGTCGCCACGCCGTAGAAACGGTGACCGTCCTTGTTGTCCGCATAGTAGTTCTGTTTGGCAAAACCCGTGGCACTGATCTCCACCGCCCAGGGTTTGTCCACACCATCGTAGAGCTTGCGCGGCACATCGGGTTTCGGCTCCTCCCTTCCCTTTAGGGAGGGGTCGGGGGTAGGCTTATATCTCACTCCCAGCTCTCCGCCGAACATGTTATACCCGGCGTTCGGGTGCATGAACGAGCCGTTGGAAATATGCCTCCAACCGCCGTTGAGGGTGATCTCCCAGCCGTCTTTGATCGGGAAATCCATGTACAGTTCCATCGCCAGATAGGCATTGAGGATGGAACCGATGGACCAGTTGGCAATCAGTCTGCCGTCGTCCCCGCGCGCCTTGGAATAAGGGGTGACCCCTTCGGGAAGTGTGTTCCGGTAGGTCTTGGTCACTGCTGCCAACCCCACAGCGGGGCGCACACCGATGCGGAAATGTTTACCGTTATAAAACGGCTGGTTCATGTATCCGTACGCGGCTATCGCCGAGCCTAAGTAGCGGTCGTTGCCGAGGTTGAGATACAAGACTCCGACGCCGATGGAGGCGTTGTTCCATTGCTGCAGGCAATGCCATCTGCCGGTTGGCAGGAACTCCACCGCAAACTGCCCGCCCAAAACAGGTCGTTGGATCCATTGATCGACCTTGCCGTCCGGCATCATCATCGAAGCGGCCCCGCCAAACCGGTAAGCCAACCTATATTGGTTCGTTGCTGCCAGAGGCAGTACGACCATTAAAAGACCTATTAAAACTGCTTTTTTCATTTTTTCGCTGCAAAGGTATAAAAAATAGTTAAAAATGAAAAATGAAAAATGAAAAATGAAATAAAAAGCACTCTTTTTGGTAAAAAATGCGTGCGCACTTGCGTATGTTATTTTTTTTTTGTACCTTTGCGCGAAATTTTGTGATAAATACTCCATGATCAAGCAGAGTGACATACAAAACCTCTTTTTCCTGGGTATCGGCGGGATAGGGATGAGCGGTCTGGCGCGGTATTTTCACCACCGTGGTTTTCCGGTAGCCGGCTATGACCGTACTCCCTCGCCTCTGACGCGCGAATTGGAACAGGAGGGGATAGAGATTATCTATGAGGATTCCCCCGCCGTCTACCAGGCTCGTTTTGCGGCATACAATTCCCGTCACACCTTGGTGGTGCGCACTCCGGCTGTACCGGAAGAAAGCGCGCTCTATACCTATCTGCGCGAGGCGGGTTATGATATCCGCAAGCGTGCGGAGGTGTTGGGGATCGTGACCCGGAGTATGCGTGCGCTCTGCGTGGCAGGAACGCACGGAAAGACCACCACCAGTACGATGATCGCCCATCTGCTGTACCAATCGGTAGGAACGAACGCTTTCCTCGGCGGAATCAGTGTGAACTACGGTACAAATATATTACTGGACAAAGACAGCAGTTTTGTGGTCGTCGAGGCGGATGAATACGACCGGTCGTTCCACCGGTTGACACCTTATATGTCCGTGGTGACGGCAGTTGATCCGGATCATCTGGATATATACGGCACTCCGGAGGCTTACCGCGAAGCGTTTGCACAATATACGAGCCTCATCACCGGGGCACTGGTGATGAAGCACGGCATTGACCTGAAACCGCGCCTGCAGAAAGGCGTGAAATGCTATACGTACGGGGTAATAGATGGGCAAACGGGGAATGACCGAATGGTAAATGGTCTTGATTTCTACGCGGACAATATCCGTATAGAGGGCGGGAAGATACTATTCGATTTCCATACTCCCACTGAGGCGGTTGCGGACGTGAAGTTAGGAGTGCCTGTATGGGTCAATATAGAGAACGGCGTGGCGGCAATGAGCGTAGCATGGCTTAACGGCGTGAGCGCAGATGACCTGAGAAGAGGAATGGCGTCTTTCAAAGGCGTGATGCGGCGGTTTAATATCCATGTGAATACCCCGAAAGTGGCGTACATAGACGACTATGCGCACCATCCGGAGGAGATCGCGACCTCCATTAACTCCATCCGCAAACTCTATCCCGGAAGAAAACTGATCGGTGTGTTCCAGCCGCACCTATACACTCGGACCCGCGATTTCGCGGACGAGTTCAGACGGGTGTTACACACGCTGGACGAACTGATCCTGCTGCCAATCTATCCTGCCCGGGAGGAACCGATCCCCGGTGTGGCAAGCGAGATGCTGGGAGGCAAGGTAGTGGAGAAAAAAGACCTGATCCCGGAACTGAAGCGAAGGGTAGCGGACAGCAAAGAGCCGGTGGTGGTCCTGACGGTAGGCGCAGGAGATATAGACAGGCTCGTGCCGGAGATAGAGAAGGAGTTGAAAGATGAAAAGTGAAAGATGAAAGATGAAAAATGAAAAATGAAAGATGAAAAGTGAAAAGTGTATGGCAGATAATAGGAGTGGTGATTGTGGCTGCGGCGATGGTCGGCGCGGTCATGTGGGGCTATACAATGCGTCCTGCGGAGCGCGTGTGCGGAGGAATCAGTTATATCATCGAGGATAAAGACGAACGGTTATATGTGACGGAGAGAGAGCTGGACCAAGTGCTGCAGACGGCGGAACTCCATCCGGTAGGAAAAAAGATAGACAAGGGTGTACTGCACCGCATAGAGCAGACGATAGGACACCATCCCATGGTGCGCACGGCGGAGTGTTATACCACGCCTCGCGACGAAGTGCGCGTACGTATTACGCAGCGCGTGCCCCTGCTGAGGGTGCTCATCCCCGGTGACACGTATTTGGTGGACACAGACCGGAAAGTGATGCCCGCGCGGGCAGCGGTGAAGGACGACGTGATGATCGCGACCGGCGCAGTCGGCGTACAGATGGCGACAAGGCAGCTGGCTGATTTCGCGGTTTGGCTGCAGAGTGAACCCTATTGGGAAAAGAAAATCGACCATGTGACCGTACAATCACCGAAGATGGTTCATCTCTATCTGCGGAGCGATGCGGCGCATGAGGCACACGCCCGGCGTCTGGCGCTCGGCACCATATACGGATACGAACGGAAAATGAAAAAGATGCGAACCTTCTTCGATAACAGTGCGGAGGCCATCCGCGAGAAACAATACGACGAATATGATCTGCGGTATAAAGGACAGGTGATCGGGAGGAAGTGAAAAGTGAAAAGTGAAAGATGAAAAGTGAAAGATGAAAAGTGAAAGATGAAAAATGAAAGATGAAAGATGAAAGATGAAAAGTGAAAGATTAGATGGCAAGGAGACAAAATAAAATAGCAGATTCTCTTCCCCTCGTGGCAATGGATTTAGGGAGCGACAGCGTCCGCGCGATGGCAGCGCGGCGGATTGCGCCGGATCTGTTCCAGATATTAGGCGTGGAGGAGAGACCCCAGAAAATGGGGAACATGTGTGTAGAGCAAGGTATTATTACGCAATCAAGCAGCGCCGGGTATATAATCGCAGAGGTGCTGAAACTGCTGGCTAACAGGATAGGCGTGGATGAGTTACCGACGGCCTTCGTCTCCTTGGGCGGCCAGTCCATGCAGATAGTGGCGGTACACTCCAAACGCGATCAGGCCCGACGCAAAGAGGTGAGTCAGGAGTTGCTGGACGAGATGGAGTATGAGTGTAAGGAGAAGATAGAGTTGCGCAATCCTGATGTCGCTGTGCTTGGTTTGGTGCCGAGTTATTTCAAGTTGGATGGAGTGGAGCAGGACGAGTTGCCTACGCCGGAACAGAGAGCGGCACTAATAGAGGCGCATTATATCGCTTTTTACGGCCGTAAAGCCATAGACACGCAGTTGCAGAAATCGTTCTCGCAGGCGGGACGCAGCATAGAGCGTGCGTTCGTACGGCCGGAGTGCCTGCTGTCCGCTTTCGCTACGTGCGACGGGAACCATGTTCTGATGAACGGTTGCGCGGTGCTGGATCTCGGCGCACAGACGACGAGTCTGACCGTCTATAAGGGAGGTCAGTATCTGCTCAACAAGGTAGTACCCAAAGGAGGTTATCATATTACCCGCATGTTGGAGCAACAAGGGATGAGTTTCAATACAGCAGAGGTGCTGAAGAAGCAATACGGCTTTGCATCGCCTGCGTGCGTAACGAAAAATGTACGCCTGCGCGTGCCTTCCAACACGGAAAACGGCGGCGAGATCATTATTACCTCGCAGGAGTTAGCCGAGGTGATAGAACTGAAACTCAAGGAAATACTCTCGCCGCTCATGGAAGAACTGAATAAAGTAGAGGGACGGATCCGTACGCTGTATATCACGGGTGGCGGGTCGATGATGGCCGGAATGGCGGAGTATATCCAGTCGCAGACGGCACTCAATGTACAATACGGGGCGCATAATCTGCTCCTGCACCGCGACACCGAGGAGAAATATCTCTCGCCGGAATATACCTCGCTGGTAGGAACACTCCTGTTAGGGCAAGATTACCGCGATAACCACAAGAACCAACCGGTGCGCCAGCCCGGGTTCTTCGACCGGTTCAAAGAGTCAACGCTTGACATGTTCATTGACCAACAATAAAATCATCAATTAGAAATCATCAATACAAAATAAATCATGGAAGATCTCATTACATTACCCTTGGAGGGATTGACGGAAGATAGTATTATCAAGGTCATCGGTGTAGGCGGCGGCGGTTGTAACGCAGTTAACTACATGCACCGCCAGGGACTGAAAGATGTCTCGTTCCTCGTGTGCAACACAGACCGCCAGGTGCTGATCAAGAGTTCGGTGCCGAGTAAACTTCAGTTGGGGCCGGGTTTGGGTGCCGGCGGTGACCCCGAGACCGCACGCCAGTACGCAGAAGAGAGCCGCGAGCATATCCGCGAAGCACTCAATGACGGCACTCAGATGCTGTTCATCACCGCCGGAATGGGAGGCGGAACGGGAACCGGTGCTTCCTCAGTGGTAGCCGAGGTGGCACAGGAAATGGGTATTCTCACGGTAGGCATAGTGACGATTCCTTTTGCCTTCGAGGGCAAGAAGAAGATAGAGAAAGCGATGACCGGCGTGGCGAGATTAGCTAAGCACGTAGATGCATTGCTCATCATCAACAACGAGAAACTCAAACAGATTTATCCGGAGCTGAATCTCCTCAACGCGTTCTCCAAATCGGACGACGTTGTGGCTAATGCCGCTCGCTCGATTGCGGAGATCATCACCGTGCCGGGATATATCAATACTGACTTTGCCGACGTGCGCAACACCCTCAAGAAAGGCGGCGTGGCGATCATGAATATAGGCCGGGCTTCGGGAGAGAAGCGTATAACCAACGCGATCAATGACGCATTGAACTCGCCGCTGGTGAACACCAACGACGTCCACGGCGCAGAGCGTATTCTGCTGCAATTCTACTGCTCTACCGAGCACGCGATCGTGATGGAGGAGATAGACCAGATTAACGATTTCGTGCAGGAGGTAGGCGATGACATAGAGGTACAATGGGGAGCGTCGATAGATGAGTCCCTGGGCGAAGAGGTGCGCGTGACGGTTATCGCCACGGGCTACAAAGTGGACGGACTTCCGTCGGAGGACGAGGAGGAGGGCAAAAAGACCATCTCCGAGGCAATCGAAGAGAACTACCCGCCTCAGAACCAGAACCAGCTGGAGGACGAACCGGTACAGACGATTGATTTGAGTGCCACACTATTCCCTGCGGAGGAGACGCCTCGCCAACCTCGTGAACATGCCGCTTCCGCATCGGCAGACGAGGTGGTTATCAAGATAGAGGAGGAACCCAAGGAAGAACCCAAGGAGGAAACACACCGCTCTCCTTTCGGGTGGATACGGAGAAAGTGAAAGATGAAAGATGAAAAGTGAAAAGTGAAAAATATATGGAAAGAGAGATGAATTTCTTTGACCTCTGTGTGGCGGCATGGCACGCTTTAGGTCGTTTGTGCGCCCAATGCGGAAGTGTACTTTCCCGCATGATCAGGTTGAGTTTCCGCTATTGGTGGATAGTATGTCCCCTCGTGGTATTGGCACTCGCCGGCGGATTATACTATACGCGTACGGAAAATCTTACCTACCGCGCGAATGCCGTGGTGTTATTGAACGGACCGACCGTTCGGCAATTCGAGGAGGCTTTTGCTCCTTTATGCGCAACGCAGACCTTACCGGACGAGGCTCCCATAACTCCTTACATCAGAGAGCAAAAGGCGACTTGGTTTGTGACCTACCGTGTGATCGATGTATTGCATGATTCATATGCCGATTACGTGGATTTCAAGCGTAGTGTGAAACCATCGGATACAGTGAACGTGCAGATGCAAGACAGGGTATGTGTTCAGTTCCGTGTGAAGCAGAAAGATATGAATTGTATCCCGGAAGTGGAGCGTGCATTATTAGCGACGCTGAATGCTGATCCCGTGCAGCAAGAGGCTTATGCCACTTACCTGCCGAACCTCCGCGAGCAAGCGGCATTCAATCACCGTCAGGCGATTAAACTGGATAGTTTGACCTCCAACTACTATTACTATACCGCATCGGCCGCACAGCCGATGAACTACCCGGGAAACGGCGTTAATTTCTATGGCGACAGGAAAATCCGCTTGTTCCTGAACGATATTTACAAGCAGCACGAACGCACACAACTCATCGATCACCGTCTCCGTTTCGCTACGGCTCCTGTCTCTCTGGAGAGCCATTTTGCCTTAGACCCTGCGCCGGTGATGAGCCGGATGAAGTGTCTGATAATCATGCTTCTTTTAGGTTGGGTGTTCGGATGCCTGCTGGCAGAGATCATCGACCGACGCAAGAAAATAGCGGAGTGGCTGAAGAAAGATGAAAAGTGAAAGATGAAAAGTGAAAGATGAAAGCTGAAAAACGCGTGGAGGTTATGCCTTCACGCGTTTTATTATCCATTTGATCAGGTAGTAGAGAACTACTGCTCCGAGCAGTATGAGTATCGCCACGGATAGTTCGTGGCTGTATTCGTTGATGAGGTCCGCTTGCCCGTGCGCCACATACCCCAGAACAGCCAGAACGGTATTCCAGAGCCCTGCGCCGAGGAAGGTGTAGAAAAGGAACCAACCGAAATGCATCTTGCTCAGACCTGCAGGAATGGAGATCAACTGCCTAATGCCCGGAATAAAACGGCCTACGAAGGTGCTGACCTTGCCGTGGTCATTGAAGTACGCTTCGGCTTTCTCCACTTTCTCGCGGCTCAAAAGGCATAGATGCCCGATCTTACTATCCGCAAAAGCATAGATAATCGCCCGTCCGAGCCACAAGGACAGCAGGTAGTTGATGATTGCTCCGAGCATCGCACCTATTGTACCAAAGAGCACAATCAGTGCTACGTTCACGAAATAACTATCCGTCGCATAGACTGCGCTATTCGGGTCTGCCGCTACATATGCAGCAGGCGGGATAACCACTTCGCTCGGGAACGGAATGAACGAACTCTCCACGGTCATCAGTGCCGTGATAGACGCATAGTTCATGTTCGCGGAGTACCAATCTGTAACGACCGACACCCAGTTGGTGCCGGTCGTTAACAGAATAATCAGAAGTGCCCGTTTCATTAGATGAAAATCAATTGTACAATGACATAAACCGGCAGGAGGATAATCAAGCTGAACTTGATCATGTAGCCGAAGAAGGACGGCATCTTGATTCCACTCTCCTCTGCGATGGCTTTCACCATGAAGTTAGGTCCGTTGCCGATATAGGTCAGTGAGCCGAACATCACAGCCGCGATGGAGATAGCTTTGAGCAGTATCTCCGGAACACCGGCTACGAAAGGTGTGCCGTTGAACATACCTGTTACGACACCGGCTTCAGCGGCAGCAAGCGACTCCGGCAGACCGGAAGCTACGCCGTGGAAGGCAACGGCTGTCGGCGTGTTATCGAGGAACGCGGAGAGCGCACCGGTCGAGTAATAGAACTGCCATGCGTGGGTGAAACCGAGGTCGGCTGCGTGCGCCTTCAGATAGGCGAGGGCAGGGGTCATCGTCGTGAAGATACCGAGGAACAGAACGGCTACCTCTACTATCGGAGTCCAGCTGAACTTGTTGTCGCCGAAACGCACCTCTTTCTTGGTGGTGTAGAGCGAGAGACCTGTGAGCGAGAGAAGAACGATCTCACGCAGGTATTTGAGCCACAGCGGAGCGTCCGCTTCACCCATCTGCTTGATGGTTCCTTCGTTCACAAAAGCCACTGCCAGCACTACGCCTAACAGATAAACGAAATTGATGGTTCCTTTCATCACCATCGGAGTAGCCTCACGCGAGTCCGCGGAGAGGGATGTCCAGTGCTCTTTCTTGTAATAATAGGTGTCCATCGCGAAATAGATGCCGAGGAGCAGCAGTCCCGTAACAGCCCATTCCGGAGCGAGGTGCAAGAACCATGAGAAGTGCGCGCCGCGGAGGAAGAGCATGAACAAGGGTGGGTCTCCCAGCGGTGTCAGCAGACCGCCGCAGTTAGCTACCAGCGCGATGAAGAAAAGGATGGTGTGAACCTTGTATTCACGCTGTTTGTTGGTCTCGATGAGCGGACGGATGAGCAGCATGGCTGCGCCCGTCGTACCCATGATAGAGGCTAAGATCCAGCCCAAGCCCAAGAAACCGGTGTTGACCCAGGGTTTGGCTTTCAGGTCACCCGAGAAATGGATACCGCCGGTGATGACAAACAGCGCCAGCAGCAGGATGATGAACGGCACGTAGTCGAAGAAGATCTGGTGCTCCAACTCGTGCATCATTCCGCCCATGATCAGGCATACCGCAACAGGCACGCCGAGGAAGAGGGAAACAATGAGCTTGTTGGTGTTCTTCTCCCACCAGTGCTCTGCTACCAGCGGACCGATAGCAATCATCAGAAGCATGAGTCCGAACGGAATCAGCGACCATGCCGAATGTACAAATTGTTCCATAGTACTTTATTAATTAAAAAATTACGAATTACGAATTACAAATTAACTCGCTAAAAAGCGAGTGCAAAGTTACTGCTTTTTTTTGATATTTGCAAATGATAATTTATTTTTTCACCTTTATCGGCAATTTATCTCCATCCTCGTCACTGTTCCGTCCGTTCTCGAAGGAAAGGTACGGCTCCATTCGATGAATCTCTTCGTCCGTCAGTTCCGGGATGGAACGCAGCTCCTCCACAGAGGAAAGCCGGATATGCTTGCGGCGCAGCGAGTAGATTGCCTTAGCCTGTTCGTAGCGCAGGTATGGGTGGGCGGCGAGACGATCGACCGAAGCGGTGTTGACCGGAATCTTCTGCACGGCTTCCGGAGAAGCGGTAAAATGCGAGAGGAGGGTGTCTAACCGCATTTTCGCAAATTCCTTGTCCGTCAGTTGTGTCGGGCTGTAGTAACCGCCCAAACTCTTTCTGTATCGCACAATCCGGATAGCCGTATACCGTCCGATACCCCGGATAAGTTGGAGTTCGGAGGTGTCACAATGATTGAGGTCGAGGATAGTGTCTTTTTTTATTACCCGGACATACGGAATGCCTACCGAGTCGCGCCAAACCGAATCCGCAATACGCATGGAGTCCCACCGGTGTTGCCGTTCCTTTTTCCATGCTTCATGACGGATGGAGTCGGCGATGAAGAATGAATCATAGCGTGCTTCCCGGTCCGCTTTCCATTGCTCAAAGCGCATGGAATCCGCCATGCGGATGGAGTCTCTTCGCTCTGACCATGGCTTTTTTGCGGGCTTTTGGGGATTATCTTGTGGCTTTTGGGGCCATACTGCTGCTACTATCCAAACGACTAATGCAATACCGCACAAGACGACCGCTCCGAATCGTTGTTCCCGGGCTAAGATCATTCGCTGTTAATCCAGTTTGAGGACGGCGAGGAAGGCTTTCTGGGGCACTTCGACGTTGCCGATCTGTTTCATGCGCTTCTTGCCTCGTTTCTGTTTCTCCAGCAGTTTGCGCTTACGGCTGACGTCGCCGCCGTAACACTTGGCGAGGACATCCTTGCGTACCTGCTTGACGGTCTCGCGGGCGATGATCTTCGCGCCGATAGCCGCCTGAATGGCGATGTCGAACTGCTGACGGGGGAGCAACTCTTTGAGTTTCTCGCACATGCGGCGTCCGAAATCGACGGCGTTGTCGCGGTGGGTGAGGGTAGAGAGCGCATCGACCTGTTCGCCGTTGAGGAGGATATCCAGTTTGACGAGGTTGGAGGGGCGGAAACCGTTCATGTGCCAGTCGAAGGACGCATAGCCCTTGGAGATGGATTTGAGTTTGTCGTAGAAATCAATGACAATCTCGCCCAGCGGCATGTCGAACAGCAGTTCCATCCGGTTGCCGGAGATATATTCCTGTTTGACCAGTTCTCCTCGTTTGCCGAGGCAGAGGGTCATGATCGGTCCAATATAATCGGCTGTGGTGATGACCGATGCACGGATATACGGCTCCTCGATGCGGTCTATCTCCGTGAGGTCGGGCATGCCGGCTGGGTTGTGTACCTCAATCATGCCGCCGTCCTTGGTATAGACGTTGTACGATACGTTCGGCACGGTGGTGATGACGTCCATGTCAAACTCGCGGTCGAGCCGTTCCTGTATAATCTCCATGTGGAGCAGTCCGAGGAATCCGCAGCGGAAGCCGAAGCCGAGTGCCATGGAGCTTTCGGGCTGGAAGGTCAGAGAAGCGTCGTTGAGTTGGAGTTTCTCAAGCGACGCGCGCAGGTCCTCATAGTCCTCGCTCTCAATGGGATAGACACCCGCGAAGACCATCGGTTTGGCTTCCTCGAAACCGTCAATGGCTTTGTCGCAAGGGCGCGCTACATGGGTAATCGTGTCGCCCACTTTGACTTCGGTAGAGGTCTTGATACCGGAGATGATGTAGCCCACGTTGCCTGCGGAAATCTCCTTGCGCGGGGACATGTCGAGTTTGAGAATACCTATCTCGTCTGCGTCGTACTCCTTGCCGGTGTTGACGAAGCGCACCTGGTCGCCCGTGTGCATCGTGCCGTTCACCACCTTGAAATAAGCGATGATACCGCGGAAGGAGTTAAAAACAGAGTCGAAGACGAGGCATTGTAATGGGGCGTTCGGGTCGCCTTTCGGCGCCGGAATACGCTCTACGACAGCGTCCAAAATCTCCGGCACACCTTCGCCGGTCTTGGCGGAGCAGCGGAGTATCTCCTCGCGCTTGCAGCCCAACAGCTCCACTATCTCGTCCTCCACGCGCTCGGGCATGGCGTTGTCCATGTCGCATTTGTTGAGCACGGGAATGATTTCGAGGTCATGCTCGATAGCCATATAGAGGTTGGAGATGGTCTGCGCCTGCACGCCCTGCGTGGCATCGACGACGAGTACCGCACCCTCGCACGCAGCGATGGACCGCGAGACCTCGTAACTGAAGTCCACGTGCCCCGGAGTGTCGATGAGGTTGAGGGTATAGCCTTTGTACGCCATCTGGATGGCGTGACTCTTGATAGTGATACCGCGCTCTTTCTCCAAGTCCATGTCGTCCAGCACCTGGTTCTCCATCTGCCGTACATCGACAGTCTGGGTGATTTCCAACATCCGGTCGGCGAGGGTCGATTTGCCGTGATCGATGTGCGCAATAATGCAAAAATTCCGTATTTTATCCATTAGGTCCTGATTATCCGAATTAAAATTGCGCAAAGGTACAACTTTTTTTTGAAATATGCAAATAAAAATGGTATTTTAAGTCTTGTTAGCCTCCGTTTACGGTTCAATGTCGTGACCATCACGGGACCATCTCCCGAGAAAAACCCAAGAACCATTAAATGCCAGCCTGCCTTACCTTAAAATATATGATGAATTTTTTGTTTTGTCCTGTTCTGTCCGTCCTGTCCTTCCTTTATAGGACTACAAACATCATTATTTTTTATTTTATTATTTATTATATGTGTCCGATTTTCGCACAAAAGTAAACGGATTCCGTACAATTGTGTACAAAATCCGTACATGCTATCCGAAATCCGTGCATCACACATACCTAAAATGGCACTCCATCCGGCTTCTCCTCTGATTTTTTGTCCGGATTTCGGTCAATGGGCTTTATTTCTTTCTCCCTAACCTCGGCTCAACGTCAGCATAAGGTCTGCTGATTTATGACCATTTGAAAGGGGATTGATTCGAGATGATAGCGGTAATGGTTAATGATGACTAAGAATATATAAGAACAACTAACAAACGCGTTCGGCAACAAGTGTGCAATGGTTTATACCGCTCCGCTTAATAAACAGGCAACTTGTGCCTCCGCTCTCCCCCAAAATTAAAATTTTCGGGGACCCCAAGTGGCAAACTTGGCGGATACAATAAAAAATGACATGACCGGATTGACCGGATTGACCATTTGAAGGCGAAACGGTCAAAAAGGTCAAAACGGTTGTCTTATCCTGAAAAAAGTAGACACATTTAGAAACACTAAAATGTCTACATTA
>CAMOGT010000018.1 GCA_946614295.1 uncultured Bacteroidales bacterium
ACGCGCAATGTCCGGAAGGCTTATGTGCCGCTGCTTGGGCATCGATGCGGGAGTTTGTGGTGGCTTTAGCGCATGGCAAGGGCAACTTTTACGATGGGTGGATGCGCAATCCGATGAGCGCGATGATCAGTTGCAATGATGGTTTCCGGCCGTTTAGTTTTTACATTGAGGCTATTGACGAACCGACTGAGGAACCTAATGTGATTGTCGAAGAACCGAGGAACAAGCGGTTGCGTGGAGATGGTGCTGTGGATGAGCGCGTGAAGATGTTGGTGCGTGTGATAGGTAAGGCTGTGCTACCGCGACGACAATTGGTGGCTGATTTGCAACTGCGGCAAAAGAGTAGGCGAACGTTTATTGATCATTACCTCAAACCGGCAATTGCTCAAGGATTAGTCAAAATGCAGTTCCCCGAGGTGCCAAGTCGTCCAGAACAGGCCTACAAACTTACCGCTAAGGGACTGGAGTTGTTCTCTAAGTTGAAAGAGGTGGCAGAAGAGTAGGGAATTCGCAGTCAAGATCGATTGTGCTAAGTTTCTGACCTATTTTATTGAATCCTATCCGCAGAGCGTAGAGCAGACACGGAAGGCAGATATCTCCTTCTGGGATAGATTTAAATAGGCTTGTCATCCTTGGGCTTGTTCCTTTTTTGGAGTACTTGTTCCCTTTTTGGCTTGTTCCTTTAAGGAGAATTAAAATAATAATTAAAAGGTACATGCTGATGGCACGGAAAATGTAGGAGAAAGAGTAGGGAATGGCGGTGCAAAACGAGCAATGGCGGTGATAAAAGAGTAAAATGGCGGTGTAAAACCGATAAAGATACAGACATGGCATCAGAACTTAAAAAGAAATTAGCTCAATGTGAGCGGCAACAACAGCAGTTGTGGGCGTTTCGTCCTCTGAGTAAGGAGACGTTGCAGTCGTTGCGTGAGTACTATCGCGTGGGGTTGACCTACACGAGCAATGCGCTGGAAGGTAACAGTCTGACGGAATCAGAGACCAAGATAGTCATCGAGGACGGACTGACGATAGAAGGTAAGCCGCTGCGGGATGTGTACGAGGCTATTGGGCATGCCAAAGCATATGATTACTTATACGAGCTGAGTCACGATGCTCCGATAACCGAAGAGACGATACGTACGCTGCATCGACTGTTCTATCAGCAAGTGGATCCGGACAAAGCCGGTGAATATAGGCATGTGCCGGTGTTCATCAGCGGGAGTCAGTATGCAGTGGCACCGGTGGCTGAGATCAGCAAGCGCATGCAGCAGTTGGTGCAGTGGTACATGAACCATGAAGGCAAGATGCATCCGGTGCAGTTAGCGGCAGAGATGCACAAGCGGTTTGTGTATATCCATCCGTTCATCGACGGGAATGGTCGTGTGGCGCGATTGCTGATGAACCTGGTGCTGCTGCGCAATGAGTACAACATCGCGATAATTCCGGCTATCACTCGTTCGGAGTACGTGGCAGCGCTGGAGGCAGGACACAAAGAGCCGGAGGTGTTTGAGAGTTTTATTGCGGACCGGGTGATCATGACGCAACTGGACATCCTGCGTCTGTTCCAAGCCACTGAGCCAACGCCGAAAGCGGAAGATTTTGAGGCGCGACTGCTGGAGACGATAACGACCAATCCTGGTTTGAACACGCCGCAGTTGGTGGCGCGTCTAGGACGCAGTCTGCGGACAACGCAGCGGTACCTGAAGCAGCTGTCGGACGCGAAACGGATTGTGTTCAAGGGCGTTGCGAAGAAGGGTGGGTATCATCCGGTGGATTCTTCCGATTGAGTCCGTTGAAGATGGATTTTAATCAGGTCAACGCACGTGGACTGCGGCGCATGATGCGCAACGTCATCCGTCGTTCTGCCGATAAGGAGCATGTGGATGTGGTGCTTATTGGGCATGCGCTAACTTTTTTTAAACATCGTATTTTATTGAAAAATTTTAAAACTATGCATATAACATTGATTGCAGGGGCGAGGCCCAATTTTATGAAGATTGCACCGCTGATTAAGGCGATTGAGGCGGATAAACGCGTCTCTTATCGTTTGGTGCATACGGGGCAACACTATGACAAGAACATGAGTGACACGTTCTTTGAGGAACTCGGGATTCCTGCTCCGGATGTGAACCTCGGTTGCGGCGGAGGTACGCAGGCAGAGCAGACGGCGCATATCATGGTGGAGTTTGAGAAAGACCTGTTGGCACATCCGACAGATATAGTGCTTGTGGTGGGCGATGTGACAAGCACCATGGCTTGCTCTATCGTAGCCAAGAAACTGAACACCAAGGTCTGTCATGTGGAAGCCGGTATACGTTCCTGGGATCTGACGATGCCGGAGGAAATCAACCGAATGGTGACGGATAGTCTGGCGGATTATATGTTCACGACCTCAGAGGTGGCGAATCGCAACCTGGTAAGGCAAGGAGCCTTGTTAGTTGAGAGTGGAGAGATGAGAGTTGAGAGTAGTTCGAAAGTGGAAGGTGGCAAGTCTCTGCCGGAGGATAAGTATGCCTATGAGCGCGTGCCACAGAAAGTTTGGCATGTGGGCAATGTGATGATCGATACGCTGCTGGCAAACAGGGCTCGTTTCCGCAAACCGCAGGTATGGGACGAGTTGGGGCTGAAAGAGAAAGAGTACATCGTGATGACTATGCACCGCCCGGCGAACGTAGATGAAGAGAACCATCTGCGCTCGCTGATGGAACAGATTATCGCGAACGTACACGGGCTGCCTATCATCTTCCCGATTCATCCGCGTACCGCCAAGATATTCTATAATCTATGGGGCGACGCGGAGGCATTGGCAAAACGTTTCCCGAACCTCCATATCGTAGAACCGATGGGGTATCTGGAGTTCAACTATCTGGTGGAGCGCGCGAAAGCGGTAGTGACTGACTCCGGAGGTATCACCGAGGAGACCACTGTCATGGGCGTTCCGTGTATCACGTTGCGCGACAATACCGAGCGGCCGGAGACCTGTACCATCGGTACGAACGAGTTGATCGGTACCGATCCGGCGGCTATCAAACCGGCGCTGGATATCCTCTTTGCCGGGCAATGGAAGAAAGGTGCCATCCCGCCACTGTGGGACGGTCATACCGCCGAGCGGATAATTGAGATCCTCGCAGGACTGGAGTGAAAGAATGAAAGAATAACTGAATGAATAATAATCATGGATAAAAAATTTGTAGTAACAATCGGTCGGGAGTTTGGGACCGGAGGACGGCAGATAGCCGTGGAGTTAGCGAAGATACTGGGTGTGGAGGTGTATGACAAAGGACTGCTGCGGCAGCTGGAGGAGCGGTACAACATGACCCAGGAAGAGCTCGATAAAGTCAAGGCAATGAAGAAGAGTTGGTGGTATGAGACCATCTCGCAGGATCTGTACAACGACGAGGAGTTCATCGTGCGGTCGCTGGCGGAGAAAGAGTCGTGCGTCATCCTCGGGCGGACAGGGTTCCATATCTTCCGCGATAACCCCAATGCGTTCAAAGTGTTCCTGATCGCCGACAAGGCGTTCCGTCGCGACAAAGTGGCGCGGAGGTTGAATATCAATGAAGGCAGTGCCGATCTGCTGATTAACAAGGTAGATGAAGCGCGGGAGAATTTCACCCATACCTTCAGCGGCAAGAGCCGGTACGATGCGCGGAACTACGACCTGGTGCTGAATGTAGCAGGGCTGAAGCCGAAACAGATTGCCGGGTTCATCGCCGAATGCGTGAAGGAAAGAATGATGAAAGAATGAAAGAGTGAAAGAGTGAAAGAATGGAAGTAGTATTACTTGTTTTGGCGTTTATATGCCTGGTGGTAGGGATCATCGGGTGTATTGTACCGGGTCTGCCGGGCACA
Source organism: uncultured Bacteroidales bacterium (assembly GCA_946614295.1). The sequence goes on from CAMOGT010000018.1 coordinate 3,853, forward strand.
CCGGTTGCGTACGCGGGTCTATGGATCGCGCAGGCAACAGAGCGTGTCGATTTCAGTTGGCAGATGTTGCTGGTATGGGGTATCGTGACGGTCGTAGTGTCGGTGCTGGATTATGTGGTGCCGGCATGGGGCACGAAGCAGTTCGGCGGAACCCGATATGGCGTATGGGGCAGCACGATTGGTGTGTTCGTGGGTCTTTTCGCCGGACCGTGGGGAGTGATCTTAGGTCCGTTGGTCGGCGCTGTGATTGGTGAGTTATTAGGCGGCAAAGCTGCGGCTGAGGCTATCCGCGCAGGGTGGGGCAGTTTCATTGGTCTGCTCTTCGGCACGATCCTCAAACTAATCTGCTGCGGACTGATGACCGTCGCGCTGATTCAAGCGGTATGGTAGAGTTTCGCGTTTAGAAACCGGAAGGGATGCAGAAATGCATCTCTTCTTGTGTATGGGGATGGAGGAAGGTGATCTCCGCGGCGTGGAGGAAAAGCCGCTCTGCCGGAGTGCCATATAGGCGGTCGCCGAGGATGGGGGCATTCAGTCCGTCGGGATGCGCGGCATGCACACGGAGCTGGTGCGTACGACCGGTGAGCGGGTAGAAATCGATGAAGAAAGTACCATTCTCCCGCTGCTCACGGATGGCATAACGCGTGATAGCCGGTTTGCCATGTTCCCTGTCCACCATCTGACGAGGCCGGTCGTAGGGGTTCGGCAGGAGAGGAAGGGAGATTAAAGATGAAAGATGAAAAATGAAAGATGAAAGGTTATGGGGACGCACGAGGGCTTCGTAGCGTTTGAGGATATCGCGGCGCTGGAAATAGGATTGCAGAACCCTGTAGGTATCGGGATCTTTGGCGAGGACGAGGAGACCGGAGGTGTCCTCGTCCAACCGATGCGCCGGTTGCAGATAAGTCAGATGATGCTCCTCCGCCAGATAGGTAACCAGCGAGGGTTCCGCACTCTTGCCGGGTACAGAGAGTAGTCCGGAAGGTTTGTTCACCACCATCAGATACTCGTCTTCAAAGATAATCTCAATCTGCCGGCAAAGTGCCTGAGCCTGCATGGTTTCCGGCGAAGGTTCCATCTCCATCCCCGAGAGCATATGACGAAGGATAGGTACGCATTTGCCGGAGCACGGGGCGTAGAATACCCCTTCCTGCCTAATCTCCGTATGCGACGGAGCTCCCACCCAAAACTCAGCCATTGCCACCGGCTCCAACCCATGCGCAAAGGCATATTGTAACAACTTAGGTGCGCAACACTCGCCTGTACCCGATGGAGGAAGGGAAGTTAAAGTTGAAAGATGAAAGTTCTTTGCCTGAAGGCACGATCTGAAGGTATGGAAAGATGAAAGAGATGAAAAATACTCGTCGGGCGGAAGGATAGGCGGGATATCGGCAAAGAGTTCCAAGAGGTTCTTGGACGAACCGGAACGGTTGAGAAAACGATAGTTGGCAAACAGCAGTTGCTGCAGCCGTCTGGACTCCTCGCGAGAGGTGCCTACAGGCGGCGTCTCCATCTCATAGACCGGCGGCACAAAACCCTCGTGGTGGTACGAGCCGTCGAGTTTGGCAGAGAAAGCAGCGAGATAGCCTCCTTCATACACTAATACGCCGAACATCTTTCCCTGCCGGTGCAGTTCGCTCTCCGGGTGCGCTTCCATATAAGCATGCACGCGGGAGATGACGGCTGCTGCCGCCTCTTGCGCCAAAGGATGTGGAGGAAGTGTGAAAGGCGATACCATGGGTCTTGCTTATAAATCGGGTACAAAATTACAAAAAATCTTGCATATGTCAAAATAATTTTGTAATTTTGCACGCAAAATTGATCCGAATGAAGCTGTTGCTGGTTATATTGAGCCTGATGACGTTCACGATACAGAATAAACATTCCGTGACGACTGCGGGAGACTGCCCATCCTCGATGCAGGTGAGGTATGCCAATACCGGCAGTATGGGTAATGTGACGGAAGGTCAGGAAGCAACGCTCTTCCTCACCAAACTTGGCGGAATATCAATTGACGAGATCACGGTCTATGTAAAATCCAATCAAAGTAGCGGGGCAGGAGAGTTTACGGTACTTGCCGACGGACAGACAATCGCTACCAAGAACGGTACTTTCAAACAATGGACTGGTTTCTACAACAATACAATCTATCATCCAATCAGCCTGCTGCAGAACGCGGCGCAGGAAGTAACAGAGTTGACAATCCGTCTAACCGGAGTAGCTAACTCGTTGCATATTGAGAAATATGAGATCCAATGGACGCAGGCAGCACCCCATACCGTAACATTCATGCGCGGTGACAGGGTGTATGCCACTATGACAGAAACACAAGGTAACGGAGGAATCTATCTGCCGAGCGTACCGGATAGCGCTGAATGGAAGTTCCGGGGATGGAGCGAGACGGAGTTCTGGCATAGCCAAACGATGCCGACCCTCTATCCGGCAAACGCACAATGCTATCCCGATGAAGATTGTACACTCTGGGCGGTATTTGAATACAGTACAGGGGAGCAGGAGGCAGGTTACGCAACCGTACTGACAGACGGCGAGTACCGGTATGTGAACAACGACAATAAAAAGGTCATTACCGGCGTGCCGGAAGAGGGAATCATAGGAAACGCTGTGCTTAATCTGTCGGATGAGAAACAGGTCTATTCATTCCGTTTTTCGGACTCAACGACAGCCTATATTACCCATACGCAAACCGGCACGCCGATAGGTTATTCCGGTACGCAGATGGCGATCAATCGCGCGCCGTGGAAAGTCTATCACGAAGGCGAAGAGACGATTTTCTATATTGAGAACAAAGGTAAGATATACGTGTTGTGGCCGAATATCGCTGACGCATCGCTTGACAATCTGTATGCCGGTTTAATACAAGTATATTCATTGTCCTCGCCGATGCGGTTGTTGCCCGTAATAGAAGAAACGGGAGAAGCGTATTTCACCTGTCACCCCGAAGTCCCGATGGGAGTGGAAGAGGTGAAGGATGAACGGACGAATGAGTTAACGGGAGAACGAGTGCTGATGCACCTCGGTACCTACCAACTGAAGATAAAAAACGGGAAGAAAATCATTGAATTATGAAACTACTGATCATCATAGCCTCTTTCCTGCAGGCTCTTTTAGCAGGAGATTATAATGCCAGGACGCTGAGCGCGGCGGAGCAGGACAGCGTATTAGGAAATTACGAATTACAAATTACGGATAATCCGTCTGTCAGCACTCGCTACCGGTTGGAGAGCGAGGAGGAAGAGGTCATCTTCCGCCACTCACGGATAGCCGACTGGTATGTGACAGACACGCTGCACCATACGCGCAAGCAGTTAGGCGCAGGGATGAACTTGGGTAAAGTACGGGACGCCGTGATGAGTCCGAACGGCCGCTATGTCGCCTTTGCCAAAGACAATAACCTCTATATCCATAAGTGCGATTTCGGTACCGAAGTGGCGGTGACCAAGGACGAGGACACGGATATCATCAACGGTATTGCCGATTGGCTGTATGAGGAGGAGTTCGAGACGACCGCTCTCTTTGCCTGGAGTCCGGACTCCAAACAACTGGCGTTCGTGCGGCTGGATGAACACGAGGTGCCGACGTTCAGTTGGCAGACCTATCTGAATGTACAAGGGGACGAAGTACAAAGTACAAAGGAATATCCTCAGTATCCTTCGATAGAGAGCCTCCGTTACCCGAAAGCGGGGTGCCAGAATGCCAACGCGTCTGTCTGCGTCTATGATGTGGCTACCAAGGGTATTGTGAGAATAGAGCCTACCCCCAACCCCTCTATGAAAGGAAGGGAGGATTATTACTACCCGAGGTTGAGATGGACGGAGAGCGGCGAGTTGGTCGTACTGCGCGTGAACAGGGACCAGACGAAGATGGAGGTGTTCGCATGCAATGCCAAATCGACCGTCTCGCACCTGTTGTATAAAGAAGAGAGCAAGCAGTATTTCGTCGATTATAGTCTCTTTGACGAATGGAAATGGCTCAGCGACGGACGGATCATTGTCCTGAGTGAGAAAGATGGTTGGAGACGCGCGTATTTGTATGATGCGCAGGGCATGGAGCAGAAGACACTCACGCCGGAGGGAATAGATGTAACGGCGGTTTACGGTGTGGATGAGAAAACACAGGTGCTATACTATCAGGCAGCGCCGACGCCCTCTACGCGGCAGATTTATGCGGTGAGCCTCAAGAAAGGCGAGATCGCCCAACTGACTACTGAAGAGGGCATCCACGCAGCCCGTTTCTCTGCCGACTACAAGAAGATGATCGATTGCTACCAGTCGTTTACGACGCCGAATAAATATACGCTCTATAAAGTCGAAAGTCGAAAGTCGAAAGTCGAAAGAATAGAAACATTGCTGAGCAATGACTCGCTGGCAGAGGCATGGACGGAGCAGAGTTTGCCCGAACCGGAAATGATGAAGATACCCAACGGCAAGGGGCAGGAGCTGGAGGCAATGCTATTGATGGACCGCTCCGCTAAAGGAACCAAGACCGCTACGCTACAGGATAAGAGACCTCTCATCGTGATGCACTATTCCGGTCCGGCGAGTCAGCGGGTGCTGAACCGTTGGCGCAAGCGGTTTGAGTATGCGCTGGTAGAGCAGGGGTACGCAGTGTTGATTGTGGACAGCCGCGGAAGCGACTGCCGCGGTCGCGCATGGCGCAACGAGACCTATATGAACCTGGGTATCAAAGAGGCGGAGGATCTGATTGCTGCCGCTAACTGGGCTGCGCAGCAGGATTATATCGACGCAGAGCGTATGGCAATCATGGGCTGGTCTTACGGAGGCTATGAGACGTTGATGACGATGAGCACCAAGGGGCATCCCTTCAAGGCGGGAATAGCTATTGCTCCGGTGACGGACTGGCGGCTCTATGATAGTGCTTATACGGAGCGCTATATGCGCCGCCCGCAGGTGAACGACAAAGGCTATGAAAACGCCTCGCTGATGAATCATGTGCAGGATTTAAACGGCAACGTGCTGATCATTCACGGCTCGGCGGATGACAACGTCCATTTCCAGCACACCATGCAGTATATCAATGCGTTGATACAGGCGAACAAGCAGTTTGAGATGCAGGTCTATCCGGACGATAACCATTTCCTGAGGAAAGGCAATAACGCCATCCACATGCATGAACGAATCCTGCGATTCTTAAGCTCCAATTTGTAATTTAACATTTTAAATTTAATAGTTATGAAAAAGTACGCTTTAGGTATTGACTTAGGTGGTACAGGCACCAAGTTCGGTTTGGTAAACGACGAAGGCCAAGTATTACGCTCCAGCTCTATCCCGACCCAGCAGTATCCGGATATTGACGAGTATTGCGACGTGCTCTGCGAGGGGCTGAAGAAACTCGTAGCAGACGAAGGACTGACGATGAGCGACATCGTGGGAATCGGCTGCGGTGCCCCGAACGGTAATTTCTACTCGGGCTGTATCGAGCAAGCACCTAACCTGCCGTGGAAAGGTGTTGTGCCGTTTGCCAAACTGATCAGCGAGCGGATGGGAGTCAAATGTACCATCACCAATGATGCCAACGCTGCGGCGCAGGGCGAGATGATCTACGGCTCCGCACGGGGCATGAAGAACTTCATCGTCATCACCTTGGGCACCGGCGTAGGGTCGGGTATTGTGATTGACGGCAAGTTGCTGTACGGGCATGACGGATTTGCAGGTGAGTTAGGCCACTGCAAGGTCGATCACAGCGGCAACGGACGTCTCTGCGGTTGCGGTCAGAAGGGTTGTATCGAGGCGTACGCTTCGGCTACCGGTGTTGCCCGTACGGCGAAAGAGATCGTCACGGCAACCACTCAGCCTACGCTCCTGCGAAACGTAGCGGATATTGATCATATCACCTCCAAGGATGTGTACGACGCTGCGGAGAAAGGCGACTTGGTTGCCAAAGAGATTTTCGATTATACGGGGCGTTTGTTAGGTGAGAAACTGGCGGATTACGTTCATTTCTCCTCTCCGGAGGCTATCATCCTCTTCGGTGGTCTGACCAAGGCGGGGCACTGGATCATGGATCCTATCCGTGAGGCGCTGGATGCGAACCTCATGCCTATCTGGAAAGGCAAAATACCGGTATCTATCTCTATTCTCAAAGATAGCGACGCTGCTATCTTAGGCGCTTCTTCATTAGCTTGGTAAAACCTATCCGGAATATATTGCAGAGTTTGTACCCCTATGGTACGTTTACCGTCCCTTCTCCCTCCCTTTTAGGGGAGGGGCGGGGAGGGGCTGTTGCTTATCTTACCTTCGATGACGGACCTATCCCCGAGGTGACGCCAAAGGTGCTGGAGATTCTGGACCGATACGGGGTGAAAGGGACATTCTTCATGGTTGGCGAGAACATAGACAAGCATCCGGAGGTGTTTGAGCAGGTGCTGAAAGGCGGTCACGCGGTCGCCAATCATACCTACAACCACCTCAAAGGATGGCGTTGCAGCCTGAGTGACTATATGGCTAACGTGGCGAAATGTCGGGAGGCAATAGAGCGGCATTCGACAAATATCAAATCTTCAAATCTCAAATCTTCAAATCTCAAATTATTCCGGCCTCCGTATGGCAAGACCTGGATATGGCAGCGCCGCGCGCTCCTCAAGGCCGGATACACCGTCTATCTGTGGGACATACTGACGCGCGATTATGCCAAGACTCGCACGCCGGAGGCCATGCTCGCGCAGATACAGCGTGAGACGCGACCCGGGAGTATTATCAATTTCCATGACTCCCTCAAATCGAACGAGCGGATGTTGGAGGTCTTGCCGAAAGCCATCGAGTGGCTGCAAGGAGAAGGATATGAATTAAAAACGCTGAATGAGGAATAAAATCTATTATATATTGTTCGGTGTACTGCTGTTTGCGGGTTGTGCGAACAGGGGTATAGGGCCGCAGGGAGGACCGAAAGACTCGATCCCTCCCAAACCTCTCTATTCGGAGCCGGAGATGGGAGCACTCAATTTCAACGAGCATTCGATTGTGGTCACTTTCGACGAATACATAGAGCTCAATAACGTGATGTCGAACTTGATGATGTCTCCGCCGCAAAGCACTCCTCCGGATATCAAAGCCCGCGGGAAGAGATTGGTGATAAAGTTCCAGGACACGCTCCGCGAGAACACGACATACACGATTGATTTCGGCGATGCGGTGTGCGACTACCGCGAACGGGTGCCTCTGCACGGCTATTCGTTCTATTTCTCCACGGGTGACCAGATAGATACATTGGAGTATAGCGGCAGGGTGTTTGACGCCGGGAACATGAATCCGCTGAGCGGTATATTAGTGGGAGTGCATCGGAACATGGCGGATAGCGCGTTTGAAAAAGAGCCGTTCCTGAGGGTGGCGAAAACGGATAGCGCAGGGGTCTTCCATATCCGGAACCTGCATGAGGGATCGTACCGCCTCTATGCGCTGGATGATGTGAGCCGGGATTACCGACTGACGGTCAGTGAGGCGCTGGCGTTTGCCGGCGAGCCGATCCAAGTCACGCCGGAGGCAGATACGGCTCAAACAGATAGTTCACGGACGGTAGCGGCACAACCGCTCCCGCCACTGTTCCTCTTCCGGGAAGAGCAGCAGAGACTGTATCTGCAGCGCACCACGCGACCCGAGAGGCATAAGATCCTGATTGCGTTCTCCGCCTCGCCGGATAGCATGGCTCAGATCCGCGCTACCACAGACAGCCTGCATTATATCACCCGGTTCAATGCCAACCGCGACTCGGCCACCATATGGCTTCTGGACAGCATGTCCATTGCTCAGGACTCATTATTCTTCGAGACCCGTTACCGCAGGACGGACAGCCTCTACCGGCTGGAATGGGGGATAGATACCGTGCGGGCGATATGGCGTGCGCCGCGGATGAGCGCCAAAGCCAAAGAGACGCAGGAACGCAAAAACCGTAACCGCAGGCTGGAACTCAAATCCAATGCCCGCAAGGGATTTGAGATCTTCGATACCTTGCAACTGCGGTGCATCACCCCGATGGCTGCGATAGAACAGGATAGTATCCACCTCTTCGAACGCGTCGATTCGATACTCAAACCCGTGCCGTTCTCTATTGCTGAGCATGATACTTTCCCGATGAGTATTGCTTTTGTCGCGGACTTTAAGCCGAATGGCAAATACGAACTGCGCATAGACAGTGGCGCTATCCATGATATCTACGGCGTGACGCACATTGCCGGCAGCTATCCGTTTCAACTCAAGGCGCTGACCGATTATTCCACGCTCCGCGTCAAACTCTTGCCGTCGGTCCATAACATGCGTATTCAGATACTGGACACGAAAGACATGGTCGTTCGAGAGCTTCCCGCAGAGCCCGAAGGAACGCTCTTTGAGTACCTCAAGCCGGATAGCTACTATCTGAGGTGCTACGAGGACAGGAACGGTGACGGCAAATGGACCACGGGAGCCTGGGCGGAGAAAAGGCAGCCCGAACCGGTATATTATTTTCCCGAGAAGATACAGACCAAATCCAATTGGGATTTCGAGGAAGAGTGGGATTTTACGGCGGTTGGGCAGACGGATGCCAAACCCCGGGAACTGATCAATGCATCGGCTAATGGCAAGAAGAAGTAAGGTTTTCGATTACGGGTTCATGATGTGCGGTCTGCTCATCCAGGTGGCTACTTTTCTGATAGCCAACCATGTAGCGGGCCTTGCGAGTGCCACGGGGTGGCTGTCGCTCGTCAGCGGATGTCTGGGCGTATGCTCGGTTTGTTTGACGTCTCAGGGAAATATCATGACTTATGCCTTCGGTTTCGCCCAAGTCTTCACTTATACCTATCTCTGCTGGACGCAGCGGTTCTACGGCGAGATAGGTATCAATCTCTATTATTTCGCTACGATGATCTACGGCGTCTATGTTTGGCGCAGCCGGTTGACGGATACCGGGGACGGAAAGGTCGTCGTCCCGCGGCGTTTGTCCCTGCGTACATTGCTCATCATCGTTGTGGCTACCATGCTCGGGGCGTGGCTCACAGGGTGGGGGTTAGCCGCCTGGACGGATGATACGCAGCCGTACCTCGATGCGTTTACAACAATACCTGCGCTGGTGGCACAGGTACTGATGATTCTCGTCTATCGCGAGCACTGGTTCATATGGCTCGCGGTGGATATACTGAGTGTGGCGTTATGGCTCCGTGCGGGAGATTATTGCATGGCGGCGCAGTACGCTTTCTGGTGCGCCAACTGTCTCTACGGGCTTCAACGTTGGCGCTCGTTCGGCATCTCCAAGGTATAGAGGATCGCCTCGTTCTGGCGCACGGCATTACGTTTCTTCTGCCCCGGAGCGTAGAGGAAGGTCTCGGCGGTAACGACTCGTCCGTTCACTTGGTCCAGACGGGTCAGGCTCACAAATGGACCGCCCATCGCTTCGCCGTCCAGGATCTTCCACAGACCTCTTGTCTCCATCGCGTAGAACCCTCCTACGGAGTCTCTGAGCGCGGGCACTTGGTGCGTCACCGGCGGGAAATGTTTGTACTCCGTGCCCATGCGGCTGCCTTCCACCTGAGCGGATACGAGTTGTCCCATCACGGCATTGCGCATGGCGATGATGGAGTCGCCCGAGAACTGCTCCCGCGCCGTGTACGGATAGCTATAGACGAGAACGTCTTTCCGCATCGGTCCCTTGTTGTTGCAACACCAGAGGACATCCACCGAATCCGCACCGTTTTTAATTTTTAATTTTTCATTTTTAATGATAATATAGTCCTCCGGGATAAGCATGTCGTAGCCCTGTCGGTTCAGTATCGCGCGCGCGTTCTTATTTGTATTCGCGCGGTAGAAACGGATCTGGCGGGCTAACTCCTCCTGCACCAGCCACTCGCGGAGTTTCTCGCCGTTCGTCTGCCAATAACTCATGAACTCCTCGGCACTCGGTGCCTGGATTCGTATCAGAGCCTGCGGCCGGGACCACGCGTCGCGGGCTTTGGTGGCCTTTACAAGGGTGTATTTATGGGGATCGATGTCCACCAATACGATGTTCCTCGTAGCCCGGAACAGGTCGTCAAACTGCGCCGGAGTAACATGCGTGGTCGTGAAATACGCCTCCATCTGAGGCAGACCGTACATGTCTGCGCCCATGGTCTCACACACTGCGTTTTTGACAGCCTCGTCGCTCACTACCAGGCACTCATAGATGGAACCCGTGGCGGAGGTCAGCAGACGCTCGTTGCCGTTCGAGCAACTCATTAACGCTACCGATACAAGGAGAAAGAAAAATAGCTTTTTCATATGCAAAAGATTGATTTATGGTGCAAAGGTACAAAAAAATTAGCAAATACGCAAAAAAATCTTCCAAAAATTTGCATAATTCAAAAAAAATATCTACCTTTGCGCCAAATTTCATGAAGTTATGACGCTCTATACTGACTCCATCTTCCTGACAAATGAAATCGAAGGATTTCGTGCTTGTCGTGAAAAACGTTCTACCGCTGTCAATACCATGACCGCACTTTTCTGTGAACAAGGTTATATTGATGTATGGTACCACAACGCAATGCTGCGCATCAACGCCGGCGAGTTATTCCTCCGTATTCCGGATTTCTCATACCAGCTTGGACCTTTTGAGATGTCGCCTGATTTCAAGTTCTATCAGGTTACCGTCGATGCACGTGTGTATGAGAAAGTAATGTACGAGCACATGCGTATCGAGCCGGACTGGTACGCCAAGCAGGAGTACGTCAAGGCGCATCCCACCTTTAAGTTCAATGAGGCGAGCAAGGAGTTCTTCCTTGTCTATTTCCATCTGCTTACCCTGCAGCTCAAAGACAAGCAGACGGAGTACAGACGGCAGATAATGATGCTGATTGCCCGTGGTGCCGCCATGGAGATGCTCAATTACATGGATAAACTGGCTTTGATTACGCCATCGTCCGAAGGACGTGTCTCGGTTAATCACAGCGACTATACGTTCCGCGAGTTCACACGTATCCTCCAGCAGTATCCGCATGAGCGCGAGGTGCAATGGTATGCATCCAAATTAGGAATAACGCCGAAGTATCTCTCGGAGATTTGCAAGGAGCGGTCCGGAAAGTCCGCCAGCGAGTGGATAGCAGATATCACGATAACGGAGATCAAGCACTATCTCACTCATACCACAATGCCGATCCATGAGGTGGCGCGGATCATGGAGTTCCCGAACGCCAGTTTCTTCTGCCAGTACACCAAGAAACATACGGGACTCACGCCTAACCGACTCCGGAAGCAAAAGAAAGAAGCATAAAAAAACTCCGCGCAATGCGGAGTTTTTTCATCTTTCATTTTTCATTTTTCATTTTTCATTTTTCATCTTTCATCTTTCATCTTTCATCTTTCATCTTTCATTTTTCATCTTTCATCTTTCATCTTTCATCTTTCATCTTTCCTCTTACCACGCGAACAGCGGATGCTGCATCATCTCGCGGTTCACTTCCTCGCGGA
>CAMOGT010000019.1 GCA_946614295.1 uncultured Bacteroidales bacterium
AATGTAGAAAAATACAAAAAAATGAGAATTTATTTGCACATTTGCTAAAAATGTTGTAAATTTGCAAGCGATTTTGATTGTCGAATACAATGAGAGCACATTGTTTACATTCAATAGTACTGATTTGGGCGCTTTTAGTGCTCGTATCCACTGTCTCTGCCGCAGATAGTAAGCGTCAAGTATGGAGACAACGTTCAGATTCCCGTACAGGTCTATTTACAACCAAGAATTATTTTGTGACTGAAGGCGTGAGCTTGAATGTGAGCGGAATGTACTATTTCGGCGATGTGGACAACGAGGGAGTAGCTTTTCATGGCGGGTTTAACCTCAATAACCTTTCTCTTGGTGGCGGACTGCAGTTTTCATACCAGATGCCTGCCGGCAATCATTGCAATATCCGCTTCGGTATCATGGGTGGTACGTTGCGTGGCAATAACGAAGAAAAATTCAAATCCCTACCCGATCCACGTGATGACTACAGGCGGTTTAACTCGGTGGTTATTCAGCCTTCGGTAGGAGTACAGTACTACCCGTTCACCAACGCGGGATTCTATCTCTACGCAGGCATCGGTGTCTCTGCCAGCATCATCATGGACTACCAGTTCTACTACTATAAGAAAGTTGGAAATAATAAAGAGCGCACACTCCTGCGTGGTAAGACCTTTGGGTTCCTGCCGATGGTACAGCTTGGTATCGGCTACAGTTGGCGACTAACTGACTCCTGGCTGATGTCTCTGGAGATTGCCGTTGATGAGGGTTTGATTGATACCCATTACCTCAATCTCGACGGATGGCCTATGGCTCCCGGACAGAATAGTGATGCAGTCGCTTTAGGCAACTCTTTCGGCACTTATACCGGTAGGGATGGAAAAGAGCACCTTCACTGGAATGACGGATGGTTCCAGGTGGGCTTCACATTCACCTATCGTTGGTCTTCCTGCGAGTACTGCCGCATCATCAATAATTACGGCAACCGTATACGCTGATAATCATTTCTTTACTTCAGCCGTTTTGGGAGCTACTGTGCCGGTTTCGGCATATTCCACCAAGTTATCCAAGATCATGGACAGGCGCCATTCAATAGCGTTCCGCCATGTTTTATCGGAGATAAAAGCAGAGAGTACTTTTCCGAACGTGAGTGAAAATTCATAGTGAATACGCGTACGTGTAGGCGAGATTGGTTCCATCCTGATTATGAAGTTCCCACCCTCTAAAATAGAGCCGCTATAGGTCGCGACCATATGCGACGTGAGAGGGTATGGGCTATTCGCAGGTTTTTCAATGCGATATTTAGTACCAAGATGCTGATCCTTCCACCACCTTACGCCCAATACATAGATGTCAATGGCTACGTCACCTGTCTTCTGTTTGGAATCATAAACGCGGTCTTTGTACCGTAACTGGATGGCATCCCTACTCTCTTTGTTTTTACTCTCTGCAACCTCCAATTCACCGGTACCGACATATGCCCACGTGAAAAGCGAGTCCGGACAAGCCTGGAACTGGTAACAGAATTTATTCGCTACCTCCATCATCCTCTCTATTGAAGTTTCGCATATGGTGTCACGCACCACCTCGCGGGTCTGAGGTCTTGCCCACGCGTGTGCCCCAAAAAGTACCGCGGCGGCTATTATCATTAGTCGTTTCATCAGTAAGTAATTTATTTCAATCTGCAATCTCGTAGTCCAGACATGTGCGCAACTCGGTATTCGGGCGCACTACCCCGTTAGCAACCGCTACATGCAACGGATGGACGGCATAAGTTTTAAGAGCCTCCTCGCTCTCGAGCATGCTATCCAGCATGATATCTGCATTACTGCTCTCCAGACGTCCGTCTATCTGTACATGAATTGATATGAGGCCCGGTATCTGTCCTTGCAATCCCTCTAACCCCTTTTTGATTGCTTCTGCTTTTTCACGTTTCTCTGCGGCACTCAGATCCGAGCGAAGCCGCCATAGGATAATGTGTTTAATCATTTTATTGCTGTATAAATAGTTGCTATTCCGAAAGTGAGTGGTGTGAAATGCACGTTTACAAATCCTGCGTCCTTTAAGTGTTGCGCGAAATTCTCCCCCCACACAAAGCCTTTGACACTCTTGTTAAGATAAGTATATGCCGTTTTATCGTGGCTTACTATCCGACCGATTAATGGTAATAGATGACTAAAATAGAAATCGTAAACTGCACGGATGAATCTCCGATCCGGATACGAGAACTCCAATATCGTCACCTGACCTCCCTTCTTGAGTACGCGGTGCATCTCACTTAATCCCTTGTCTAAGTCCTGAAAATTACGGCATCCAAAAGCGCAAGTCACGCCATCGAATGTTTCTTGCTCAAACGGCATCTCCTGCGCATTACCAAAGACAAACTCTACCTGCGCCTTTTGTCCTTCTACTTTCTTCCTCCCTATCTCCATCATCCCTTCGGAAAGATCAATTCCGGTCACGCGCTGTACCTTTCCTTGACGAAACATCTCCAGAGCCAGATCTGCTGTTCCGATTGCCACATCCAGCACGTGTTCTGCCGGATGCATCTGATCAACGGTCTTACGCCTCCACATACGGTCAATATTAACCGACAGCAGGTGATTAAGACCATCATAAGAACCGGCTATTCGGTCGAATAACTGCCCAATATGCTTCTTCTCTTCCATCTTTTCGGCTGCAAAGGTACTGCTTTTTTCTAATATATGCAAATAAAAAGCGTTTTATTTTGCTATTTGTCTTTTTTTGATGAAGAATAAGCCGCAGGCAATGAGGAAATACCCTCCCGTGAGAATCCACAATGCAATATACTCCGTGCCGGTGGTCGCCAGGGAAGCGCCCATCGAATTGATGTGTATAAAGCCGTGCGCCCCCCATGTATAAGGAATCAGGTACGAGAGGTACAACCATGCGTGCGGAATCATCTCTTTGGGCCACGAGATACCCGCCATGAAAAGAAAAATCAGTGATGTGGAGATTAAAAGGACAAGTCCCGACTCCCTGTTACGGATAAAGACAGAGACGCACATCGAGAAGAAGACCACCGCCAGAATGTACGGCACAATGAAGAGCAAGATGTCTCCGTAAGCGCCTATATGCGGGATATCGAACAGCCGCGGCAGCAAGCCCAACAGAATGACTGCCAACGCGTAATAGACTGTGAAATAAGCTCCCGCGCGGCCGATGAGGGAGCGGAACGAATACTGGTCTAGGTTCTCCTCCCGCGCCGTACCGCCCAACATACAGATGCCGAAGAGAAGCGTCTGGTGGAGAATAAGCACCAACACCGCCGGAATGAGGAACGAGCCGTAGCCGCCGGTGGGCGAGAAGAGGGCTGTCTCCGAATACGGTGCGTCCTGTACCAACGCCCACGCGAACTCTTTGTCCATGCCCATCTGCTCGTAGCGGTCGATCTGGATATTCCGCATGGACTCCAGCATCACCTGGTTGCAACTCAGGTAAATCGCCTTCATGTAGAGGAACGAACTCATGTCGCAATACAGCGATATATGTGCTTGTCCGAGCGGGTCTGCCAACTGTTTCTCAAAATCCCGCGGGAAATAGATGATTCCATGCACCTTCTGGTCCCTAAGGAGTTTCTCCGCCTCCGCCATAGAGGTACAGGAATAGGTCAGTTTGATATCCGGCGAAGCATTCCATTTATGCAGGAACGCACGGCTCTCGGAACTGTTGCTCAGGTCCACTACCGCCACAGGCACATCGGTGATCTGTTCGTTCCAATAAACCGCCTTATAGATCAAGGGATAAGCCAGCGTAGCGACGATGAAAATCACCGTCACTCCGGGGTCCTTGAAGATCCGCTTTAACTCATTTACAAAATCACGCCACATATCTTCTGTACGGTTTTATTTCAAAGGATAATTCATATACACCAAAGCCCTGTGCAAACGCGGGGCGACACAGAGGGACGCCAACATAAATCCCGTAAGGGCTAACATGTTCGGCAGACTGTTCTCAATGGGTGCCGCCATAAGCGCTTCGTTGACATAAATCAGATAATAGTGCCGCAGGGGTTCCATATACGAGAGTGCCTTGAAAGGCGGTAACATCGCCATCTGCGGATACGTGAATCCGGAGAGCGAAAAGCCCAACATGGCATACAAAGCACCGATAGAGAGTGCGTCACGGAGCGTCGGCAGCAAACCTATCATCGTGATTCCCAATGCCTCCATGGCAAAGATAAAGAGCATTAATCCGAACAACAACCGCGCGTGACTGCCATAGACAGGGAACCCGGCAAACCGGAACAGAATAATATAGCACCCGATACCCAACACCAGATAGATGACCGTATAAGGAATCAACTTACCGATCATCGCCACCGTGTAGTTGCCTCCGGCGGCTCTAAGCCAGGCATGGGAGGTTCGCGCCTTGAGTTCAAAACCGATGGCGAAGATGGTGAGCATCATACAGATGAGCCCTAATATACCCGGCAGAATAGTGCTGACCAGATAGACGGAGTAATTGCCCCACGGGTTGGCGACCATGTGTCCCTCAATCGTCAGCGGCTGAATACGGTGCATGATCACGTCGTCCGGCAGACCTTTCTTGCGGAGCACCTCTCTCTGGAACGCTCCGGAGGTGAGGTTCACCATCGTCAGCATCTGTTTGTACGCCGTGTTGCCGCCCACCGTATAAGCGTTCGTAACATAAAAGTCCATCTTCGGACGCTTGAAATCCACGAGCTTGCGGTAGAAATCAGACGGAATGACGAATATACCATACACCTTGCCCTGTTGCATGGCTTCGCGGGCTTCGGGATAGGAATTAGTGATGAGTTGTATATCGACAGAAGGGGTCGCCTGCATCTCATGAATGAGCCTGCGGGAGATAGTTGTCTGGTCCAGATCAACCACCGCCACCGGCATCTTCTCCGCACTACCGCCACGCATGAGCGTCAGGAAGAAGAAAGTAGAAAGCAGCATGACTCCCACCGATGCAAACATATACAACGGCCGCGCGAACATCATATGCAGTTCACGCTTCAGGACACGCCAAATATTGATAAATACGTATTTCATTCCGCAACCAGCGCCGTCATGCCCGGACGCAGATTAGGGATGGTAACCGTAGGACGGCATTTGACATCGAACGTGCGGACATCATAGCCGCCGTTCTGTTTGGTGGAACGCCAGGTGGCGTAAGTTCCCATCGATTTGATATGGGTGACACTCAGCGGATATTTGACATTATTACCGAGCGCCGGAATAGTCACCTCCACTACGCTACCCATCGGGAAAAGGTACAACATGTCTTCACGGACTGCAAACGTGAACCACACATCATTTAGGTCTACGATGGACATCACCGGGCTCCCCTGCCCTACCAGCTCTCCCACTTTCGGGAAGAGTTCGGATACCTCGCCGTCACAGGGCGAGAGGAGGTATTTCTCCGCCTCTGCGGCAGCTACCTCTTGCAAGATTCCATCCACGCGTGCCACCTGCGCCTCGGCAGCGGCTTTGTCTTCCTCACGGGCTCCGGCGAGCGCCATCTGGTACTGGGAGCGCGCCGCTCTGACGGTTGCCTCGGCGGCTTTGTACTGAGCCTCTACCTCATCGCGTTTCTGCGCGGAGACCACGCCCTTGTCATACAACCGTTGCACGCGCTCGTACGACTTGCGGTAAATCTCCTCGCCGGCCTTGGCTTTCTGGTAGAGCTCATACGCGCCCTGGATCTGCTCGCGCTGCGCACCGTTCTTGGCTTTCTGGTTCACCGCCTCCGCCATCTCACGGGCTGCGAGTGCCTGTGCTTTCTTCGCCTCTACCTCCGGAGAGTAGATGACGACGAGCGTGTCGCCTTTCTTCACCTGTTCGCCCTCCTCGTAGAGGTACATCTCAATTCGTCCCGGCACTTTGCCGGACACGCGGTACTCGGCTGCCTCTGCCTCGCCCTGGATAAGTGTCTTCTCGGGGCGGAGAGCTACGATACCGACGACCGCAACAATAACGACTACTGTAAGCAATGCAATCAAGCCCAACAGCAGACTTCCTTCTTTCTGGTGTTTCATTTTATAGTTTACCTAAATATTTACGGAGTTGTGTTTCTGTGGTTTTCGCCTCGGCCTCTGCGTCCACGAGGTCCGTAGCGGCGGCAAGCCAGGCAGTCTGCGCCTGCATCAGTTCGGAGGCGGTGATCATGCCTGCATCGTAGGACTCCTGCGCCATGCGGAGCACCTCGGCTGCGTTGTTGCATGTCAGCCGCGCGAGAGCTATCTTCTGCTCCGCCTCGGCGAGTTTCTGGTTAGCCTGGGTGGTCTGGAGGGTCAGTAGCTCACGCGTCTCT
Organism: uncultured Bacteroidales bacterium; assembly: GCA_946614295.1. Next base: position 6,292 of record CAMOGT010000019.1, read on the forward strand.
TCGGTCTTCAGCTCCACCGCTTTGGCAGCGTGTTTGGCGGCTTTGTAGCGGAGTATATCATCGGCGTGCGCAATCGGTACATTGACTACCACTCCAGCGGAGAAGAAACCTTTGCTATCCCACTTGTTACTGAACCCGTTCTCCACATTCGGGTTCGTGTATATATATCCGGCGGAAGCGACTATGTTCGGTTGCAAACCGGCGGCTGCGATCATGGCGTTGGATTTGGCGATTTTCTCCGCCTCCTGCAACATACGCAGTTCCGGTCGCGCGCTTACTGCGGCATCCGTATTGGCGGAATCGGCAGGCAGAGAGACTTCCGCCAACCCCGATTCGTCCAGCCGGAAAGCCGTGGAGAGAGGCAGTCCGCAAACCTGTGCCAACGCCATATTGGAGAGCGTGAGACCATTCTCCGCTTGCAGTTTTTTGACCTCCGCCTCGCCGCGTTTGGTGGTTACTTTGAGGAGGTCGGATTGCGTGACGAGTCCTTCAGCGAGCGCCTCTTTCACATCCGACTCCAGCTGGCAGAGCAGCCGGTAATACTGCTCGGCGAGTTCTTTCTTCTTCCCTACTGACACGACGCGCCAATAGGCCTCATCGACCGAATAGATGATCGCATCGTGTTTGCTCTCCGACTCGATCGTCGCGATCTGCTCCGTGGCCTTGGCAATCTTATACATATTAATCAGCCGTCCGCCGACATAAATCGGCTGCGTGATACCCACTTGCGCCACGAAAATCTGGTGCAAGTCAGGTGACAATTTGTCATACAGCATTTTATATCCGTCCGCGATGAACTGACCGGCTGCGTCAGAGATCACACCGGTAGCACCGCTTTGCCACTGCCACGAAGCCGTTCCGTCGGGGTTGACGGTAGCCGTACCGAAAGTAAATTCGGTAGTATTCGAGAGCAGGTGCACATTGGCGGAGTTCCACATATACGAGCCATTCGCCGTGATCTTGGGGAACATGGACGATAGTGCCGCCTGACGGTTATATTTCGCCGCCAGAAGTGTCTCTTGCTGAGACTTGGCAGAGTTGCCAGCCGAGAGAGCTAAATCCCGGCATTGCGGAAGCGTATAATAGGTCGTGTCTGCCGCCTCTGAAAATGAAAGATGGAAGATGAAGAATGAAAGGATGAGTAACCCTTTATTCAAAATCCTGTATTTCTGATTATTTGTCATACGTAATAGGTATTTGTAAGCGTCAATTGGTGTCACAAAAAGCGTGCCAGATAGAACACTTAATGTTGCTTTTCGTTATTATACCAATTCTCGAGTTTCTCGTTGAATTCCCGTCGGGTGAGTGTCTGTGCCCATTGGCGCACATCGTCCGTATGGTCCTCGAAATGCAGTGTGACCGTTCTGCGCCATTTCCATTGCTTGGGTTTGAGTTTGGACCACCGGCTGCTCTCCAACCCGCGCATTCTACAAAGGATTACGCGCACGCCTGTGGGTAACTCACGGCAGACCTCATACGCCATGCGCCGGTTGCCGATGACCTCTTTGTCTATCGTCTTCACGTGCCCGGATGGGTAGAAACAGAGCTGTTTGCCGGCGGCGAGGCTGTTGATCGCAATGCGGCTCAACTGACTGGCTTCCGCCACACTCTCCTCGCGGCTCATGGCGCTCTTGTTGAGGTCCGGCACTTCGATTGCGTCGCCCAGTCTAAGCACCCGTCCGTAGAGCCAGTGGCGCATGAAGAGTTCATCGACCATCGGACTGATCGGCAGCCACCACTCTTCGCTGAAAAGGATCAGCGGATCCATGTATGCAGTATGGTTCGGCAGAACGAGGTGGGTGCTCTTGTCGCGCAGCAACTCCTCGCCCGTCACACGGACATCATAATGCCAGTGCAGGAAGAATTTGATTATTTTGCCTAATGTGTATCGAGTCATAATAATTACGAATTATCAAATTATCAAATCCTTGATAGTATCAAGGAGCGAAGCACCGCCTCGTCGGTCGAAGAAGATGGCGTCCATTCCGGCAGCCTGTGCACCGAGGATGTCGGTGGTCATCGAATCGCCGATCATAACAACTTCGCTCGGCTGCAATCCGGCACGACGCAGCGCTTCCTCAAAGAAACGGATGTCGGGTTTGTCATAACCGATGTCCATGGATATAAACGTGTCCTCGAAATATTCCAAGATCCCTGCGTGCTCCAACCGCGAGCGCTGCAGATGACCGAAACTGTTGCTGGCAGCAAAGAGCCTGTACCCTTTCTCGCGGAGTTGCTCTAACATCTCTTTGGCGCCGGGCACAAGCGCGTGAGTCGTTCCCCACGCCGCGCGGAAAGCGTGTTTGAACTGCTCCGTCATCTCCTCTTTCGTCAGCGGCTCATTGTGCATTGTAAATTGTGAATTGTAAATGGTCTCTATGAACTCCGCCGGATAGAGATCCATGACTTCCGCAATCGTGTATTTGCCGTGCTTGGCTTCGGAGAAAAGCCGTCCGGCTATGTCGAAGAAGAGCTGGAAATACTCCGGGTGTCCGGGCATAGCCGCGTCAAACGCCTCCCGACAACAAGGAACGTAGTCGAGCAGCGTGTCATCCACATCTATGAAAACGGCTTTATAATTCACAATTCTTCAAATTTTCAAATTTTCAAATCTTCAAATTAAAATGGAGCCACTTACCGTGACTCCATTTTGTCGGGTAGGCGAGATTCGAACTCACGACCTCCTGCTCCCAAAGCAGGCATTCTAACCGGGCTGAACTACTACCCGCAGTGAAATCGCTGCGGGTAGTAGATTGTTCGAGCAAAGCGAGACAAAGACTACTCCGTCACGAAATCGGGTACAAAGGTACTGCTTTTTTTTGACATATGCAAATAAAATTGCATATTTTTTTATAATTCTACCACTTCACCTTTCTCCGGAATGGATATATTTTGGAAACCGGCATCGTGCAAATGTCCCTTATACGTTTCTGCTGCTTGTGTTTCCCCATGTACCACGAAGACACGCCGCACGTCCTTAACTTGCAGGCTTCGCGTGATATATTCTATCATTTCCTGATAATCGCCATGACCGGAGAAACCTTCGATTTTGGTGATCTGGGCTTTGATTTTGCGGTCGAGGCCGAAGATGGAAATCCATTGCAAACCGGGTTGCTGGATTCGTGCGCCGAGGGTCGTTGGCTCACAGTAACCGACTATCAGAATCGTGCAACGCGGATCGGAAATATGATTCGCCACGTGGTGTTTGATACGCCCCGCCTCCAGCATGCCCGAGGCGGAAATAATGATGCACGGCTCGTCTTTATGGTTAAGCGCCTTGGATTCGCGGATGTCGGTGATATACCGGAGTGTATTGAAGCCAAAAGGATCGGCATCAAAGCGCAAGGTATCGCGCACCTCCTCTGACAGTTCATCCGGATAGAGACGGAAGATCTGAGTGGCGTTGGTACTCATCGGCGAGTCCACATATACGGGTATATGCGGTAGCCGTCCGTCGTTGTAGAGTTGGTTCAGCACATAGACAATCTCCTGGGTTCTGCCGACAGAGAAAGCCGGAATAAGGAGTTGTCCCTTGCGATAAACGCAGGTATCTTCTACTACCCCGAGGAGTTTTTCCTCCGTCACCAGTTCTTCGTCGTGCAACCTGTCTCCGTATGTCGATTCGCAAATCAGGTAGTCACATTGCGGGAAGAGTTGCGGCGGAGGCAGAATATGACAGTGTTTACGACCTATATCGCCGGTGTAGCAAAGACGTTTCCAACGTTTGCCTCTTTCCTTCGTACATTGTACATCGTCCCTTCGTACATCTTCTTCATATATCTCCAGCGAACAGATAGCACCGCCCAACATGTGGCCGGAGTTGGTGAAGGTCAGCAATACATCGTCGAAAAGCCGGAACCGGCGGTCGTAACCGTATGTCACGAAATGCCGCATCGCTCCATCGACATCGTGCTGGTTGTAAAGCGGCTCGATCTTATAGGTTTTGCCCTTCTCCTTATGCGGGTGCTGGCGGTCGATTTTCTTATTGTAGGTACGCACATCCTGCTCCTGGATAAACGCCGTGTCGGTCAGCATGAGGGTACATAAATCGCGCGTAGCCGGAGTGCAATAGATGTCGCCACGGAAACCCATTTTATAGATATACGGGATCAGTCCGGAATGGTCTATATGCGCATGGGAGAGTACGACGCAGTCCAATTTCTTGGGATCAAAACCGAGGTCTCTGTTAGCGGCATCGGTCTCCATGCCCTTACCTTGGTACATTCCGCAATCGAGAAGAATAGTGTGACCCGAATCGGTCGTAATCAGATGTTTGCTACCCGTCACCTCTTGGGTGGCGCCTAAGAATTGGATTTTCATGGTTTGAACGATTTTATGGCACAAAATTACTACTTTTTTTGCATATATACAAATTTTTTTGTATCTTTGCGCGAATTTTTGACAATACATTAACAAATTTGTACTATAAATATGAAAGATTTATTTGATTTAAGCGGCCGTGTAGCACTGGTTACCGGTTGCTCGGGAGGATTAGGCGTCCAGATGGCGAAAGCTCTGGCTGCCAAAGGTAGTAAACTCGTCATCATCGCACGCCGTTACGAGAAACTGGTGGAGGTGAAAAACGAGATCGAGAAAACATTCGGCGTAGAGGTACTGCCGCTCCAATGCGACATCACCAGCACCGAAGCGGTGGAGAAAATGGTAGATGAAGCTATCAAGCATTTCGGACGCATCGACATCGTGGTGAACAACGCCGGTACGGGTGCCGTAGCTCCCGCAGAGGATATCACCGACGCCCAGTTTGAGAACGAAATGCAGATCGACCTCTTCGGTTCGTTCCGCGTAGCACGCGCCGTAGCCAAAAAGACCATGATCCCGAATAACTACGGACGCATCATCAATATAGCATCCATGTACGGACTGGTGGGCAATAAGATTGCGCCCGCTTCGCCTTACCACGCAGCCAAAGGCGGCGTAGTGAACATGACCCGTGCGCTCGCTGCCGAATGGGGCAAGTACGGTATCACCGTCAATGCCATCTGCCCGGGTTATTTCATCACTCCGCTGACCAAAGAGACACTCGAGTCCGACTATTTCGCCAACTATGCCAAGACCGTCATCCCGATGGAGCGCTACGGCCATGAGGGCGAGCTGGACAGCGCCGTTTGTTTCCTCGCCGCAGACGCTTCGCGGTACGTCACCGGTGTTGCACTGCCTGTGGACGGCGGATACACGTGTGTGTAAAGATTTGAAGATCTGAGATTTGAAATTTGACATTTAATGAAAAACTGGAAGATATTTATTATGGCAGCCGTGACAATCCTTGGCGCGAGTTGCGCAAAAGAGAGTACAGACACCTCCAAGGCTCCGATCACCAAGCCCGAAATCACGATTGAGGGCGGACGGCTGACACCGGAGGGCCTCTGGGCAATGGGACGTATCGGTAGCGTCAAGAGCGACATTGAGACAGGTCTGCTCGCTTACACCGTGAGTTACTATTCCGTGGAGGAGAACCGCTCTACGACTTGGATTCGCATCTGTAACCCCTTCGAGAACATGGCGGTAGTAGATGAGTTCGTGGGCTCCGAGCCGGCATGGTTCGGCAACAGCGGTGCGCTCGCCTACCTCAAGGGCGGCAAACTCTTTATCCGTCGCGACAAAGAGGACGTGGAGGTTATGCCGGTAAATGACCCATACGGCGAAGCAGATCGTATGAACGAAGTGAATAAAGAAATGGTAAATGATATTGAGGGTTTCCTACTCTCCCCAATGCGGGACAAAGTGATCCTGATCAAACAGGTGAAGACCGTTCCTACCACTGCTGACAAATACCCCGACCTGCCGTTGGCAACCGGTCACATGCACGAGGATCTGATGTACAAGCACTGGGACGAATGGACCGAGACCACTCCGCAACCCTTTGTGTGCGATCTGCAGACCGAGTATTACGGTGAGGGGGAACGCATGAAATCCGCCAAGATTGGCGGATGTGTAAATATCCTCGAAGGCACCGCTTATGAGTCTCCGATGAAGCCTTTTGGTGGTGTGGAACAACTGGCATGGAATCCCAACAACGAGGAGATCGCTTACACCTGCCGCAAGAAAACCGGTTTGGAGTATGCCCTCTCCACCAACAGCGACATATATATTTATAATGTTCGCACGCGTACGCACAAGAACATCACCGAGGGCAACGGCGGTTATGACACCAACCCCTCTTATTCGCCTTCCGGCGAGTGGATCGCTTGGCAGTCCATGGCACGCGACGGTTACGAGAGCGACGAGAACCGCTTAATGGTCATGAACACCAATACCGGCGAGAAGCGTTTCCTGAGCAAGTCGATGGATACCAACGTAGATGAATACCAATGGTTGGACGACACCACGCTGGTCTTCACGGCTTGCAAACAAGCTACCGTTCAACTCTACCGCGTCACCCTCGACGGCTGTACAACCAAACTGACGGACGGTCAGTGGGATTTGGGGCTTGGCGATGTAACCGACTATCAGGCTTATCTGCTCGGTCACTCCATGCGTCAGGCGAACGAGATCTACCATCTGGACATCCGTGAGTGGCTGCGCAAAGACCATGAGCAGATGGCGCACACGGAGATCTATTACGACCAGCCGTTTGACACCTATAACCAACTCCTCGACCAACTGACCCACGAGAATGACAATATCTACTCTCAGATCGAGCGTTCTACCGTCGTGCCGCGTTGGCAGAAGACGACGGACGGCAAAGACATGCTGACTTGGATCATCTATCCGCCGCATTTCGATCCCGCGAAGAAATACCCCACTATCCTCTATTGTGAGGGCGGTCCGCAGAGTCCGGTTTCCCAGTTCTGGTCCTTCCGCTGGAACTTTATGATGATGTCCGCCGGCGATTATATCATCGTGGCGCCGAACCGCCGCGGTCTGCCGGGCTTCGGCAAGGAGTGGAACGAAGAGATCTCCGGCGACTACGGAGGTCAGTGCATGAAGGATTACTTCACCGCTATAGACGAGTTCTGTACCGAGCCGTATGTGGACAAAGACCATCTGGGTTGCGTCGGTGCTTCCTTCGGCGGTTTCAGCGTCTATTGGATTGCAGGTCACCACGACGGACGCTTCAAAGCCTTCATCGCCCA
>CAMOGT010000020.1 GCA_946614295.1 uncultured Bacteroidales bacterium
AATTGTGAATTGTGAATTGTGAATTAATCAAATATTCCAACGTAGCTATCCACCAGGCGGATCAGATCGTCCTGCACGACGTCAATCTGACGGTCAGCGGAGGAGAGATGATCTACCTCTTAGGAAAGGTAGGCAGCGGTAAATCGTCCCTGATGAAGACCATCTACGGCGCACTGCCCATCGCGAGCGGAGAAGCTCATGTGCTGGACTATGACATGAACAAGATACGCCGGCGTAATCTACCGTACCTCCGTCGCAGACTCGGGATCATCTTCCAGGACTACAAACTGCTCACCGACCGCTCGGTAGAGGAGAACCTCCTTTTCGTTCTGCGTGCTACCGGGTGGAAGGACAAGAAACTGATGGCTGACCATGTACGCGAGGTATTGGAGCAGGTAGGCATGGAGACCAAGGCGTACAAGCGTCCATACGAACTCTCCGGAGGAGAGCAGCAGCGTGTGGTCATCGCCCGCGCACTGCTCAACTCGCCCGAGATGATTCTCGCCGACGAGCCTACGGGAAACCTCGATGCCGAGACAGGCAGAGAGATCATGGATCTGCTCTATGCCATCTCCCAGGCAGGCATCACCGTACTCATGTCCACCCATAACTTACAATGGCCGGAACTATACCCGGGCCGTAAACTGATTTTTGAGAATGGCGAAATCCATTAACGAGATACAAGACGAGATCATCGAGGACTTCGAATCGCTGGACGATTGGATGGACCGATACCAGATGATCGTTGATTACGCGAAAGAGTTGGAGAAAAATCCTTTCCCCGAAGCCGACAGAACGCAGAGCAACCTCATCGACGGATGCCAGTCCAACGTGTGGTTCACCGCGCGCATGGAGAACGGACTGATGATCCTCAACGGCGATTCGGATGCCATATTGGTAAAGGGGATAGTAGCGTTGCTGCTATCCGTACTGAGCGGGCATACACCCAAAGAGATTGCCGAAGCGGATCTCTATTTCATCGAACGGATAGGCTTGCAGGAACACCTCAGCCCGACCCGGGCGAACGGCGTGGTGGCGATGCTCAAGCAGATCAAACTATACGCGCTCGCGTATCAGGCGAAATAGCGCTTCCGCTATACGCTCGTCCGACTGCTCATCGCAGATATCTACATCGATAATATGGTGCGCACGGCTATAGAAAGGCTCGCGCGCTTCGAGTTGGGGAGCTATGAAAGAAAGTAGCTCCTTTTCTGTGCGGCCTTGCAAGACAGGCCGCTCGCTCAGATCCGTCAGAGAAAGCCGTTTGGCCAAGTGCTCCGGCTTCCAACGGATATAAATACTGGTGCCTAACTCCAGCAGGCAATCCATATTGTCCTCCCAGCACGGATAACCGCCGCCGGTAGCATAGATAATATGCTCAAACGGAATCTGGTCCGCCAGATCTTCGACTACGTATTTCTCCTTCAGCCGGAACTCTTCCAGCCCGTACCGACGGATATATTCCGCCGTAGTGAGCCCGTGGATCTGCTCAAACGCGTCATCCAGATCCACAAACCGCCAGCCGAGTTTGTCCGCCAGCAGCCGGCCGGCAGTAGTCTTGCCGGCACCCATGTATCCTACAAGGTAGATTGGTAATTCCATGTGTCGTTGTCCTTCCATATAATGGTGCCCGTCTTCTGGTCGATCGTAGCCAGCGGGAAGATGGAGGTGAAAGGCGGAGTGGGGGAACTGATAAGCTGCCACTCCTTATTATATACACGCGCGCACGAAGAACACTGCGGTGCGCAGGCCGTCATCACGACGAAGATGGAGTCTGTGCCCTGATAGACCTCCAGCGTGGTACTGTCCGTCAGCGCGATGCGCTCGTACGGACCCTCTTTCTCCACCACCGTAGGCGTACCGCCTATCTGGAAGAGGTCGGCTATCAACGACAGACTAATTAATAAGAGCCACTGCATAAGCTGCTATTCCTTCTTTACGTCCTACAAATCCGAGGTGCTCGGTCGTGGTAGCCTTGAGGCTTACCTGATCGGGAGCAACCCCCATCACTCCTGCCAAGCACGCCTGCATCTGCTCTATGAACGGATTGAGTTTCGGCGCTTGTGCACAGATCGTGATATCACAGTTGCCGAACTCGTAGCCTTTCTCGCGGATCATCTCCATCACGCGGCGGAGAAGGATCTTGGAATCGATACCCTCATACTCATTGCCTTTCGTGTCCGGGAAATGATAACCGATGTCACGCATGGCGGCTGCGCCCAAGATAGCGTCGCATAGCGCGTGGATCACGACATCCGCATCCGAATGGCCCAAGAGCCCTGACTCGTACGGCACCTCAATCCCCCCTAACCACAAAGCGCGGTTAGGGGCGAATTGATGCACGTCATATCCAAAGCCTATTCTCATATCTTACGGCTCTGCTTATTTCTTCTTGTTGTTCACGAGGTCCTTGATGCCGTAGAGGTCGAAGCCCAGGGTGAAACGCATGGTCTGATCCAACGGGTTGGAAGCTGCCAGACCTACGCAGTAGGAAACATCGAGGGTTACGATCGAGAGATGGAAACCGGCACCGAAGGTAATAACGTTACGGTTACCCTTGAAGTAGTTCTCATAGCTGTAACCTACGCGGGCGAAGAACTGCTTGTTGTAGCTATACTCGATACCTGCGCCCCAGCGAACCTCGTCAAACTCCTCTTTGCTGCCGCCCGGAGCGTCTGCAAACGACTGGAACCAGCCCTTGGCAGGGTTGATAGCCGTATACTCGTCCTGAGTGTAGCGCTGAGTGGTCTGGTCTGCAGCGAACTTGGAGTAGCGGGTAGGAACAAGCATCTTGTTTGCCTCTAAGTTGAGGGTCAGGAAGTTATACTTGTTGAGCGGAATCTCATAGCTGGCACCGATGTTCATGGATGTCGGGATGAAGTTACTGCTTCCGTCCTCTGCGTAGCTCATTTTACCGCCTAAGTTCTTGAGGGTGAAACCAAGAGCGAAATGACTCGTTCCGGTCGGCAGCTCAAACGGCTGACGGTAGTACAGAGAGATGTCTGCAGCAGCTGTCATAGCCGGGTGCATCTCGCTTCCGCCGTTAGTAGAGCTGTTCACACCGTTGTTCAGATCCGAATAGAGGAAACGAACGGCAACCGCCATGGATACATACTCATGCAGCTTGCGGTAGTAACTGAGGTCGAGCGCCCATTCGTTCGGACGAACGTCCTGCAGTTTGGTTCCATCCATGTTGGTCAGTTGTACATTACCCATCGAGAAATAGGTGAAACTGGCACCGATACCGCCGGCGAGGTCGCCGAAGTTATAGAAGCCTGCCAGATAAGCCAGATCGATATCTCCTACCAACTTACGCAACCACGGCGTGTAGTTGGCGGTAATACCTCCCTTCGAGTACATGTAGGCGTACTTGGCAGGGTTCCAGTACTGCGAGTTAAAGTCTGCCTCTGTGGCTACACCTACATCTCCAAGGGCTGCCGCACGGGCGTCAGGAGCAATGGAGAGGGACGGCATAGCCGTGATAACGGGATTAGGAGTCGGATCGGCCTGGGCACTCATGGATACGGCACATACCAAAGCCGCGAAGGATAAAAAGATTTTTTTCATTTTATAAAATGTTGTTATTTTGTTTGTTTTCGATATTTCTCTAATCTTCAAGCGATTTGCTTCATAGGCAACAGTTCAATTTAAATTATAAATTATAAGTTAGCAATTATCTCGTTACGATGATCTTACCCGAGGCGGCACTGTATTTGCTGCTTGCGGATTTGATCTTCACGTTATACATATATATGCCCGGCATCAGTTCCATCTCGGCTAAGTTGATTGCCACCCGGTCGGGGTTGTCCTGCTTGTGGGTATAGATCATCTGGCCCGAGGTATTGAACAGATAAACCTCTGTAGAGAGAGACTCGTCCGGCTGGTCGTAGTTGACTACGAAATTCAGGACGCCTCTCTGCTGTACGGGGTTAGGATAGGTCATTACATTGTAGATAGACGGATCAAGCCCCGCCTCCACGATGAAGTTGAGGGTCTTGGTCGTGCTGTTATTAAGCAGATCCCATGCGCGGAAAGAAAGCCTGTGTGCCCCTGCGGCTAATGCATCCATCAGGTAGCTTACGCGGCCGCTGGTATAACTGTTGTCCTCGGCTGTAAAATACTCGTTGAGGGCGTATATCTTACTCGGGTCATCATCAATGATCAGCATGAGGTCATGACCAATTCCCGCTCCGGCGGTATTGATTCCGTGCGGATCCTCCAGCTCGGCAAAGAACCGGGGAGTGGGGTAGGTCTTTCCGCCGTCTTGGAACGCCGGACTGTTGAGGTAGATCGTCATCTCGGGACCGACTGTGTCCGCACTGAAAATACTACCCGTACCGCCGATGACGAAGTCTTCAAAATGCCCTACTGCCTCCATCGTATCCAGACTGTCTGCCGTCACCGCGTAATAAACGATGCGGCCGTTCCCGAAATTGTACCGGATGTCTTTCGGCACCATGAAGGTGTAGTTAAACTCTCCGTTTACCACCTCCGTAGCACCGGAGAAGAGCGTATTGGGGTAATCTTTGTAGCTCAGCAATACTGCCTCGTCACCTTTCTCATCGTTATCGCGAGTGGTGATTATCTGCATTTTGTCATATACGGTTATATCCACCTTGCCGTTGAAATCTGTTACCGTCAGACTGTCCTCATCGATGATCCGTCCCTCTATGCGTTGTACACTCAGGGCATTCAGCGTATCCACATCGGTCAGGGTCTCCACCTGGTAATCCGTCGGGAAATTGAGCCGGATAGCCGGGTCTCCCAGCAGGACGTAAGCCAGCTTATTGGTCTGTGTTTCTAATTTATTCTTGGCGCTTGCCACCGCCTCGCCTAAAGTCATCTCGTAGTGGAATGCATTTCTGTGCCACAAGAGGGTGTCTGTGACCGCGCGGTTGAGTTTGGTGTTCTGCTCCGCGTACACCGTACGGGTTGCGGATAGTACACCTATCGCTCCGCCCTTGGGATTGAGTACCGCGGACTCCGCTGCGCACCGTTTGCCGGCATCACACTGCGCGAAATTACAGGTACAGAAGATCCAGAAGGCTTGATTCTTATTCGTCATGGACTCGATGTCTTTGAGGTTCATGACCGATTCGTTGGTTATGGCGTTATATCCGCCGTGGCCCGAGTAGTCGAAGATCAGTACGCCGCTCCTGAGCAGATTGAGTACGCGGTTTTTAGCCAGCGGATAACTCTCTCCGGAGGCGTTGACCTCTTGCGGGTAGGCATCCAGATAGACTTTGTGTACGATGAAATCCGGGTTCTTGATCCGCGTGCGTTCCGCGCTCTCTTCCGCGGTGATAGTATGTTGTCCGTGCTCGCCGTCGTCCGCCAGATAGAGAATCTGGTTCTTCCATTTGCCGCGGTGCTCGTTGTTGATATAACTGATCAGTTTATCCACCGTCGTGGTGGCTTCGGCTACGCTCTCTACCGGCAAACGTCCTACGCCGATATCCATCCGTCCCAACTCATCGGTTACCCCTTCATTGTCGTCCAGAAACCCGAAATAGTCATCCGTAGCGTAGGCCCGTACCTCGTCCACCGAGTTATTGGACTGATAGGTCAGCAGCAGGTTTGAACCGGAGTTGATAAGGATCTTGCGGTTGTCAAACGTGCCATGCCCCATCAGCAGCAGCCATCTCGGCTTTTGGCCGATACCATTATTGGCACGGTCGTAGAGCATTTTCATAAGCCATCGGTAGGCTGTAGCATCCGGAGTACCGGAGGAGAACTCATTATATACTTGTTGGTCCGTCACGACGGTCCAGGTGATTGCTTCCTTGGCCTCATGCGCCTGCGCCAGACGGGTCGCCTGCGCCTCGTATCCCTCCGGACAGATGATCACATAATCAATGTTATTCAGCCGGTGGAGATTCTGGTTCGCTACTGCTCCTATCACTTCTGCGTGTACAAACTGTGTACCCGTAGTGTTCACGGCTATGTATTCATGCACGCCGTCTGCCTGCGTCCCTGTCCAAAGAAGCTCGTTGTTGTCCGTGGTGGCAGGCATGCGGGTGATAGCTGCAAGATCGGTGATATCCCATATCTGTACGTCAGCGCCTGCCCCCGTCAGATGGAAACGTACGGGCACGGAGCTGTTCCTGTTCACTAACGTGCGCACGGGCATATAGTCCCCATGCATCTTCAGCGCACGAGTGGAAGTGATCTCTATGTAGTTGAGCCATCCCAGAGCACTCGTTGATCCGTTCTGAAAGGTTAACTCTACCGTCTCGGTAGTATTGGCGGAACCGGTCATGGAGATCGTATTGGTCACACCGAAAGTATAGTTGCCGCCTGCGGCATTGATGGAGACGGATTTGGAAGTGGAATTGTTCAGCTTGGCGGTGAACACAGAGGTGGTCGAAGCGTAGGCTGCAAGATCGATGAACACTGAGTTGCCCCCCGTTGCGTCCGGCACGGAGAAACGGAACGTACGTTTCTTTCCTGCTCCGAACTGCTCTCCGTAGAATGTCTTTCCGCCGCCCGACTGGCCTGTACGGTCCACGAGGTTGATGGAGTCCTTGTCCTGTACCTGGATCATCGGATAAGTGGTCACCTCCATAGGAGTGCCCGTAACCGCTTCTCCTGTAGCAGGAGACAGCAGGGTACCTGTATCATCGGTGAGGAAATAGTAGCCGTAGTTAGAATAGGTATTGCGCGTGTGAACGAATCTGCTTCTGGTATTATCGTATTTCCAACTGACGGGTCCCTGTACGTAGAACAGCACATAGTCAGTGCCTACATATACCGGCACCTGCGGCAGGTCATCTATCTTAACCTGTGTAAAATCCTGATTCAGCATGGCACCTCCGTAGCCGAAAACACGAACTTGCTCCGGATTGATTCCCGCCGCGCGAAGGTCATTAAAGCTCATCCGGCAGACTCCGGATTCATTCACGCGTATCTTCACCCAATGCCCGGAACTTAATACCGAGTTGCCGGCATACGAGTGAATACCTGCCATCACAGGCAGGCTCAACGCTATTAACAGAAGGAAGGATACTATTTTTTTCATTTGATTTTGCAATACAATGTTTCTACTCCGTCTTTCTCGACGCGTATGACTTCTTCTTTTTGTACCTTGCGCGGTGCGGTTTTATACTGGATATAAATCAAATCTCCTTGCCGTATGGTCATTACCTTGCTGGCTTTAACAATCGCCTCCTCGGGGCTCATTATGAAGTCCGAGAGCTGATTGCTGATTGCTGACGGCTCTATCCATTCTCCTATCGCCAAGGAGTAGTCAAAAGCGATGGCTTCTGTCCATGGCCTTCCGGAGGCTTGCAACTCGCGCGCTTTATCCATGGCAATGAAATCGGCTCCGGGCGCTACGGCGTCGTAATAACGGTTTGCGAACTTCAGCCCTATTTCTTTGCCCAGCCGGCTCACACGCAGAATAATGCACTCCGTCACCCCTAACTCTTCCGTCCAATCGGGTACGAACATCGGCTTCCTGCCGTTGAGCAGACAACTGTCGCCTTTGAGCACCATTTCAGTACGTTCTCCGTTATTTATAAAGCCTATTATCTTCATTTCGCAATAAAAGCGTGCAAAGGTACTACTTTTTTTTCAAATACACAAGTATTTAAGTAAAAAGTAAACTTTTTCTTAAAATCTTACACCATACACCGTACACTATTTAGCCCGTATGAACAGCTGCACCGGCGTACCCTCGAAATCCCACCATTCGCGCAGTTTGTTCTCCAGGAACCGACGGTACGGCTCTTTGACGTACTGAGGGAGGTTGGCGAAGAACACGAAGGTCGGAATCTGCGTGTTCGGGAGCTGGGTACAATACTTGATTTTGATGTATTTGCCTTTCCAAGCGGGTGGGGGGTAGTTCTCGATGAGCGGCAGGAACTTGTCGTTCAACTGGGCTGTCGGGATCTTCTTGTTCTTGTTCTCATAGACGTGGATGGCAGTCTCCACGACCTTGAATATCCGTTGCTTTGTCAGCGCGGAGGTGAAGATGATCGGGAAATCCGTGAACGGCGCAATCCGTTCGCGAATGGCGCTTTCGTATGCCTTTATGTCCTGATTTGTCTTGCTTTCTATCAGATCCCACTTATTGATACACACGACCAGACCCTTCTTGTTTTTCTGGATGAGGGAGTAGATGTTGAGGTCCTGCGCCTCAATGCCGCGCGTGGCGTCAATCATCAGGATACACACGTCGCTGTTCTCAATCGCACGGATGGAACGCACCACGGAATAGTACTCTTGGTCTTCCGTCACTTTGGCTTTCTTACGGATGCCGGCTGTATCGACTAAGTAAAAATCCTTGCCGAACTTGTTGTACCGCGTGTAGATGGAGTCGCGCGTGGTACCCGGTATATCCGTCACGATCGTCCGGTCCTCGCCGATGAAGGCGTTGAGAATACTCGATTTGCCGGCATTTGGACGGCCTACGATAGCGAACCTTGGCAGATCCTCCAGATCCTCGTCGCTGTTGTCCTCTTTGCGGAAACGGCTCACTACTTCGTCTAATAGGTCTCCCGTACCCAGTCCGTTCTCGGCGGAGAGGATAAACGGTTCGCCCAAGCCGAGTTTGTAGAACTCCGCCGCGCCGTATTGGTTCTCGAAGGTATCAACCTTGTTGACGCAGAGCACGGTGGGTTTCTTGGCTTGGCGCAGCAGGTGCGCCACCTCCATGTCGAACTGCGTCACACCTTCGTTCACATCCACGACGAGCATCACTACGTCCGCCTCGCGGATAGCGAGGTCCACCTGACGGTTGATCTCGGACTCGAAGGTGTCGTCGCTGTTGACCACCCATCCGCCGGTGTCAATGACCGAGAATTCCCTGCCGCACCATTCGGCTTTGCCGTACTGGCGGTCGCGCGTCGTGCCGGCGGTATTCATCACTATCGCCCGACGGGTGCCCGTCAGGCGGTTAAAAAGAGTCGATTTCCCGACATTGGGACGACCCACTATCGCTACAATATTTGCCATAGTTTTATAGTATTTTGTTGTTATTTACAATTTCCGCAGCCTTTGTCGCAGCTCTCGCAGCCGCCATCTCCGCAATGACCTCCACCGCAGCCTCCGCAGCCGTGTCTGGGGCTACGGATGGCTTTGAGTTCGCCTTCCGTCACATCGCGGATTTCGAGGATCGTACCCTTGAAATGCAGATCCTCGCCGGCGTAGGGATGGTTGAGGTCGATGGTCACACTCTCATCCGTCACCTCGCAAACCTGCGCCTTGACGACCTGACCGTCCGTGGTGTTCATCGGCACGATGGCACCCACATAGACCCGCTCCTCGTCAAACTCTCCGTCGCCGTTGAAGAACATCTTCTTGGGCAACTCCATGAGTCCTTCCTGAATATACTCGCCGTAGGCATCTTTGGCTGCCAGCACGAAATCGAACGCCTCGCCGGCGGCTTTGCCTGCCATGGCTGCTTCGAATGCCGGGAGCATCATTCCTTCGCCTTGACACCATACTAACGGAGTCTCCTCCGTGGCTTTCTCCATTAACTCTTCTTTGCCACCCTCGCCGTTGATGTACAACTCGTACGTGGCTTTCACTACTTTTTGGTTTTCTACCACCATGTTACTCTACTATTTGTTGATTGATTACTGTTTTTGTCATATTTGAGGTCTGCCAGCATGGACGCATTCACGCCGATGTGGAAGGTATAACTCTTGAACGGTCCGATAGGGTTGATACTCGCCGTCATGTTCCAGCAGTGCAGGTCGCGGCTGACATTGAATGTACAGGATGTTACTTTGTTGTAGTCGAAATTATACGTCATGTTGGCACTCACTTTCCACCCCTGTCCCAGACCTATATTGCCGGAGAGGGTGAGGTAGTTGGTGAATTTCATCTTGTAATACATCCGCTGGTAGTCAAACTCGCTGCCGGGTTGGTACGCCATCGAGTAACTTATCGACAAGCTCCACGGGAACTCGGTTTTGACGTATCCGTCATCCACCTCTGCTTCTTTCTTCGTGCGCTTGGCATTCTTGTCCAAACCCTCGCTGTCTTTCTCAATCGCCGCCATGTCGCCTTCTTCGTTCTCCCCGTTATGCTTGCTCTTGATGCCGCTGATTTTCTCCTTCCATTTTTGGATGGTCTGGTTGGAGAACGTATAGCTGAAACTCCATCTCAATCCGTCCCAATGGGGGAAACGTCCGTTGTGCCAGTATTGTTTGTTGGTTCTCACGGGGTTGCCTAAGGCGTTCAGCTGGTACATATACGGATCCAGATTGGTGTTGAGATTCAGCGTATAGTTGTTCAGGAACGGTAATTTCAGACGCAGATCCACACGGAACAGACTGAAGTTCATCGAGTCCGCGGCGAAGTTATAACCGCCCGAGATGGCGAACTTGTCAATGATGCTCACAACCTTGTAGGGGTTCTTGCCGGTTGTGTCCTCTTTGTTGATCATTTTCATCTCCAGGTTGTTCTCTACACCGAAGTTGAGCGATGCCGCCATGCCTCTTCCTGCCGTGCCGAACGGTCCGTTTGAGAACCGTGAATATACCTGGTGTTGATATACAGGTGCACCGGAGTCATCGGTCTTTTGGATCTTACGCCCGGTGGCGGGGTCCACCTCGCCCGTATAGACAGGCTGGTCGTAACTGCCGTAATAGCCCCAGAAGGAGTTTCCGAAATCCGGATGGTAGCTGAACGACAGCCGCGGAGTGAGCACGTGGCGGAATTTCTCCACCTTGCTGTTCGGGAACAGTTTCTTGAGGGGGGTGAAGAATCCGTAAATCTTCGTGGACATGCTCACGCCCACATCAAAGTCGAACACGTTATAGAACCCCGTAGTCGTGTCCATTGCCAGCACTTGTGCTTCGTCGTCCCACCGGCGGTCAATGCGGCTGAAATACATCCTGTCGCGCAGATTGATTGTCGGCGTCACGTTCAGGTATTTGAAGAGCGTGAACGACGCATTGATAGGCAGTGAATGGTTCAGACCCGTCTGCCAGTCTTTGAGGAAATTGGTTTTCAGGAAATCTTTCTCTTTCACGGAGTTGATACCTATCTTTCCGTTCATGTTGTAGGAGATGTAGATTTTCTCGTACCATTTCTCCTTTCCCCCCACTTTGCCTTTGCGTTTGAGCGTTGCCTGCCGCCATAGCTTGAACGGGAATACCCGGCTCATCGACACCGTGAACTGGGGCGCTGTAAGCGAGATTGTCGAGTCACTTGTACGCTGCGTCAGGCTTGCGCTTGCGCTGAGGCTCCACGGGCTGTCGGGGAACCGCTGGGTGTAGTTGATCGTACTGCTCTTGGTGTTCTCCGAATATGACTGCGGGTTGTAGTAGCTGTTGATGTTACTGCGGTTATAACCGCTTGTGGCAAAATTGACACTTGCCGAGAACGTGTTATAGGGGTTGGCTTTGGCGTCCTGACTATGGGTCCATTGGACACTGAAATTGCGGCTCGAAGCATAGTCCGGCATTCCCCGTTCGCTCGTCACGTCGTTGCGGTAGTTGATACTCAGGTTACCCGAGAAATGGTACCTCCAGACGTATTTCGACTTGGCGCGTACCGCCCATGTGCCGCGGCTGTAGATGTCACCCGTCAGCTCCAGATCGATGTAGTCGCTCAATGCGAAATAATATCCGAAATTGCTCAGGTACAGTCCGCGGCTGTAGTCATCGCCAAAGTTCGGCATGATTATACCGCTCGAGTATTTGTCCGTGAACGGGAAGAAACCGAACGGAATGGCTAACGGCAGCGGCACATCGCCTACTACCATGTACGCCGGACCGGCTGCGATATAACTCCCCGGTTTGACTTTGGCCTTTGTCATCTTCAGGTAGAAATGCGGGTGGTCGTGGTCGTCGCAGGTGGTATATTGTCCGCCCGCCATCATCATCACGTCCCCCTCCATCTTTTTGGTTCTGTCGGCGATGATATATCCCTCGCCCTGCTGCGTCACGACATGACGGATATAACCTTTCTGGGTCTTGATGTTGTAGGTGATCTCATTTGTCTCGTACGTGTCCTTGCCGTCCTTGAATACCGGCTTGCCTTTCCATTCGTAGTCCAACGAGTCATACACGCCGTGCGCGTAAATGAGACTCGAGTCTATGTTCATCCGGATATAATCGGACTGCAGTTCCATCGACTCGTATTTCAGTTCGCCTTTGCCGTGCAGATACGCCGTTCCGTTCGCCATCATCACCATCGAGTCATTCGACTGGTAGTGCACCGGCGCCGTCAACACGCTTTTCTTCCGTGGCAACTCTGCGCCCGCTGTCGAATCCACCGCCACGCTGTCCGGAGCCCCTCCTTTCAGAGAGGGGTTGGGGTGGGCTTCCTGCTGGCTCCATACCACCGTCCAGCCACACAGGAGAGCAATCATTACTACTATTTTACATACGCGTATGCGCACAATAAGCCAATTTAGCGTGCAAAGGTACAACAAAAAATCGACATACGCAAGTTTTTGGGCAGAAATATGCCAAAATATGCCACTTTAGGCAGGAATAGGCATGATTAGGCAAAGGAAAATTATCTTTCGGCGGTCTATGTAGAGACAGAGAGCGGGAGGCGGAGACCATCAACGTAGTAGCGGGAGAAATCAGCGCGCGGGGACGAGGGACGAGGAGGAGAAAGATGCTCGCGCAATGATGCGCGAGAAATGCAAGATGAAGGGGAGCGGAATATAGAGCGGTAGCGGGCA
The DNA here is from genome assembly GCA_946614295.1 of uncultured Bacteroidales bacterium. The sequence continues at coordinate 12,647 of CAMOGT010000020.1, forward strand.
ATCGAATTGCCCTGAAATGAACATACCTTAATCGGTTCGAAGGTCACTTCTTCCGTCAGGTGCCGGAGGTAGGCGTCGGTGACTGTTTGTTGCTCTTTGGATTTAGCGGATTCGGCTTTGGCGGCTTGGAGTTCGCGGTAGATGGCAACGTACGCATATTGGTAGAAACGGGAGTAGGGTTTGAGTCCGGGTTCGGGGGCGGCGTGGCCTTTGACCACGTTGTAATAATGGCGGAAGAAACGGATGCGCCATTCGAGGGCTTCCGGTGTAGAGGCGTGCTCCAGAGCGTGGGCTTGGCGCTGGGCTTCTTTGATCATTTCGCGGTTGGCGACACAGGCGGCAGACCATGTTTTAGGGAAATGGTAGGTGTATAGTTCGTGGAGTCCCGAACGGAAGCGAGAAGGGCGAACGACTATGCGTTTCTTGTATTTTTGGCCTTCTTTGACTGAATCCATGGCACCCCAGAGCATTTTGATACCGAGATCAATACGGAAGTAGCGGACGCCCCTTCTATGAGGCCCGGAGTGCCTCCGGTGGCGGATGGCCGTGCGGCGGGTAGGCGGGAGATCCTCGAAAGTGGC
>CAMOGT010000021.1 GCA_946614295.1 uncultured Bacteroidales bacterium
AAGGACAGGACGGACAGAACAGGACAAAACAAAAAATTCATCATATATTTTAAGGCAAGGCAGGCTGGCATTTAATGGTTCTTGGGTTTATCTCGGGACATGGTCCCGTGATGGTCACGACAGTGAACCGTAAACGGAGGCTTACAAGACTCAAAATACCATTTTTATTTGCATATTTCAGAAAAAAGCAGTACCTTTGTACCGCAAAAACAGGTTATCTATGAAAGTATTATTAATTAACGGAAGCCCGCGGAAGAGCGGGAACACATTCACGGCGCTGAGCGAGATCGCCCGGACGCTCGGTAGCGAAGGAATCGACTCTGAAATCGTCTGGATTGGCAATAAGCCCGTCCGCGGCTGTATTGCTTGCGGCATGTGCAAAACACGAAACAACGGGCAATGCGTCTTTGACGACGATGTATGCAACGCCATCTCCGCCAAGTTTGCGGAGGCGGACGGCTTCGTGTTCGGTTCGCCCGTCTATTACGGTCAGCCCAACGGCGCGTTGCTCTCCATCATGCAGCGCGCGTTCTTCTCCAACGGTGCGCAGGTCCAGAACAAACCCGCAGCGGTCGTCACCATCTGCCGTCGCGGAGGCGCCACGGCCGCTTTCGAGGCGCTCCAGATGCCGCTGCAGATGATGAACATGCCCGTCGCCACCTCGCAGTACTGGAACATCGCCTACGGACGCGAACCCGGACAGGTGGAGCTGGATACAGAAGGCATGCAGACCATGCGGACCCTCGCGCGCAACCTCGCGTGGATGATCAAAGGACTACGGGGCGAACACGCACCCGAAACGCCCGCACGGGAAGAGTGGCAACCCATGCATTTCATCCGGTAGGGGAAAATGAAAGATGAAAGATGAAAAATGAAAGGTTAAAAATGAAAAATATTTGCATATGTCAAAAAAAAGCAGTATCTTTGCACAAAATTTGAAAATTTAGGACAATTAACATTTATAAACACTATAATTTACACACATTATGCGTACTACATTCAATCGCCTTCGTGCAGTAAAAGACAGTCTTCCTCACGGAAGTATGGACGCCATCGCAGCAGAGTTAGGTCTTAGTGGAGATGAGGTTAGAGCTTACTTCAATGGTGAAGGAAACGCTGACTACCATCTGGAGCCGGGCTTTGATGGCGGTATTGTCGATTTTACCAACACTCGTATTCTGGAGGTTGCCCTGCGTCGCGCATGGGAGGCTCAGAACGCGTTATAAGGCAGTGACCGCCCATCCGTTAACGGTTACAAAGAGAGTAATGGCTCTGGTGCTTTGCATCGGAGCGTTACCTTTTGTATTTAGCGCGGGCGCGTACGCGAGCGAAGAGGCGAAAGGCATTATAAAGGCGAAAGGCGAAGGGTTAGAGGCGAAAGGGCTCTGGGAGGACTACAAAAAGCCGGTAGGACTGACCTACAACGCCCAGGCAAGGGTACAAGCCGCCTACCTCTGGCGCGGTCTGTATGCCGGAGCAGCCAACATACAAGCCTCGGCGAACGTGGGATACGGAGGGCTCTACCTGGATATGTGGTGGAACGTCGGCGTAACGGACTGGACTTTCCGCACATTCCAGCCGGAGGTCGATCTGAGTCTCGGTTTTAACCGGTGGGGACTGGAGGTGTTTGTATTGTACGTGTATAATTTCAATACGGGCTTCTTCGATTTCGGCAATTATCCGGACAAGGGCAACCGCCTGGAGATAGACGCCGCTTATACGCTGAGCAAAAAGATTCCGCTGAAGTTCCTGTGGTCGAGCCGCGTAGCCGCTTCGGATTGCTTTGTCAATGCCGCCGGAGACACCGTACGGGCGTTCTCCAGTTATTTCGAACTGAGTTATACCCATAACTTCCCGTTGGGGTTCAGTCTGTACGGAGCTGTCGGCATGACGCCATGGAAAAGTATCTATAGCGACTTTGACAAGGATTTTGCCGTGGTGAATGTAGAACTCCGCGCACGCAAAGACTGGTCCGTAAGCACCCGTTGCGGAATGATGCTGCAAGTGCAGCTGACCGTCAACCCGAATGCGCTGGCAACCAACAGAGCCACCGCACGGTGGCACCCCTACGCACCCGAAGGGCAGAGCATAAACGCCAATATTACATATGGAGTGTACTTGAAATAATTTACAATTTACAATTCACAATTCTTAGCCCACAAGGGGCACGATTATTTGGCAAGCCAAATTTTCACAATTTATAATTTATAATTAAAAATGAAAAAGGTATTAGTATTAGCCGCGGCAATGATGGCGGCAGTAAGTATGGCGAAAGCCGAAGTCGAGTTTGCGTACGATGCCGGCGCAGAGATTGTCAGCGCGTATATCTGGCGTGGACAATACGACGGCGGTCTGAGCTTTCAACCGGACCTGGAGGTAGGTTACGACGGTTCGCACACCTCTTTCCGTGCAGGTGTATGGGCGAATATCGGTGCTTCCGACTGGGGATTTCGAAAAGGTCTTCCTACCTACATCGACCCCGAAGACGAAGAGACGGAGATTAACCCGAACACCCGTTTCATACCGGAGTTGGACGTAATGCTGACTTTCCGCACTTATGGTCTGTCCGTCGGACTGATCCATTATTACTACTGCGACGGATCGAACTTCTTCTCATGGCAGAGCGATGACAAGTTAGCCGCCAGCAACAACACCAGCAACACCGAGATCTGGTTTGGTTACAACTTCGGCGAGCTGACCAAAGCCGGTCTGTACTTCAACTGGTACACCACTATTGCCGGTCAGGATCTGCGTTATGACGCATCGAACAAATATCACCGCGCATGGAGTACGTATTTTGAACTCGGCTATGACTACACCTTCGAGAAACAGGCTATCACCATCGGTGGCGTAGTAGGTATGTCGCCTTGGGAGAGCCCGACATATGGTAACTCCAAGTTTGCCGTAACGAACATCGCGCTCAAAATCAATAAAGAGTGGGAGTTTGACCACGTGACCCTGGATCTCTTTGCACAAGGATCGATCAACCCGGATGGCATCAACAAGGAGAACGTCTTCATCAAGGCATCCGGCGACGAGAAACTCTATAAGCAAAGGCTGAACGGAGTAATCGGTCTGGGCTTCTGGTTCTGATGAAAGATGAAAGATGAAAGATGAAAGATGAAAGTTGATAGTTGAGGAAATGAACAGACGGAAAGCTCGGATAGCAAGTGCGCTGATAGCACTTATAGTGGCGACGGTGTTCCTTCTCCTTCGGGATGAGGAGCCGTCGCTGCAGTTGTACCGCAACGAGGGAAAGGTGTTCGGCACGTACTACAACATCCGTTACCGGGGTACGGAGGATCTGCAAGACAGCATTCAGGCTGCTTTTAAGGCATTCGACAACAGCCTCTCGATGTTCAACCCGCACTCCACTCTCTCTGCCGTCAACGCCAACCGCGACACGGTGACTGACCCCTATTTTGAGGCGATGTGGACAGAGGCGGAAAAGGTATATACCCTCTCCGGCGGTGCTTTCGACATCACTGTTGCCCCGCTGGTGAAGGCGTTCGGTTTTGGCTCAAAGAGCGATCAGCTGTCAGCCATCAGCCCTCAGACGATAGACAGCATTCGTCAGTTTGTGGGTTTTGAGAAAGTGCAGCTCGTGGATCATAAGGTTGTTAAATCCGACCCGCGGGTACAGATAGACGGCGGAGCCGTAGCTAAAGGGCAAGCATGCGACATGATTGCCGCACTCCTGCGCGGGCACGGCTGCGAGAACTACCTCGTGGACATCGGCGGTGAGATAGTGGCACAGGGAGAACGCGAGCCCGGAGAACCGTGGCGCGTGGGCATCACCAAACCCAAACTCAATAACGAAGGAGCAGAGAAAGACCTGCAGGAGATTCTGGCTGTCCGCAGCATATGTATGGCTACCAGCGGCAACTACCGCAATTTCTACTACGCCGGAGAGGAGCGCCGCAGCCACACCATCGACCCGCGTACCGGATACCCCGTGCAGCACTCCGTTCTCTCCGCAACCGTGGTCAGCAGCTCCTGCATGCGTGCCGATGCACTCGCGACAGCCTGTATGGTGCTCGGCGAAGAGGAAGCACTCGCGATGATCGACCGGGCGAAAGACGCCGCTTGTTACCTCCTGGTGGCTAAAGGAGACAGTTTAGTGGCTGTCCCGTCACAAAATTGGACGAAAACACTTGAAAAATCAAAATAAATTTGCATATTTGCAAAAAAAGCAGTACCTTTGCAGGCTATTTTGGATAAATGCGCACAAAGACATACTTCATATTATTGTTAATCACGGTGTTTCTCACGGGCTGTGGGGAATACCAGAAGATTTTGAAATCGCGTGACCCCGAGGAGAAATACCAGGCGGCGCTGCGCTATTTCAATGAGAAACAGTATGTCAAATCCCAGACCCTGCTGGATGACGTAAGCAGCTATTACAGAGGCTCGGAGCGATCGGAAGACGTTTTGGCTTATCTGGCACGCAGTTACATGGGTCAGAAGAGCTACGAGTCCGCGACCAGCTACTACCAAGCGTATATCCGCAATTACCCCAAAGGCAAATACGCCGCGGAGGCATACTTCCAAATCGGGCACTGCCAGTACCTCGACTCTCCGGATGCCCGGCTGGACCAAGCTGTCACACGCAATGCCATTGACGCGTTCACCCAGTTCGTAGAACTCTACCCCGAGAGCCCCTACGCCGAACAGGCTTATCAGGAGATGAGCGAGATGTACGACAAACTGGCGCTCAAGGAACTCAAATCCGCACAGCTGTATTACAACCTCGGCACGTACTTGGGCAACAACTACCTCAGCTGCGAGATCACAGCGAAGAACGCACTCAAGAACTACCCGAGCAACAAGTACCAGGAGGATTTCAGCTGGCTCATTCTTCAGGCGAAATACCAACAACTGGTCAACTCCTTTGAGGAACGCAAGATTGAGCGCGCACGCGATGCCCAAGACGAGTACTACAATTTCATCACGGAGTACCCCAACTCCAAACGCCGTAAAGAAGCGGAGAAAATGATGCAACAGATACGCAAATATACACAACAGTAAATAATAAATACAAATCAATATGGATTACAAGAATTCAAAAGCCCCGAAGAACACTGTTACACGTGACGTGAACCAGCTCATCGAGCCGGTTGGGAACGTATATGAGACAGTAGCCATTATCGCCAAACGTGCGAACCAGATCAGCGTCGGTATCAAGCGTGAGTTAGACGCCAAACTGCAAGATTTCTCCATTCCTCAGGACAACCTGGAGGAGACCTTTGAGAACCGTGAGCAGATAGAGATCAGCCGCCAGTACGAGCGTCTGCCCAAACCGACCCTCATGGCTACCCAGGAGTTCATCGACGGCGAACTCGTTTACCGTCTCGGCAACCGCGACGAAGCACTGAAGTAAACTGTAAGCTGATAGCTGAATGCTTCAAGGCAAACACATTTTAGTGGGTATAAGCGGCGGGATTGCTGCGTATAAGATACCTGAACTGATTCGGTCGCTGACCAAAGCCGGCGCGGAAGTGAAGGTAACAACGACGCAGAACGCCCTGCAGTTTGTTACCGAACTCACCCTGCAGACCCTCTCGGGAAGCAGGGTGTATTCCGATGTGTTCGCCGCCATCAATGACCATTCCACGGAGCACATTTCCCTGCCCGACTGGTGCGACGCCATGATCGTTGCGCCCGCTACGGCAAACGTCCTCGCCAAGATGGCAAGCGGTATAGCGGATGACGCATTGACGACTACCATCTGTTCCTGCGTGGCGCGCAAACCGATGGTGATCGCACCCGCAATGAACGACAAAATGTGGGAGAACCCCGCGGTGCAGAACGCCATCTCTACCATCCGCGAATGGGAGAACGTAACGGTACTGGAACCTGCCGAAGGACTTTTAGCCTGCGGCACCAGCGGCAAAGGACGAATGCCGGAAGTGGACGAACTGCAGGAAGCAATCGAGTACGCCCTCACGGAACAAACCATGCGTGGGAAGCACGTTCTCATCACTGCCGGAGGCACACAGGAGAAGATTGACCCCGTACGGTTTGTCAGCAACTACTCTACCGGCAAAATGGGTATAGCCCTTGCCGAAGCGTGCGCCCGCAGAGGAGCCGAAGTGACCCTCGTCTGCGGACATATATCCGCGCCCATCCACAACCCCATGGGACGAATCACGCGCATTGACGCCCTCTCCGCACAGGAGATGTACGAAGCATGTACCCAAGCCTGGCCTGCCCACGAGATTGCCATCCTCTCTGCCGCCGTAGCGGATTTCACCCCCGCAAACCCCGCACCCGAGAAGATCAAGAAAACACCGGGACAAGAGACGATGGACCTGAAGATGGTTCTTGCGCCGGATATCGCCCGCGCCTTAGGCGAATCCAAACGCCCGGACCAACAACTCATCGGTTTTGCGCTCGAGACCCAGAACGAAAAAGAAAATGCGCTCCGTAAACTGGAACGCAAACACATGGACGCCATTATTCTGAATTCCCTCAAAGACCAGGGAGCAGGCTTTGGTACGGACACTAATCGCGTGACAATCCTGAAAGCAAACGGGCAATCAACCGAACTACCGCTGCAAACGAAAGCAACGATAGCCAACCAAATTATTGCGCATCTTTGCGCTAAATAAGGTCTTATTTGAAGATTCCGAAGAGACCTTTCTTCTTGGGCTCTTCCTCTACCGGAGCATCAACAGACGCTTCCTCGCGTGCCTCAGGCACCCATTCCGGACGAGACTCGATCTCGCCTAATTGGCTCTGCACGTAAGCAATTACATCTTGCAGGCCTTCCGTAAAGTGAGCAAAGTCTTCTTTGTAGAGGAACACCTTGTGTTTCTCGAACGAAGGTGCTTCTCCCTCTTCTGCCTGACGACGCTTACTCTCCGTGATAGAGAGATAAAGATCGTTGTTACGCGCCTTGCGTACATCCAAGTAATAAATACGTTTCCCGGCTTTTACCGAACGGCTGTAGACGATCTCCTGTTCACGTCTTTCTTCCTGATTCTTTTCCATTTCTTCAGAATTTTTGTACAAAATCGCTGCAAAGGTACGATTTTTTTTGGATATATGCAAATTTTTTTGTATCTTTGCACGATTTTTTAGTTGCGCGCGTTGTGCGCGTGCACATACGAACATTATATATACACTATATGATAAACAGAACTATGGTTCGGACACGCGTCATTCAAACGCTGTTCGCTTACTATCAAGACGAGGAGAAAACGCCCGGAACGGCGCGCAAGGAGTTGACAAAAAGTTTCGCGGATACATATGATCTGTATTTTGCGTTACTGGACTTTGCGAACGAGTTGACTGCTTATGCACAAAAGCAACTGGAGGAGCAGATAGCACGGGCGAAAGCCACCCACTCTAACTGGCAACCCAACAGGAGATTTGTCCAAAACAAACTGGCGCAACAACTCTTTGACAACCGCGCGCTCCGTACCCGTGTACAGGAGCAACAACTGAGTTGGGACAGCGGTATGTCTGCCGTCATGGACACCTACAAGAAGTTGGCAGAAAGCGATTTCTATCGGGAATACATGGAGGCTGAGACCTGTTCATACGAAGACGACAAACGGGTCTGGAGACTGATTTATCAGAACCTGTTAGCCAATAATGATGTACTGACCGACGCCTTGGAGGAAATGGAGCTGGTACTTGATAAAACCAACTGGGCAATGGATGCCGATATAGTACTCAGTTATGTGATCAAAACCATCAAGCATTTTAACGAAGAAAGCGACCCGGGCACGCCGTTATTGGAGATGTTCGACAACGAGGACGAGTGGCAGTTCGCTACCACCCTGCTCCAGAAAGCCATCGAGGGGCACGCACAATACGAGCAACTGATCAACACCCACCTCAAGGGCTGGGATGCGGACCGTATTGCGTACATGGACCGAGTGATCATTGAGGCTGCTCTGGCGGAGATCCTGGAGTTCGAAGAGATTGCCCTAACCGTCTCCATGAACGAGTACATCGAATTAGCCAAGACTTTCTCCGGCGACAAGAGTTATATGTTCATCAACGGTATTCTTACGGAAATCCTCCGCGACCTCAAGAACAATGGCGCGTTCTTCAAAGTACTGGCGCTGAAGTAAGATGAAAGATGAAAGATGAAAGATGAAAAATTTAAAATTATAAATTTATGACACTCAATTTGATTTTATTGCAGGCTGAAGGCGCTGCACAGCAAAGTCAGTGGTCCTTCTGGATCATGATGATTCTTATCTTCGTAGTATTCTATTTCTTTATGATCCGTCCGCAGACCAAGAAGCAGAAAGAACTGCAGGCACAGCGCGATGCCATGAAGAAGGGCGATAAGGTAGTGACCGCCGGCGGTATCTATGGCGAGATCAAGGAAGTTCAGGAGACCACCTTCATCATTACCATTGCTAAAGACGTTACCATCAAGGTAAGCAAAGACAGCGTTTTCGCTGACGCTGCCGATGCTCAACAGGCAGCTGCCAAAGAAGAAAAGAAATAAAGGCGAAAGGTTAGAGGCGAAAGGTTAGAGGTGAAACGGGATGTATTGACATTTCTACTGTTCCTGCTCATGGCTACAATCCTCTGGTACGGTCATGCGATGCAGTCCGTGCGTAACACGCGCGTACCGGTGATCATCCAATACACCGGCAAGCCGGGTGCCATCGGACTCAAGTCGCCGGGACTGCCGGACACCGTGATGATAGAAGTGCGGGACGCAGGTGCCCGACTCAACACTTACCATCGCGATCCGTTGCGCCTGACAATCGACCTGAGATCCTATATTCACGGCGAGAAAGGAACTATCCATGTGCCGTCTGACGCCTTGCGACGCAGCATCAGCGACATTCTGCAGGGTACGAGCAGACTGATCGAGACACGGCCGGAAGAGATCTCATGCGATTATTTCACAGAGCAGGAGAAGAGTGTAATGGTGCTCTTTGACGGCGAGGTGAATCCCGCGCGGGAATACCAACTGGTGAGCGGTCCCACACTCTCCCGCAAGCGTATGAAGATATACGGCGAGGACAAGACTTTAAGTGCGATAGACACGATTTATACGGAGCCGGCAGTGCTGAACGATCTGATGGACACTACAGACATGCGGCTGGCTATTCAGGTTCCCAACGATACACGAGTGGAGACGGATAGTATTGATGTACGGGTTGTCACCGAGCGGTTTACCGAGAAAAAGATCCTGGTTCCCATCCGCGTCAAAGGTGTACCGGAAGGCTGTCGCATACGCCTCTTCCCGAAAGAAGTAGAGGTGAACGCACGGGTCGGCATCAGCCATTTCCAGCAGGTCCAAGCCTCGGATATAAAAGCTACGTGCACCTATTCGCCGCAAAATACCGACAAATTAGACATAGAGATACAATATTCCAATCCTTATATCACATCTGCTTGGGCTTACCCGGGCACGGTTGAATTTATCTTGGAGCAATGAGAGCAATTCAAATGGTTGACCTGCAGACGCAGTACCAACGCATTAAGCAGGAAATAGATGCAGGCATAGAAGAGGTCATCTCTTCAGCCGCCTTTGTCAAGGGCCCTAAAGTGACCACTTTTCAGGAACATCTGGAGGCATACACAGGAGCCAAGCACGTAATCAATGTCGGCAACGGTACCGATGCCCTGCAGATAGCACTAATGGGTCTGGGTCTGAAACCCGGAGATGAAGTTATCACGCCTACTTTCACCTTCATCGCGACTGCCGAAGTGGTGGCCCTATTAGGTCTTACACCTGTTGTGGTCGATGTGGAATGGGAGACGATGAACATGGATATCGAGTCCGTGAAACGCGCCATCACCCCACGCACGAAAGCTATCGTGCCGGTGCACCTGTTCGGTCAGTGTGCAAACATGGAAGCTATCATGGCGCTCGCCAAAGAACACGGGCTCTATGTGGTGGAAGATGCGTGTCAGGCTATCGGTGCCCGATACACTTTCTCCAACGGAGAAACCAAACAGGCCGGTACGATAGGCAATATAGGTTGCACCTCTTTCTTCCCCTCCAAAAACCTCGGATGCTATGGTGACGGCGGCGCCATCTTCACCAACGATGACGAACTGGCTGCACGCATGAGAGCGATTGCCAACCACGGAATGGTCGTTCGGTATCACCATGACATGATTGGCGTAAACAGCCGTCTGGATAGTATCCAAGCCGCCGTACTGGACGCCAAGCTGCCCCATCTGAACGAATATATCGCTGCCCGCCGGAAAGCCGCTGCATTCTACGATTCCGCTTTCAGCGGAAACGACAAGATCCTCATTCCCGGTCACGAAGCGCACTCGACACATGTGTTCCACCAATACACTCTCCGCATAGTAGGTGCAGATAGAGACGCCCTGCGCGAAGGATTAGCCGCACGCGGCATTCCGGCTATGATATACTACCCGGTCCCGCTCCATCAGCAGAAAGCTTATCTCGACCCGCGTTACAAAGCCGGCGATTTCCCGGTAGCAGAGCGCCTTGCGAAATGCGTATTATCGCTACCAATGCACACAGAGTTGGATGAAGAGCAGTTATCGTACATTACTACTAATGTACTCCAATTGTTGGATTGTTAATTGATGATCTATGCAGAAATTCGGACTACAACAAACCCTTAGCCAGACAACCAAGTTGTCCCCCACCCAGATTCAGGTAATTCGCATGCTCGAGTTACCGTCCGTAGAATTGGGCCAACGGATTACGGAGGAACTGCAGGAGAACCCGGCGTTAGAGGAAGGACGAGACGAGGAATTAACGCCCCAAGAGAGTTTGGATGAGTTCGATGACAATTATCAGCCTGAAGACGGCTACGATGATGGCCGTCAGCGTGACCCGCTACAGAACGAGGATTTCAACTATGAGCAGTACGTATCCGATGATGAGACTCCGAGTTATATGCTGCAACCGCAATACAATCCCACTGACGAAGATCGCCGCGAGGTACAATATATAGGCGGAAGCAGCCTCATTGAGGAACTCAAAGCACAGGTTTATATGACACACATGACCAAGCCCCAGCGGCACATTGCCAAATGGGTTTTGGGCAATATTGATGACGACGGATACCTGCGGCGCACCACGGAACAACTGGTGGACGACTTGATGTTTCAGGAGCAGATATCCGTCACCGATGAAGAGATGGCAGACATCGTCTCGCAGATCAAGCGTTTTGACCCGCCCGGCATTGCTGCTGCCAACTTGCAGGAGTGCCTCTCACGACAACTGGAAGTGAAACTGGAAGAGCAGCCTAACTCCGAGAGTCTTGGATTTGCAGCAGCCATCATACGTGACTATTTCGATGATTTCTCCAAACACCATTTCGATAAGATCAAACAACGTCTGGAGCTGGACGACGAGTCCTTCCAGGCCGCTGTGCAAGAGATTGTGCGTCTCAACCAGAAGCCGGCAAACGCCTTGACGGGTAATGTCTATGAGACCCAGCGGCAGACTATTATCCCCGATTTCACCATTGAGGAGCGTGACGATGAGTTGTTCGTGGTACTCAATACCGGCGACCTGCCGGAGTTGCATGTCAGCCGCGACTATCAGGAGATGTTAGATTCCTATAAATCACTCCCAAAAGACCCCAAAAATCGCGAAGCAAGCCAGTTCATAAAACAGAAGATTGATTCTGCACGTTCATTCATTGACGCCATCAAACAGCGTAATGAGACGCTTATGAAAACCATGACCGCGATTCTCAAAGCACAATACGATTTCTTCCTGGACGGCGAGGAGAGCAGCCTCAAGCCCATGATTCTACAAGACATCGCAGACCGTACCGGTTACGATGTGTCCACCATTTCCCGTGTCAGCAACAGCAAGTATGTCCAGACGCGGTTTGGTATATACCCCCTCAAGTACTTTTTCTCGGAATCGATGCTTAATGCGGAGGGAGACGAAGTCTCCACGCGTGAGATCAAGAAGATTCTCAAGGAACTCATCGATGCGGAGGATAAACGTACCCCGCTGACTGACGAACAGTTGGTGGAGGAGATGGGTAAACACGGCTATCCAATCGCACGACGCACGATTGCCAAATATCGTGAGATGCTCGGCATTCAGGTCGCACGCCTGCGTAAACAACATATCTGATGAACACCTTTCTGAACATAGTAGCCAAGACGTTGAGCGTGATACTTTATCCGCTTTTCGTTCCCACGTATGGCGTGATTCTTTTCTGCCTCACCCACGCGCTGCATAACGGTACACCGCTACATTGGGTGTGGTCCACGATTGCCATCGCCGGTACGCTGCTACTGACCTGCGTGCTCCCGATCACCGCTATATGGATTCTCATGCGCCGCGGGTTTGTAACGGACATGCAGATAGCGGACTCCCGCGAGCGCACAATGCCGTATATATACACCATCATGGGTTTTGGTTTCTGGGCGTACCTCATGGCTGCCGTTCTCAAAGCGCCGCTTTATCTCTCTTGCATTGCCATCGGCGCCGTGGTAGCCATCACTCTGGTTGCGCTCATCAACCGCCGGTGGAAAATCAGCGCCCATCTAACGGGCTTTGGCGGACTCGTAGGAGGTGTGTTGTGTTACTGCCTCGGCATTGGCGGCATCCCTTCGTGGACGATGCTCGCCGTTTGGCTCTGTCTATCATGGATTTTGATGTGGGCGCGTCTCTATCTGGATGCCCACACGCCCGCGCAGGTATCGGCAGGCTGGCTATTAGGTATTTCATGCACGTTTCTACCCTATTGTATTCTCAACTATGCGTTGTAAAAAGCTGCATATCACCCTTTTGGCGTTTCTCTTGACGCTTACGCTGAGTGCTCAAACACTGAGCGAAGGGGCACGTATATCGCTCTTGACCTGCGCACCCGGGGAAGAACTGTATGCCCGTTACGGCCACACTGCCCTTCGGGTTAATGATCCCGAAAACGATCTCGACATCGTATTCAATTACGGTATATTTGACTTCAACACCGAGCATTTCTACTGGAAATTCGTCCGCGGCGAGACTTGGTACGAACTTGGAGCTTCACCCTACTGGTGGTTCATGCGCGAGTATGAGGAAAC
>CAMOGT010000022.1 GCA_946614295.1 uncultured Bacteroidales bacterium
GCTTCGCTATAGACTACGCAGCCGGTACCGAGGTGCGCATCCTGCTCGGCGGCAGTACCGGTAGGCAGAACCTGACTCAACTGATCGTAGTTAGCCGCATCGCGGGTCTCCAGACCCCAGTAGGGGTGGAACGTGGCCTGGTTAGGACGATACTCCTGCAGGTAAAGCACCTTGAAGGACTTGGTGTTATTATCGAAGAACGGCATCGGGTCACCTACATAGCCGGTGTACGGCGCATAATAGGTAGTAGCCGGCTTCTCATCGCCGGAGGCATAATAAGTCGTTGTGCCGTCCCAGTCTTTCTGCTCGACATCATCCTTTTTCTCGCAGCCGGAAAGAGTAGCGCATAATAACATGAGACCTACTCCGACTCTCCCCATATGGAGGGAGAAACTATTATTCATTGTTGCTTTCATATCCATTATTTAGATAAATAGTTAATAGCATTTTCCGTTATTTTGGCGACATTGGCGTGGTAGTATTCGGTGACGCCCTCTGCCACGGTGTACCAGTCATAGCAACCGGAGCCGATACAGATGATGCCTCCGTGTGTTCCGTTAGCCGGATACTCCCATGCCACTACGGCATCATTGCCGCCGGCGATATCTACAGCGCCGGTCTTGGTGCAGAACTCCGCCTTGGTGGCGTAGCCTCCCCAGTCAGAACCGATATGATACTGTGCGGTAGAGTTGGTGATGCGGTATCCTTTGTCGCAGGTATAGACCGAATTGGGGTTCTCGGAGTTCATCACGAGGTTCTGCCAGATAGCGTGGTCGGTATGGCCGGCGATGCTGAATTCCCACGGATTATTGATCGTCTCGGCGTCATCTTCATTCTGCCCCCAGCAGTTATTCGGCACACAGTCCGCTTCGCCCAGGTATGCCGGCAGATAGGTGGCATAGCGGGTGAGGAGGAAGGCTCCGCCGTTGTTATAGTACTCCTTCAGTTTCTCTATAGCCGGCAGCGCGTCAGCGGCGTTTGTCTCGAATTGACCCTTGCCGTCAATACCGCCGTCCTTATGGAGATGCCACCATATTACCTTGCACTCGCTCAGATCCACATGTCCTGCCGCTATGTCGGAGAACGAAGCATATTGCGCATCCTCGATCGTGCTCAGCAGCCATGCGCACGCAGCCTGCTCCTCTTTGTTGAGTTGCTGCTGGGTCGGAGCCAGACCCGCATAGAGTGCTTTGGGTTTGCCCATCACTTTGACGGTAACAACGTATGCCGTCGAGGCGGTGTTATAGGTTACAGTGAACGTCACCGGATTGGTGAAATCACAGGGCACGCCGCTCATCGGCGATACCGTCGCTCCTTCGGTCATGGTAATGGTGGGCACCATATTCTTGACATTGGTGCCTTCCGGTACCTGTACCGTGACGGTATGCTGCGATTCGTTGATGATACCTGCGTACTCGTTATTGAGTTTGAAACTGAGGATATGCGCCTCGTCATGCTTTACGCGGATGGTGAACTCCTGGTATAAGTTTCCGTTCGTCACCACGATTGCGCGCGGCGTAAGGAGGTTCAGTTTGTCTCCTACACGCAGGTTCGCCTCGGCACCGGCAGAGAGCTGGAGTTCCGTGACGGTCATAAGTTGCTCGTCATAAGTCTCCGGGATAGCGACCACTACGGTCCTTTTCGCCGGATCAATCGTACCTTTGTATTGGCCATCCAGCGTGATGGCTTCGATATTGCAATCGCCTTCCAGATTGAAGGAGTTGTCTTTTTTGCAGCTTGCCAGCATCAGCGAGCAGAGTGCAAAGATATATACCATTATTCGTTTCATATTACCATCCTCCTATGTTTTGTGTATAATGTCCGTTGGAAGCGGATATCTGCGAGAAAGGAATAGGCAGATACTCGTTCTTGTTGGCGGTGAAATGCGCCTCGCTGTAGATTGCGCAGTTATCCGCCTCTTCGGCGTAGTACTTGTTGATTACTTTCTCCGCCTCGCCCCAGCGCACGAGGTCAAAGAATCGCTCGGACTCCATGGCGAGTTCAAGACGGCGCTCCATCTTCACGCGCTCCAATGTCTCCTCTTTGCCATAACCGCCCGGATAGGGTTTAACGAGCATATGCGCGCCGTATTGGATATCATATCCGTCGAGCATCGCCGTACTCTGTGCGGCACGCGAACGGAGACGGTTTACCAGACTAATGGCGTCGCCCAGATCGGTACCAAGTTGTGCTTCCGCCTCTGCACGCATCAGCAGCACATCGGCGTAACGCAGTACGATACGGTTCATTGGGCTGCCCCACCATGCGCCCTTGATCAGATACTCGGTGTCGGGGTCCACATTATGTTTGAGGGATACATAGTAGCCATACAAACCGTTGGAACGACTCCAGGTCATGGTCTTGGCCATCATGTAGTTGGGATTGAACATATACGGGAAGCCGGGAACGCCAACGGTAAGCCACAAGCGCGGGTCGGCATTGTCGCTCAATTTCCAGTCCGTCTGGTTATAGCTGTCCAGCAGAGGCAGACCGGCATCATCAGTATGGAACGCGTTCACGAGGTTCTGGCTGGGTTTATAGAAATCACAACCGCCGTCGGTTACACCCGGGATATTCGGAACGATCAGACCGTACGACCAGTTGCAGTTTCCGTTCTTCGTACCGTCGTTCATCGAGTACTGCATCGCCCAGATACTCTCACGCCCGTTCTCATATTGAGGCTCCGGACGGAAGTTATTATGCAGGTCGGGCTCAAGATCATATCCGGCATACAGGGAAGGATCGGTGTATTTGATTACCTGCTTGAGATCCTCCTCGTTGATACTCGTTACCTGATGGGTATTCGGATCGTCCTGACGGTAGGCCTTATAGAGATATACCTTGGCGAGCAGCGCAGCAGCGGCGGCTTTGGTAGGACGGCCTTTTTCTACTTGTGTCTGAGGCAGCGTATTGAAGGCATAGGTGAGATCATTGGCGATAACCTGCCATCCTTCGTCATTGCTGTACTCCGTGTTGGAGAGATTGTTGTATTCATCCTGGGTCATATTCGGCTTGATGACAAACGGAATATTCTTATACAGACGCTTCAAAAGGAAATGTCCGTACGCACGGAGAAAATACATCTCGCCGAGGCGTTGCTCTTTGAGTTTGTAGCTCTCGTCCATCTCCAGCAGCACGTCAATAGCGGCGTTGGTACGGCTCAGTGCATTATACAAACGCACCCACATGTCATTGATATTCCAGTTGGTCGTCAGCACGCCTTGGGAAATCTCCAGCTGGTGGAATACATCGCCGTCCGATGTTCCGTTTCCGCCTTTGTAGGCGTCATCGGAGCGGACGTCAAAGTTCCACATGGAGAAGGAGGAGTTGATATCCTCGGCGGAGATGAAGACGGCATACGCAGAGATAACCATGTTCTCCACTTGCTTCGGGTCGCGTACCTGCTCCTCGCTCAGGGTCGCCTGCGGGACATTGCCGTCCATAAACGAACAGGCGCTGAAGAAACTACAGAGGAACCAGGCATAAAGGGCGATGGTTAATATCTTATTTGGTTTCATAACAGTATTCATTTTCAATTTTCACCTTTCATTTTTCTATTAGAACGTTACTTTCGTTCCGAGCGTCACGGTCAACGGAATAGGATATTTGAAATTGGGGTTCTCCGGATCTACGCCCGTGAAGGACTTGCTATGGATCGTGAAGACGTTCTGCGCGGAGATATACCAGCGCCAGTTCTGCATCTTCATCTTCTCCGTAGCCGATTTGGGGAGGTTGTAACCCAATTGGATGTTACGCAGTTTGAGGAATGATCCGTCCTCTACCCAATAGGTGGACACACGCTTCTCGTTGTTGTTGTCCGAGAGTGAGAGAGCCGGGATATTACTGTCCGGGTTCGTCGGACTCCAGGCATCCAAGAGTCGAGTACCCTTATTGAGGAAACCGATGTTGAGTCCAGCCCAGATATCCGTCTCACGCTTGAGATCGGAGATCACATCCACTTTGCCTACGCCCTGGAAGAAGAGCGTGAGGTCGAATCCTTTGTACTCGAAATAGAAATTGGCACCGAAGGAAACAGCCGGTACCGGAGAGTAAATCCAATCTTGGTCCGCCTCGTTGATAACTCCGTCATTATTGAGGTCCTTGTAGCGTATTCGGCCCAGACCGGCACCCTCCTGATAAGCATGGTTGTCTATCTCATCCTGTGATTTGAAGATACCGTCTGCTATGTAGCCCACTTGCGAACCGATGGCGTGTCCCACTACGGACTTGACGCCGTTGCCGCCGAACCTGCCGCTGGCAGCTACGGTCTCCGGCAGCTTGACCACCTTGTTGCTGTTATGCGAGATATTCGCCGCTATATCGTATTTGAATCCGCCGCTGGTCTGGTTGCGATAACCTACACTGAATTCCACACCCATGTTATCTACGGCGCCGGCATTCACCCATTGGGATGAACCTTCACCCATCGCTGCAATACCGTCCATGAAGACAAGGATGTCTTTCGTCTGCTTGTAGTACCAGTCCAACGAACCATAGAATGTCTGCTTGAAGAACGAGAAGTCCAGACCTACGTTGGTCTGCATCGTCGTCTCCCATTTGATATCATCGTTTCCTATCTGGTCACGCTTGAAACCGGAAGGCAGCGTCTGACCGCCGTTGGTGCCCATGATATCATACGAAGTACCGTACGACTGACCGCCCGACTCGTTAACTCCGTAGTTGGGGATATAAATCGTGTAGCGCGCAATCTGAGATATATCCTGATTACCGGTCTGACCCCATGATACACGCAGCTTGAGGTCATCCATCCAGGACGATGCGCCGCTCATGAATTTCTCTTGGCTGATACGCCATCCGGCAGATACGGAGGGGAAGAAAGCAAAGCGGTTGTTCTTACCGAAACGGCTCGATCCGTCGCAACGGGCGGTAAAAGAAATCAGATACCGGTTGTCGTAGGTATAGTTCGCCTTCGCGAAGAACGAGAGAAGCGAATAACTGCCGCCTGTTCCGTATGCCTGTGCCTGACCTACACCCGCATCCGGCCACATATAGTCCGGACTGAGAACCAGGAAGCCCTCTTTATAACCGGAAAACAACTGGTCTATGGATTTGTTCAACTCGGTACCTACCAGGAAGTCCGCACGGTGCTTGCCTTTCTCCAGGTTATAGGTCACAATGGCATTCCACATCCATTTGGTCCAGTGCTCCTGCTTCGCCTCCACGGCGTTCTTGTCATTCGCCATCGTGCCCTCCGTAATCGGATAGGTGAAGATACGCTGGCTTTTCTGGGCATAGTCGATACCTGCCGTGGTGCGGATATGAAGACCCTTCACAGGGTTGATATCGATGAAGGCGTTTCCGAAGATACGCCAGTATACATATTTATTGTCTTTATTGCGGTTGAGCCTTGCCAGCGGGTTTTCACGGTCAGGATAACCGCCTACGGGACCGGCAAAATCACCGTCCTTCGTATATACCGGCAGTGAGGGGTTGAACTGCAGCACGTTCTCCAGGAATTTATCCGGCGCTACTACCTCGGATGTACGGCTCAGGGTGAAGTTCTCGCCGATCGTCACTTTGTCATTGAAGAGCTTGTAATCGCTGTTGGCACGGGCTGAGAAACGGTCGAAATTGGTATATTTGATGATACCGTCATTGCGGTAGTACCCTAACGAGAAGAAACTGCTTCCTTTCTTGCCGCCGTGCGATACGGCTACGTTGTAGTTCTGTATCCAACCCGGACGGGTGGTCTCTTGGTACCAGTCGGTATTGGCGGCGGGTACCGTACCTGCTTCATCCAGATATTTGTTCATCGTGATTGTATTGAGGGCCGGATAACCTTGGTTGTCATATCCCCAGTCATAGTGATACCCCAGCGCATTGCTGTTCGGGTTCATGCCGTCGTTCACATATGCCTGCCACATCACCTTGCCGAACTGCTCCGAGTTCAGCACTTTCATCTTGTTCACGTAGTTCTGCGAGGAAACGGAGGCGTCGAACGTCACATTCAGTTTGCCCTCCGTACCTTTTTTCGTAGTGATGATGATCACACCGTTCGCAGCACGCGATCCGTAGATGGATGCAGAAGCGGCATCCTTGAGGATTTGAATGGACTCGATGTCGTTCGGGTTCAGTTCGTGCATGCCTGACTTGGTAGCCACTCCGTCAATGATGTACAGCGGATCTTTGTCATTGAGCGTTCCCTCGCCACGGATGCGTACGGTAGCCGCTCCGGACGGGTTTCCGTCCGCTTGGATGTTCAGACCCGGCACTTTTCCTTGAAGCGCCTTCATCGGGTTGTTCTCTTGCTGCTTCTCCAAGTCCGCCGAACTGATGGCGGAGATCGCACCGGTGAGGTCGGCCTTGCGCTGGGTGGTATAACCCGTCACTACTACCTCGTCGAGGATCTCGGTGTCTTCAGACAACAGCACTTTTAAGTTCTCGCCGGCGCCCATCGTCTGGGAAGCGTAACCTACATAGCTGATTTCCAGCGTAGCATCATCGGCTACCTCCAACACGAACTTACCGTCAAAATCGGTAATGGTTCCGTTGGTGGTACCTTTTTCTAAGACACTGGCTCCGATAATCGGTTCGCCCGTCGCCTGGTCAACTACCACACCCGATGCCGGGCGCGCTATTACAGGAAGAGCGAAAAGCACCATCAGGAGTCCTGTGATAAATGTTTTTCTCATGATTATTTGTTATTTAGGATTATTTTAAGTTCTCGGGAAGTACCGGCATCGCGCCGTTTTGGGTACATACGAAGGCGGAAACGGATACCGCTTTCTCATGCGCCTCACGGATGGATTTGCCCAGCAGTAGCTGCGCTACGAAGGTAGCCGTGAACGAATCGCCGGCTCCTACTGTATCCGCCACTTTCACTTTCGGAGTGGCTACATAGCTCTCTTCATTCGCCGTAAAGACATACGAGCCGATCGCGCCGCAGGTCAGGATAAGCATCTGCAGGTCATATTTGGCTATCAGTTCGTGACATATGCTGCGCGTCTTTTCCGCATCTTCCGCTATCAGCTTGCCCGGGACGGTGGAAACACCCAGCAGCATCGTCGCTACCACATCCAGTTCCTCGTCGTTGATCTTGAGCACATTGGCGCGATTGAGACTCTCTGCGATTACCTCGGCGGTGTACCAGTTCTGACGCAGATTGATGTCGAATACACGCAGTGCATCTGCCGGAGCCTCGTCGAGAAATGCGTGGATGGTCTCGCGGCTCGTCTGGGAGCGCTGGGCAAGCGAACCGAAGCATATTGCCTGCGCATGACGGGCTGCATACAGCATTTCGTCGGTCAGAGGGATATTATCCCATGCTACGCCCAGACAGATATCATACTGGGGTACACCCTTCGAGTCAAGCGTCACCTTGACCGTTCCGGTCGGCTGCTCTACTACAGGCAGGATATGTTCCAGCCCTACTCGCTCGAATGTTTCTACAATCTCGTCGCCCAACTCATCGTTTCCT
The DNA here is from genome assembly GCA_946614295.1 of uncultured Bacteroidales bacterium. The sequence goes on from CAMOGT010000022.1 coordinate 7,439, forward strand.
ATGGCAGAGATGGCCAAGCCATCCAGACCGAACTGGGATACATGGTAAGCAAAATTGGCTGGGGCGCCGCCCAGTTTGCGGCCATCAGGCAGGCAGTCGAATAACGCCTCGCCTATTCCTATTACGTATTTTTTCATACTATTAGATATGTTAAATTATTTCTTTATCTTCAAGGTATAGAATAGCAGATAGAGTGTGCCTACCGTCATCACGCATACGGCGCCTACCGTGCCGAAAGCCTGGGATGCGTAGCCCATGAAGAGCGGGAAGATGGTTCCGCCGAAAAGACCCATGATCATCAGGCCGGACACCTCGTTCTGCTTCTCAGGCTCCGCTTTCAGCGCCTCCGCAAACACGATGGAGAAGATATTCGAGTTTCCGAAACCCACCAGCGCAATGCCGGTATAGAGCAGGGCCTGCGTCTGGCCGAAACTCATCAGAATCATAGCCGCCAACATCATCAACGCACTGATGGCGAAGAAAGTCTTGCCCGATACATAGCGCAGAATGAACGAGCCGCTGAAACAGCCGATGGTACGGAAGATGAAATAGAGAGAGGTAGCAAACGCTGCCTGATGTAAGGTCCAACCCAGACGCTCCATCAGCAGTTTCGGAGCGGTGGTGTTAGTGCCTACATCAATTCCTACGTGGCACATGATGCCGAGGAAGCAAAGAAGTACAAACGGACGCCCGAGCAGCCGGAAGCAGTCCGCGAAACCCGACGCTTTGCCTTCGATAGGTTTTTCCTCTATGTGGGTGAGATAGAGAAATATCGTAGCCAATACACCGATTATACCATACACCACAAAGATGATACGCCAGTCCAGCCCGAAAGACGGAATGGCGGCTACGGCTCCCCAGGTCATGATAATCGGCGCCATGAATGATGCTATCGCCTTGACGAACTGACCGAACGTCAGGGTGGCTGCGAGTTTGTCGCCGCTAATCAGATTCGTCACGAGCGGGTTCAGACTCGTCTGCATGATAGCGTTGCCGATTCCGAGAAGCGAGAAGGCAACCAGCATCAGGTAGTAACTGTTGCCGCATAGGGGCAGCAATAGCGACAGTAGCGTCACGCCTAACGATACGAGTACCGTATTCTTACGGCCGATCCGGTTCATCAGAGCCGATGTCGGTACCGAGAATATCAGAAACCAGAAGAATACCAGACTCGGGATGAAATACGTCTGCGATTCGGTCAACCCCAAATCGGCTTGAACATGGTTGGATGCCGCGCCTACCAGATCCACAAAACCCATCGTGAAGAAGGTCAGCATCACCGGCAAAAATGCCATGAAAGATGTTTTCTTTTCCATAAGTATTAAATCATTAGAAATCACAAATTACAATCATATAGGGTCGCCTTGCCGCCTTCCACCTTAATATGGTTATAGGGCTTGGACGGGAATACAAGGTTCGTCATCGCCCAGTAGCCGTTGGCATCAAAAGCCTCAATGGAGCAATGGTCAAGGAAGAGAATCACGTGATACGAATCCTGCTTGACAAAGAGCGGCGTAGTCGTTGCGCCGGTGAAATCCGCGGAGAAAGAGCAATCGCCCGACTCGGTGCGGTCCATCGTGAAGGTGTGTTTATATACATTGAGGGTCATGACCACGCTCTCGCCGCAGTCATTGGAGAGGGTGATGACACCCGTCTCGGTGCCGCTCATATCCAGCTCAATGATGGCTATATCGCCGAGCTGCTTTGCCTCCGCTCCCTTGATAGCCATACTTTCCGGAGAGGGCAACACGCGTACGCGCACCTCACCCGCGTCATCCTTATATAGACTCAACTCACGCGCGATCGTGTTTTGCGAGCGGAAGGAGACGGTAGGCACATTGTTTGCATACTGCCAGTTGGACATCCAGCCCAGGGATACTACGCGGTTATCCGGAGCGTTATGCCAGGTGAAGGTGCTGTAGTTATCCTTGCCGTAGTCCAGCCATTTGGTCTCGGCGGGATCGTCGGTGCAGGTAAAGCTGTGACCGTCCCATTTCCCTACGAAATACTGCGTGGCACTGCCGCCGAATAGACCGCCCGGGTTAAGACTGACCAACAAAATCCAATCGTCGCCGAATTGCAATAACTCCGGACACTCCCATACGCCTCCGTGGGCGCCGTAACCTGCACCGAAAGAAGATTCGTATTTCCATTCTTTCAAATCGGCTGAGGAATAGAAACGGATCTCCTGCTGGCATGCCAATGTCATGAGCCAGCGTTGGCTCTGCGCATCCCAGCATACTTTCGGGTCGCGAAAATCAGAAACATCGCCTCTCAGTACGGGGTTACCCTCATATTTGGTGAACGTCATGCCGCCATCGAGACTATAGGCGATGGATTGATGCTGACCGCATATCTCCGATTGGGTAAATACCGCCACGATGGCGTTCTCGCCAAATCCTGCTGTATTAGTACGGTCTATTACGATAGAGCCGGAGAAAATCGTTCCTAACGAGTCCGGAGAAAGAGCTATCGGCTGGGGCTCCCAATGGATGAGATCCGTAGAGGTAGCATGCCCCCAGTGCATCGGACCCCAGGTCGTACCGAAAGGATTGTGCTGATAATAAAGATGCCATACTTGTGCGGCTTCGTCATAGAACATACCGTTCGGGTCATTCATCCAGTTCTGCGACGGAGAATGATGATACACGCTGCGATACGGTTCATCGGTGGGATGATGAGCCGGTTGGCGGGTACAGGATGCCATGACGCAAACCAGAGAAACTAAGAGGAAAATGGTTGTCTTTTTCATCGTATTAAATCGTTTTTGAGGTTTTTGACGGTGCAAAAGTACAACAAATTATACACGCGCACAAAAAAATATGTTGCAAAATATGACACGTATGTTTCACTGCAACAAATCGTGCATATTTTGCAACATTTCTACCACTCGGGCGCTGCTTCTACCTTGCGCTGGGCAGATGCCCGAAGTACTCTTTATAGCATTTGGAGAAATAGCCGGGAGAGGAGAAACATAGTTCGAGCGCCACCTGCTGGATGGTCATGTCGGTCGTACGCAGCAACTCATCCGCGCGGACTAACCGGCGCTCACGGATGTAGTCTAAAGGCCCCTTGCCGGTGATTGCCTTGACGCGGCGGAAAATCTGCGTGCGGCTCAACGCAAGCGCACTACCGAGAAACTCCACATTCAGCTTCGGATCGGTCAAATGGTCATCTACTATCTGCTTCAGCCTTTCCCCGAAGGCTACATCGCGGTGACTCAGTTGAATGGCTTCCTGTACCTCCTCCAGTTGCGGCAGGATATCACGCTTGATTTCCTTTTTGATGCTTCCCTGGGAATAGAATAAAAAAGCGAGTATGATCAGGAAAAGAAAACTGACGCCTACGATGATCAACACGATCACTATGCGCCCATAGCGGATCTGTTGCCATCGCGATTCGGATTGCAACTGTACTATATGCAGGGTCTCAAAATCATGCATCCGCGCGCGGTACTGCATCAGCATCGGAGTGGCAATACTGGCATCTATCAGGATAGTCTCCAGTACCGTATCGCGCACAAAGGGCTCTCGGGACAATATGTGCGCGGCGGTTTCTATAATCATATCTCCTCGTGAGGGATAGGTGGCGGAGCACTCGATTGTGCCGTCTAAAATAGCCTCCAACCCCAGTGTAATACCGTCAACACCCATGATCCGCACGCTGCCTTTGCCGTACCCTTTACTGTCGCGTACTGCCTCTGCCGCTCCTATGGCCATCAGGTCATTATGCGCCACAATGGCATCTACATCCTTGTGTGTACGCAAATAGTCAAGTACTACGCGGTAGGCGTCCTCTTTGTACCAAGAACCCATGACGGACGCGACTTCGGGATGGATGCCGCCGGATTGGGCTATCCGGTCCATCATCCCCTGATGACGAAGTGTAGCGGGAGTAGAGCCGGGAAGACCGGCTACCTCCAATACATGAAGCGCCTGTTTTTGGGTCGATTGGATAGAAAGGACCCAGTCTGCCATCAACTCACCTACACGGTAGTTATCTCCGCCGATAAAAGCAGTCCAATCCTCACCGCTTACTCGCCTGTCTGCAATAATGACAGGTATTCCCGCGCTGTAGGCTCGGGTAACGGCAGGCTTGACCTCCTCCCCTACATTAGGACTGACAATCAGCAAATCCACCCGCTCGGCGATGAAACTGTCTATCTGCGCGCATTGCAACTCACTACTGCCGTACGCGATGCGCCGCGATATGCGCATCTCCGGGTGCAGCAATAACTCACGCTCCATCTCATCATTCATTTTTTGCCGCCACGCATCATCCAAACATTGGCTCAGACCGATACGATACTGTCCCTGACGCGTGCCACATCCCGTCAAAACAAATAGTAAAACAAATGTACTGATAATTATGTTTCTCATGCTGCAACATTTTCACGCTGCAAAATTAG
>CAMOGT010000023.1 GCA_946614295.1 uncultured Bacteroidales bacterium
CTCCGTCCGTACTGGCAGCAAGGCGGGCTCCGTACCCTCAGCGAAGAAGCCTACCAGACTACACTCGCTTACCCGCACATAGTTTATGGAGGCAACGAGACTACCGCCACGCTTATGACCGGAGTCACTCCAGACCGTCACGGATATACGATGGATACCTATTTTGCTCGGCGGGACAGGAAGATTCACAGCATGCTGGAGGACGAGACCACTCGGGGAATCGGTACGAAAGAGAAGATTTCTCCTAAGAACCTGCTCTCACAGACTCTCACAGACCGCCTGCGGCTAATGTATCCGGAGGCAAAAATCTATGCCGTCGGTCTGCAAGCGCCAACTTCCGTTCTTCTGGCGGGACATGCAGCGAATGCGTGCTGTTGGATGGACCCAGGGACACTACAATGGGTGGCTACTACTGCCTATAGCGGCGGACTGCCGGCCGCTGCTTTTGACCAAAACAACTCCGGCCGCATTGCGACCATCGCGGCTCGCCAATGGACTCCGCGCATGGATATATCAACCTATACGATTCCTACTCAGCAGGAGCGCAAGAAGAGTTTTGCATACTCTGCAGCGGAAGTGCTGCTCCATAGCCCGCAGGCGAACACATTAGTCATCGAGTTGGCGCTCGCGATTCAGAAATCAGAGTCCCTGGGCTTAGACGCTACGCCTGACCTACTGATGCTCCAGCTCAACACCCTCTCGCCTACTGCAACCTCCGATAAGATTAGTTCCGCCGAGCAGGAAGATATGTATCTCTGTCTCAACCAAGACCTCGGTTTTCTCATGGAGCAGTTGGACAAACGCATCGGCCGAGCGAACTACCAGATCTTAGTGGTTGGCAGGCCTGTATTAGGCACCGATCCGCAGACACTGAACGACATTCACATGCCCGTGCAACAGTTTAATGCTGATCGTGCGGCAGCCCTGACCGGCACCTATCTCATGGCGTTATACGGTCACGAACGATGGGTGGATGGCGCTTATGGACAGTCAATCTACCTCAACCGGACACTCATTGAGCAGAAACGCCTCAGTCTGGAGACCCTCCAGCGTCAAGTGGCAAATTTCCTTATGGATTTTGAAGGTATCAAAATAGCCATGCCCGGCCATGAAGCGATGCAGTATCCGCTTCTGGGATCTACCCTCTGCAAGAAACACACGGGTGACGTGGTCTTCATGCTCCAGCCAGGATGGCAGCTCATGCAGGGCGAGAAACAAGTGGTGGACCACGTCATTGACGACAAGCCCCTCTCACCGCTGCTGTTGTGGTCCGGTTCCATCCGCCCCATGCCACAAGGACAACTTGACGCTACCGATGTAGCGGATCTGATTTTCTAAATGATAAAATAGTAAATGACAAAATAGTAAATGATATGATTTTTCACGAGATTAAAGTACATTATGATCGCCAGACCGGCGAAGACAACCCCGGAAAAGTAAAAGAGATATATCTCATTGACGGAGCCGTTAGTTTTGCTGATGCAGAAAACTGTCTCATGGAGGAAATCAAGCCCTTCATCTTCGGAGACTGCGAGGTACAGAACTGCAAGCGAAGCCAGTATTTTGAGGTTTTCCCGAACCAAGACGGCGCTTTCTGGTACAAGGCGCGTGTCGAGATGATCACCATTGATGGCGAGAAAGAGACCCGCAAGAATGTGTCCGTCCTCGTACAGGCGAACACACTTGACGATGCAGTGGACGCGTTGAAACAAGCCATGCAGTCGTATGACAGCGAACTCATCTCGATTGCCAAGACTCCGATTGTGGATATCCTGCACGCCGTACAATAATGCCTCTGCAGTTTGACATACGCGCTATCCTGAAAAGCAAAGCGCCTAACGCGCACGTTCCCGGGTTCCTGATCCGGTACTTGGAGCGCATTGTGCATATCAAGCAGATGAATGCGTTTCTGCGCAAACATCCGGATCTGCGCGACTACGATTTCATCCGACTTGTCATAAGCGAGGAGTTAGGGTGTTCTGCATCTATTGACGGTACGGAGAACATTCCTCAGGACGGCAAACCCGTGATCTTTGTCTCCAACCATCCCTTGGGAGGGTTGGACGGCATGATCATCGCACAGATGATACATGAGAACCATCCGCGCCAGCTCAAGGTCATCGTCAACGACCTGTTGATGCACATGGAGCCGCTTGCCGACCTCTGGGCACCGGTGAGCAAACTCGGTAAACTCAGCAAGGAGCAAGCCGCGGAGCAGCAACGCATGTGGGAATCCGAGACAGATGTCCTGACCTTCCCTGCCGGTGCCTGCAGCCGCCTGCAACGTATCAACCATGCATGGTTGATACAGGATTTGGAGTGGCAGAAGAATTTCGTTCAGCGCGCCCGGGAATACCGGCGGGATATAGTACCCATCTATTTCGAGGGACGCAACAGCCGGTTCTTCTATGCTCTGGCTTATATCCGGAAACTGCTGCATATCAAACTCAATATTGAGATGTTATACCTGGTGGACGAGATGTACGGAGCACACGGGAAGCACTTCAAGGTGCATGTCCTGCCACCTATTCCATACACCACTTTTGATACTTCCAAAACGCCCAAAGAGTGGGCGCAATACGTAAAATCCATTGTCTATGCAACCAATCATACCACCCGTTGAGACATCACTTTTGTTACAAGAACTGGAGGGCCATCTCTTACGCCCGTCCAACAAAGCAGACAACCTCATTTATGACATCACCGCCCATGAGTGCCCGAACGTGATGAGGGAGATTGCGCGTTTGCGGGAAATCAGTTACCGCGATGGAGGAGGAGCCACCGGTTTGGAAATGGACATCGACGAGATGGACACCATGCCCAAGCCTTACCATCAACTCATCGTCTGGGATCCTACCAACCAACAGATCATCGGCGGTTACCGATACCTCTTGGGGCACGAAGCGGAGATAAAGGACGGACAGCCTTTCATCACTTCCGCCCACCTCTTCCACTATTCGGAGCGTTTCATACGCGACTACCTGCCCCACACCATTGAGTTCGGGCGCGCCTTCGTGCAACCGATGTACCAGAAACGTGAGATGGGAGTCAAGGCGCTCTTTGCCCTTGATAATATTTGGGACGGGATCGGTGCTCTCATGCACAACAACCCCGACATCCGTTGGATGATCGGAAAGGTCACCATCTATCCCGACTACAATGAGACAGCCCGGGAACTCATCTACAACTATCTCAACCTTTACCACAAAGGCGAAGAAGGGCTCTTTGAGCCGTACAACAAACTGCCCATTCAGTCCATTGACACGCCTTTCCGGGGGACGGACAAACAGGAGAATTACCACCTCCTCCAGCACGCGGTACGCGAGCAGGGAGCGGTTATTCCGCCCATGTTCTCGGCTTACCTCAACCTTACCAACGATCTTCAGTTCTTCGGCAATGCCGTCAATGACGAACTGGCGAACGTCTATGAGACAGGAATCATGGTGGACCTGGAATCCGTTTATCCGGAGAAAAAAGAACGCTATATCACACCCTACGTACAGTGGCTTAAACTGAATGCTGAAAACTGAATGCTGAAAACTGAATGCTGATAGCTAATAACATAAGGAACGTGCGCACGCATATACCCGCGCACGTGAGGCTGGTCTGCGTCAGTAAGTACCAGTCCGTGGAAGCGATCCGCGAGGCGTACAACGCCGGCGAACGCCATTTCGGCGAGAGCCGCGTACAGGAGCTCAAGGCGAAGATGCCTCTCCTGCCCGCGGATATCCGCTGGCACTTCATCGGACATCTGCAAACCAACAAGGTACGCGACCTCTTAAAGCTCCGCCCCTACCTCATCCATTCCGTGGATTCGGAGCACCTGCTCAAAGCCATTAACGATGAGGCACTCAAGCAAGGTTTTGTCCAGGACGTCCTATTGGAGGTGCATGTAGCGCGTGAGACTACCAAGTCAGGCTTTTCCCCCGAGGAGTTAAATAGTCTGATGGGAAACGGTCAAATGGCAAATTTCTCTCACGTTTGCGTGAAGGGCCTTATGGCCATGGCTACGAATACGGACGACGAGACAGAAATCAGGAGGTGTTTTACAATGACCAAAACACTGTTTGACCAAATAAATGGTCAGATGGTGAATGTCTCAATGGTAAATCTCTCCATGGGAATGAGCGATGATTACCAAATCGCTATTACTTGCGGCGCGAACATGGTACGTATCGGTTCAGCCATCTTCGGCGAGCGCGACTACACGCGCAAACTGAAGGCGGTTTTCTTTGACCAAGACGGCGTACTCTTCAACTCCATGCCGGACCATGCCAAAGCATGGGAACTGGCGATGAACGAGAACGGGCTCCCTTTCACCGCCCTGCAGACCTACCGCAATGAGGGCAGAACGGGACCATCCGTTATTCACGAGAACTATCGTCTGGTACACGGCACCGACGCACCGGAGGAGGTAGTCGAGCGTATCTATCAGTCTAAATGCGCCCATTTCAACCGTCTCACAGGAGGACAACTGCCTGAGTTGGTACCCGGAGTTCGGGACGTTCTCAACTTCCTGAAAGCCCGCGGCGTGCAATGCTGGGTGGTCACCGGTTCCGGGCAACGCTCGCTGCTGGAGAACCTCAGTAATACGTTTCCGGGGATCTTCACGGGTGTCATCTGCGCGTACGATGTGACGCACGGCAAACCCGATCCGGAACCGTATCTCAAGGCGTGGGAGCGTTCCGGTTTCAAGAAAGAGGAGTGTGCCGTCGTAGAGAACGCACCGCTGGGTGTGCGCGCCGGAAAAGCCGCAGGGCTATACACCTTCGCCGTCAATACGGGTATCCTGCCCGACTCCGAGTTAGCCGCAGAAGGAGCGGATCTCGTACTCCCTAACATGCAGGCGCTGCTACAACGGCTGACTGCCATTTTGTCAGTCTGAGCACCTTTGGAACATAGTTTGTACATCGTTTAGTGAAATCAAAAAACAAGAAACTAACTAAACGATATACGACTATGAACAACAACAATTACAATTCCAACAACCAGAACGAAAACCTGAAGAAGTTCGCAATCAACCTCTGCGAGCGGGCGCAGGAAGGCAAACTGGATCCCGTTATCGGTCGAGATGACGAGATCAGACGTGTTCTGCAGATCCTTAGCCGCAGAACGAAGAACAACCCTATTCTGATCGGCGAACCGGGTGTCGGCAAGACCGCCATCGCCGAAGGTCTGGCGCATCGTATCGTACGAGGCGACGTACCGGAGAACCTGAAGAAGAAACAGATCTACTCTCTCGACATGGGAGCCCTTATCGCGGGTGCCAAATACCAAGGTGAGTTTGAGGAGCGGCTCAAGGGCGTAGTCAACGAAGTCGTTGCCGCTGCCGGCGAGATCATCCTCTTTATCGATGAGATACACACACTTGTCGGCGCCGGTAAATCCAGCGGTGCCATGGACGCCGCAAACATTCTGAAACCGGCATTGGCGCGTGGCGATTTGAGAGCCATCGGCGCTACGACACTCGACGAGTACCAGAAGTATTTCGAGACCGATAAGGCACTGGAGCGGCGTTTCCAGAAAGTGATGGTAGATGAGCCGGACGAGGCGGCTACGATCTCTATTCTCCGTGGTCTGAAGGAGCGGTACGAGACCCACCACAAGGTGCGTATCAAAGATGACGCCATCATTGCGGCGGTCACCCTCTCCGCACGGTATATAACGGACCGTTTCCTGCCGGATAAAGCGATTGACCTCGTGGATGAAGCAGCCGCCAAACTGCGTCTGGAGGTGGACTCCAAGCCGGAAGAGATCGATACACTCGACCGCCAGATCAAGCAGTTGGAGATCGAGCGCGAGGCGATTAAGCGCGATAAGGACGAAGCCAAGCTTGGCGAGATAGAAAAGCAACTCTCCGAACTCAAAGCCAAATCCGACGAACTGAACGCGCGGTGGAACAAAGAGAAAGGATACGTAGCAACCATCCAAAACGAGAAAGCGCGTATCGAGACCCTCAAACACCAAGCCGAAGTGGCAGAGCGCGAAGGCGATTACGGCAAGGTAGCGGAGATCCGTTACAGCCAGATACCTGCCGCCGAAGCGAATATCAAATCGGCACAAGACACCTTGCACCAGCTGGGCACCGAGTCCCTTATCAAAGAGGAAGTCGATGAAGACGACATCGCCGATGTAGTAGCCCGCTGGACGGGTATTCCGGTAGCCAAGATGATGCAATCCGAGCGGGACAAACTGCTCCACCTGGAGGAAGAACTGCACAAGCGCGTCATCGGTCAGGATCAAGCCATCGAGGCAGTCAGCGATGCTATCCGCAGAAGCCGTGCCGGCTTGCAGGACCCGAAGCGTCCTATCGGCTCTTTCATCTTCCTCGGTACCACCGGTGTCGGTAAGACCGAGTTGGCAAAGGCTCTCGCGGACTACCTCTTCGATGACGAGAACATGATGACCCGTATCGATATGAGTGAGTATCAGGAGAAGTTCAGTGCCACCCGTCTTATCGGAGCTCCTCCGGGATACGTGGGTTACGATGAAGGCGGTCAACTGACCGAGGCTATCCGGCGCAAACCTTACTCCGTGGTCCTCTTCGACGAGATTGAGAAAGCCCACCCGGACGTATTCAATGTTCTGTTGCAGGTACTCGATGACGGCCGTCTGACCGATAACAAAGGACGTGTGGTCAACTTCAAGAACACCTTGATCATCATGACCTCGAACCTCACCGAGGAGCAGCTCCGTGCCTCCGTCCGCCCCGAGTTCATCAACCGTATTGATGAGATTATCCACTTCAGCGAACTGAGCGAGGACGACATCAAAGCCGTAGTCGGTCTGCAAGTCAACCGCATCCATAAGATGCTTGAGGAGCAAGGTATCGACCTGCGCGTTACGGATGACGCTATCCGTTATATCGCGAAAGAGGGCTACGACCCGCAGTTTGGCGCCCGTCCGGTCAAGAGAGCCCTGCAACGGCTTGTTCTGAACGAACTGTCCAAGGCCATCATTGGCGGTAAGGTAGATCAAAACAAACCCGTCGTCGTAGAGCTACGGGACGGGGAGTTGAAATTCCGGAACTAACGCTGATCAACTCAGATCGTATCCGTAATGGCGAAGACGAGAGGTGTTGGAACGCCAGTCACGGTCCACTTTGACGAACAGTTGTAAGAAGACCTGTTTCTGGAAGAAATCCTCGATCTCTTTGCGAGCCTGGGAGCCGACACGCTTTAGAGCGCTGCCGGCTTTCCCTATTATGATGCCCTTCTGGCTGTCCCGCTCGCAGTATATCACCGCCTCAATGCGGATCAGTTTCTCCTCTTCCTTGAAGGACTCGACCTCCACCTCTACCGAGTAAGGAATCTCCTTGTCGTAGTTCTGGAGTATCTTCTCGCGGATGATCTCGTTGACGAAGAACCGCTCGGACTTGTCGGTCAGCTGGTCTTTTGGGAAGAAGGGTGCGCCGACCGGCAGTGCCTCCTTGATGGCGTCAAAGAGCTGTGCCACGCCGAAACGCTCTTGTGCGGAGATGGGGAAGATCTCCGCCTCCGGCAGCTGGTTGTGCCAGAACGCGACGAGGTTCTCCAGCGTCTCCTGGGTCGTCAGGTCTATCTTGTTGATGATGAGGAACACTTTCGTGCCCGCTTCTGCCATCCGTTTGACTTTGGTCAGGAAATCGGGATTACGGTCAATGGTATCTTGCGGCTCCGTGACATAAAGCAGCACGTCCGCATCCACGAGGGCGGAACGGCTGAACTCCAGCATCTTCTCCTGCAGACGATAGTTAGGCGAGAGCACGCCCGGCGTGTCCGAATAGACCATCTGAAAATCCTCTCCGTTGACGATTCCCATAATCCTGTGACGTGTCGTCTGCGCCTTGGAGGTAATGATAGACAAGCGCTCGCCTACCAGCGCGTTCATCAGCGTCGATTTGCCCACATTAGGGTTGCCCACAATGTTCACAAACCCGCTCTTATGTACCATTTGTTCATTTGCCATTTGTTCGTTTACCATTCTAATAATACCTTTCCGCACTGACCGGAGACCATGACGTCAAAGCCCTTCTGGAAGTCTTCGAACTTGAAACGGTGTGTAATGACCGGACTGAGGTCGAGTCCTCCGAGGAGCATCTGCTCCATCTGATACCACGTCTCCCACATGCGGCGGCCTGTGATACCTTTGATGGTGAGGGCATTGAAGATGACGTCTGACCAGTTGACCTGGGTGTCAGAAGGGAGGATACCGAGCTGGGCGATGTTGGCACCTTTGTACATGTGCTCGATCATCTCATTGAAGGCAGCGGGTGCGCCGCTCATCTCCAGTCCCACATCGAATCCGCGGATGCCTAATTGCTGCATGGCGCCTTGAACGGTCTCACCCTTGGAGCCGTCCACCGTCAGCGTGGCGCCCATCTTCTTTGCAATCTCCAGCCGAAGCGGATTAATATCCGTTACAACAATGTTCTTCGCGCCCGCATAGCGGCATATACCAGCCGCCATCGTTCCGATGAGTCCGGCACCCGTGATCAGCACGTCTTCGCCCAAGAGGGGGAAAGCGAGTGCGGTGTGGGTAGCGTTTCCGAAGGGGTCCATGATAGCTGCGAAATCGTCGGGTATCTC
>CAMOGT010000024.1 GCA_946614295.1 uncultured Bacteroidales bacterium
ACCGCGGACCGATACTCTTGATTTGTCCGTTGAAAAGGGGAGAATCTGCTAATCCAGCGCGGAGCGCTTCGTGGGTCTTCGGATTGGTATAAGTGATCCAGCATGGCATCTGTTTGAGCCCTCGATGCACAGTATCTAAATAACTGAACTGATGCCAATCGCTGTCGCCGTCCTGGCGGATCAGTTCATCAAAATGGATAGACCGTGCATCCAACCTTGCCGGTGTGCCGGTTTTCATCCTGTCACTCTTGAATCCTAATCCCACTAACTGCTCTGTGATGCCGTACGATGCCGGTTCGGATGTTCGTCCGCCTTGTATCTGCGTCTTGCCGCAATGCATCAGCCCGTTGAGGAACGTACCGTTGGTCAGAACTACCGCCTGCGCCTCCATCTCGATTCCCAAAACAGTCTTCACACCGCAAACCTTATTATCTTTGATAATAAGAGACACAACTGTATCTTGCCAAATAGACAGATTAGCGGTGCCGGAGAGCACTTTCACCCATTCCTCAATAAACCGTTTCCGGTCGCTCTGACTACGCGGACTCCACATGGCGGGACCTTTGCTCTGGTTCAGCAGCCGGAACTGGATAGCACTCCTGTCCGTCACGATACCCATCTGTCCGCCTAACGCATCTATCTCGCGCACGATCTGCCCCTTGGCGATACCGCCTACCGCCGGATTGCAACTCATCTGCGCAATCTTGTTCATATCCATGGTGATGAGCAGTGTACGACTACCCATCCGGGCGGCTGCACTGGCCGCCTCACAACCGGCATGACCGGCTCCTACTACTATGACGTCGTATTTAAAGTTCATTCGATTTGATCGACTATTTTCTTCTTCCTATTGTATTGTTTCTGTGCCCCCATTTCCATTGCCCGTTGAAGCTCCCGGAGGAGATCGTCCGCACATGCGGCACAAAGGCATTCTCCAAATGGTTGCGGTACGTGATCTCGTTGGTCTGCGGGTTCACTAATATGCCGATGATGTCAAACCGCGGCAATTTGTCCACCTTATGATACTTGATATATCCGTTGGCAGCGGCTACAATCCTTCGTTTCTTGTTCTCGTCCACATACTCCTCCGGCCGGATGTCTCCGAATGTACCGGTTCTCGCTTTCACCTCCGCAAAGACAATCTCCGTCTTGCTCTCGGCGATCAGATCCACCTCCAGATGCCCCATCCGCCAGTTGTGTTCGACGATGCGGAATCCTTTTTTCTCCAGCATCCGTGCGGCTTCTTCCTCGCCGATTATTCCTATGGGATTCGTTACAAACGCCATCTTACCGCAATTGCTCCATACGTGCTGCGTCCAGCCTCAGCAGGATAAACAGCAGCAACGTGAATCCCCATAACGAACTACCGCCATAACTGAAGAACGGCAGCGGAATACCGATTACCGGCAGTACTCCCAATACCATACCTACGTTGATTGTCAAGTGGAAGAGGAAGATACCGGCTACCGCGTAAGCGTAAATCTGCGTGGATATATTCCTCTGCCGCTCGGCGATCTCTATCAGCCTCAGGATGAAGAACAGATACACCAGCAGCACGCCTACAGACCCTACAAATCCCCATTCCTCGCCAACGGTACAGAAGATAAAATCGGTATCCTGCTCCGGCACGAACTGCAGTTTGGTCTGTGTGCCGTTGAGGTAACCTTTGCCGAAGAACCGCCCGGAACCGATGGCAATACGCGCCTGATTGACGTTATAACCGGCGCCCGCAGGGTCTTCTTTCATGCCTAAGAGCACCTCAATACGAATGCGTTGGTGGGGCTGAAGCACTTTCTGGAATACGAAATCGCAAGCCTGCGTGTACCCTATGCAAAGCAACGTGAACGCCGCTACAATCAGCAGCATGTATTTGCGCCAATAGATGCTGACAAACACATTATATAATATAAGTGCAACCACCACACCCATTGATATCCAGTCGAACGGCACTTTCACCCATATATTAATAAGGAGACAGATTCCGTAAATAGCAACCACGCTGCCTGTTAATATCAGTGCCTGCCACCGCATCGGGTGCTCTTTGCAGATAAAATAGATCTCCACCGCCGCCAGCAGCAGCATGCAACTCAATATACCCACGCTGCCTGTGCCCAACGGCAGGGGCACGCCGCCGAACCGGATACTGATGATAAACAGCGCCACCGCGGCTACTCCCATCCATAGCACGTATCCGCTCATTCCCTGGCGGTAGAAGACCAGTAGGAAGGAGGCAAAGACGAGGGCGGAACCGGTCTCTTTCTGTAAAATCATGATGATGAGTGCCGGCACGCCGATTAGTGCAAAAGGTACGATGAGATCGCGCCAAGTGCGTACTTTGTAGTCGTATTGCCCCATGTATTTGGCTACGGCGAGCGCCACTACGCACTTGGCGAACTCCGCTGGCTGAAGACTCACCGGACCTAATGAAATCCACGACATTGATCCCTTGATGTCGTGCGCCAGGAATGGTGTCGCGAGCAGCAGTAACAACATCGCTCCGTACGCGAAATAAGCCAGGACATCATAGGTCTTATAGTCAATCAGCAGCAGCACGAATCCCAACACCAGCGAACCGATGATCCATGTGAACTGCTTACCCGCGCGGTTGGAGAAATCGAAGATGCTCGTCTGGTCGAACGTATAGCTGGCGCCATAGATATTGAGCCAGCCAAAGAGCACTAAGACCAGAAAGAAGCCGATTGTAATCCAATCGACATGCTGCCATATGTTACCACTTCTTGACGCCCTCATTTAGTACTGCATCTGCTATTCGTTTCTTCAAATCTTTCCGTTTCATCTGCCCTGTGAGGTATTGTTCCATCATCATCGATGCAACCGGGCATGCCCATGTAGCGCCGAATCCGGCGTTCTCAACGACTACCGCTACCGCTATCTGCGGATCTTCCACCGGCGCAAAACCGATGAAGATGGCGTGATCCCTTCCGTGCGGGTTCTGAGCCGTTCCTGTCTTACCCGCCATGTGCAGGGTATCCACGGCGTAATGCCGTCCCGTGCCATAGACCATCACGCGGTGCATGCCTGCTTTCACCTCCTCAAAATATTTCTTCTCGATGTCGATGGTATGCCGGTGGGTCAGCATCGAGTCGTTTTTGTTGAGGTGCGGCGTGACGTAATAGCCTTCATTGGCGATGGCAGAGGCCTGGTTGGCGAGCTGAAGCGGAGTGACTAATATCTCGCCCTGACCGATACTGAGCGACCGGATAGTGATGGCTTTCCACCCGTTTTCACCGTAGAATTTGTCGTATAACTTTGCGCTCGGGATCTGTCCCGCCGACTGCTCGCTCAGGTCCGTGTCTTTGAATTTCTGCCCCAGGCCGAAACTCATCACCGCCTCCCGCCATTTCTCGTAGGGTTTATGGATATCTTTCTCTTTTCCGTCTCTGTCCATCAGGTCGCGGAACGCGCACCAGAAATACGGGTTGCAGCTCTGCTCGATCGCTTTGTCCAACGCCACCGGCGAACCATGGTGGTGGGTGCACTTGATCGGCTTGCTTTGCGGGCCCGAACACGGGTAGAGCGTGTTGGGCGTGATAGCGCCCTGCTCCAGACAGACGAGTGCCTGAACGGTCTTGAAGGTCGATCCGGGAGGGTAGGTGGCCTGCGTAGCGCGGTTCAGCAACGGCTTCGTCTTGTCATTGAGCAACATGTTGTAGTTCTTGCTTCGCTCCTTGCCTACCAGCACCTTGGGATCCCATCCCGGGTTGGAGGCTAACGCCAGTATCTCACCCGTCTTGGGCTCGATGGCTACGGCGCTGCCTATCTTGCCGGCAAGCAGTTCCTCCGCCAACAGCTGCAACCGGATATCCAGCGTTACATGGAGGTCCGTTCCGGCTTTGGCGGTTACATCCAGCTCGCCGTCCTGATAGCTTCCTTGGATCCGGCCTCTCACATCGCGCATCAGCACCTCCATGCCTTTCTCGCCGCGCAGCTGTTTCTCGTACGTCCGCTCCAATCCGTCGCGTCCCGAGTAGTCGCCGCGGGAGTAATACGGATCGCGGTCTATATCGCTCTGGTTCACCTCGCCTACGGAGCCTAACACATGCGCTGCGGCTTTGTACGTGTAGTCGCGGAGCGTCCTCTTGCGGATCTGAACGCCCGGGTAGAATACCAATGACTCCTGCAGCGTGGCAATATCTTCTTTCTTCAGATGGCTCATGAACACCTGAGGTGTCCACCGGGAATAACCTCTGTTTTTACGTCGGTCTTTGATCTCTGCTATCCGTTCGTCAAACTCCGCACGGCTGATATGCAGACTCTTGCAGAAACCCGTCGTGTCCCATTCGCTGCCCATGTCGCGCATCGTCATCGTCACCTCGTAAATCGGCTGGTTGAAGACCAATAACTCGCCGTTTCGGTCGTATATCAGACCGCGGGACGGGAAGATCGTCTGTTTCACCAAAGCGTTGTTATCCGCCTGATCTTTGGTCGATTGGTCGATGACTTGCAGGTAAAACAACCGTATTATAAACACCAGAACAATCACAACGGCAATGCCGCTGATCACGTATCGACGATTATAATACTGGTCGTTAATCATCTGTATCTCAATGAGTTATAACCTATTATCAGAAGGATTGTTATCGCGCTGCTGACCACTGTCTCCAGCATCACAAACCCGATATGACTCCAGCTCCAAGCTGCCAACAGGAATATCGTCAGATGGTGAATCACCACTAAGATACTTACGTATTTCAGCATCCCTGCCATGCCGATGGCGTGCAGGCTGATCTGTTCGGTCAGCCGGTCTTTGTCATTCACGATGACGCCGAGGATATAAGGCCTCAGGAACATGACTAACACGCATGCCGCCGTATGGATGCCTAACGAGTTGCAGAATACATCCATCACCAATCCGACTACGGCGCCGATGACCATGTCGACGCTGTGCGGAAGCGTGATAGGGAACATCAGCAGGCATAGGATATAGACGTACGGATGGCAGACACCCCATAACTGCAGTTGGTCAAAAAGCAACACCTGCAGCAGCATGACGATTACGTATCGGATTATTTGTTTAGTCCATTCCATCGCTCAGTTCCTCCAACTCTTCTTGATCTTTGTTCTGCACTATCTCCACGTATTTCAGCCGCTTGAAATTGGTGCTCAACCGCACGCGTATCGTGTAGTACGAGTCCCCCTCCTTCAGTACGCTGTTTTCTACGATTCCAACGGGAATACCCTCCGGAAAGACCGGACTCAGACCGCTTGTCACAATCGTGTCACCCGGGTTCACTACCATGTGAGCCGCTACGTCCGTCAACTGTGCGAAACGGTTATCCTTGCCGTCCCATTTGAGCGTACCTGCATAATCGTTCTTGACGAATCGGCAGCTGATATTGCTATTGGTGTTGATTACCGGCAATACCACGCTGTAGTTCAATCCCACCGTCTTGACGATGCCTACTACGCCGTCTTCGTTCCGCACGCCTTGACCGCGCACCACGCCTTCATTGCTGCCGCGGTTGATGGTGATGTAGTTATGCAGCTTATGGGTCGTCATCTGCACCGCTTTGGCGCTCATGTACGCATATCTGCCTCCGTTCTCCTCCGATTTCATCGAGGATAATTGGTTGCGGAGCGCTACATTCTCTGCGGCTAACTGCTCGTTCTGACTGCGCAGCGAGAAATACCCGCGAACCTCACTCACCTGCTCGTTCTGCCACGCCACAAAAGCGTTGGCGGTACTCAGGACGGCACTGCGCGGATACGCATTGTTCCACGTAATGAGCATAAATGCAGCAACTTCCAGGAGAATGAATACCAGGAAGTTGCTATAACGGAGCAGTATTCTTAGCAGATTCTGCATCTCTCACCTTTCGTTTTTCATCTTTCAGTCTTCATCTTACCGCAGCAGGAAGCCGAAGTTATTCACGTTCTTCAGCGCTACGCCTGTTCCGCGGGCAACGGAGTGCAACGGATCGTCCGCTACGTGGAACGGAATAGTGATTTTGTCCGTCAGCCTGCGTGCCAGACCATGCAGCAGCGCACCGCCACCTGTCAGGTAGATACCTCTCTTCACGATATCCGAGTACAGCTCAGGAGGAGTCGTCTCCAATGCCTGAAGAATAGCACCCTCAATCTTGCTCACACTCTTTTCCAGGCAGTGGGCGATCTCCTGGTAACTAACCGGAACGGACATCGGCAGGGCCGTCACTTTATTCGGTCCTATGACGATGAAATCTTCCGGCGCGTCTTCCAACTCCGGCAGAGCCGAACCTACCTGGATCTTGATACGCTCAGCCGTCGGCTCGTCGATACGCAGGTTGTGCATACGACCCATGTACTCGATGATATCCTGGTTGAAATCATCACCGGCGATCTTAATGGACTTGTTGCTGACGATTCCGCCGAGAGAAATTACCGCAATCTCCGTTGTACCACCGCCTATATCTACGATCATACATCCGTCAGGACTCTCTACATCCAGACCGATACCGATAGCCGCTGCCATCGGCTCGTAGATCATATAGATGTCACGGCCGCCTGCGTGCTCGGAACTATCGCGCACTGCGCGGATCTCCACCTCGGTTGAACCGGACGGAATACATACTACCATACGGATTGACGGAGTGAATAGACGTGCCTGCTTCGGAATCATCTTGATCATGCCCCTGATCATCATCTCGCAGGCATAGAAATCTGCAATCACACCGTCACGGAGCGGACGTACCGTACGGATCATTGATCCGCCCTTACCAATCATCTGTTGTGCCTTGCGGCCGACGGCAACCATCTTGTTATCCGCCATCGAGATAGCCACTACCGACGGCTCATCTACCACGATCTTGTCATCGCACATGATGATCGTATTCGCCGTTCCTAAGTCAATGGCAATCTCCTGAGTAAAAGAAAAAAGTCCCATGTTTGTATAGTTGTTTTTAATTTTTCGCAAAATTCCGTGCAAATTTACAACTTTTTTTTTACATATGCAAGCGCGTGCGAACTTTTTTGTCATAAAAAATATCGGCACTCTTCGCAAAGAGCACCGGTATCTTCAAACCTGATTTAACATATTTTACCGATGAAATCGGAAGAAATTAGTATATACTTGCGCCGGAAAGGCAGTCGGCGATTGCCTCTAAATACTCTTTGTCGATTTTATCGAATGTACTGAACTCTTTGCTGTCTATGTCCAGTACCGCAATCACCTCACCGTTTTGGCGGACAGGCACTACAATCTCGCTGTTCGATTCGCCGGAGCAGGCGATGTGTCCTGCGAACTCATGCACATTCGGCACAATCACCGTCTCGTTTTTCGCCCAAGCCGTTCCGCACACGCCTTTGCCATAAGGAATACGTGTACACGCTAACGGACCTTGGAACGGACCTAAGACCAGTTCTGTCTGTACTCTGTCAGCGTAGCGGTCTGTATTCTGTACTCTATAAAACCCCGTCCACCAGAACCCGAACGTCTCATGGAGAATAGCCGCTACGTTCGCCATATTAGCAATCATATCCGTCTCTCCGGCTACTACAGCTTTCACCTGTGCCACCGCTTCTTTGTATTGTTCTTCTTTCGTCATATTTCTGCTTTTGCGCTGCAAAGGTACGAAAAATAAATGACATACGCAAATAATAGTTCGTGAAATTTCCGATTATTAAGATTCGATTCTTCCAAACTGCAGAGATTGTTCGGATGTGCCAAGCATCCGGGTAGCATCTACCCTCGACTATGGGTAACGGATGACTAAGAATATATAAGAATATATAACGATCGCGTTCGGCAACAAGTGTGCAATGGTTTATACCGCTCCGCTTAATAAACAGGCAACTTGTGCCTCCGCTCTCCCCAAAAATTAAAATTTTCGGGGACCCCAAGTGGCAAATGTGGCGGATGCAATAAAAAAATGATGTGGCAGAAGTGGCAGAAACGGCATAAAATCGGGAAATTTATGCCACTTATGCCATTTATGCCAGTGCAAATTTTAATGTTTGGTAATGAGCGATAAAAAA
>CAMOGT010000025.1 GCA_946614295.1 uncultured Bacteroidales bacterium
ACATTGATTAAGCGTGTAATATTGGATTTAGTACCGAGATTGTAATTTTCGAGTACCTCCTGCGATGTGAAATCTTTATGCACTCCACGCGCCACGGCACGAAGGAAATTCATCTGATATGTGGTCAAACCGTCAATCTGCTGCATGAACAATGCCGTATTGTGGGTAATTAAGTCACGCATGGATAGTTGAAGAATCTCGTCCGTCACCTCATCTTCCGTGTTCAGCAATACGTTCCATGCCAGTTGCTGCACGTAAGAAGAGTAGTTATGCACCATTTCACATATCTTTGCAGCTTGTAGTTCACTTATCTTCTTTTTTTCCTGCGCAAAATGCGTGCAGATGAACGGCACCCATTCTTCTGTCGGTATAGGATCCAAGTAAATAGTATCTCCGAATTGATAGAAGGGCATTCGTTTGCTATGAAAAATCTCGGTCAGTAAATGTTTCTTACTGCCAAACAAACAATAAGACACATTGCGTTGCAACTGCCACACACCACGCATTCGTTTCTGTACGGTCAACGAATCCGGGAACTCGCCCACTTGCTGGAACTCATCAATGCAGACGACAATATGCTTGCCTATTTTTTGAGAAATAATCTCCGGCAATGAAAGTATTTCTTCCGGACTGTAATTTTTGGGAGATATGCCTAATGACAAAGAATACTCGGTTGCGGGATCCGGAGAGAAAGCAATCTTCGGGGTAAGGCGCACCAGAAAATCCTTTACATTCTGCAATACCAAATCGGCTTGCGAGGCTGTTTGTTTGAGGAGTGCTTCTGCAAAACGATTGTAGAAATCATACTCACTGCGGCAATCGTATATGTCCATATACACCACCTTGACCAGATCCTCATTCACTTGTGATTGCACGCGCTTGACAAGGGACGTTTTGCCCATTCGGCGAGGAGAAATGAGAATGACATTCAGGCCATGCTCAAAGTCCATTTTCAGCCGTCGTGTCTCTTTCTCGCGGTCTGTAAAATTGTCTCCTTCGACAAACATTCCATATACAAAACTCTTCTTCATACTAATATAGTATTTTTCAATTCGGCTGCAAAGATAGTAAAAAAAAATGAAGTACACAAGTTTGTGGACCACAATTTTGTGAACTTTATGCATTTTTACTTGTTTTATGCGGCTCTTAACACCTGAATCTTAATAATCGGCAATTCAGACAAGACACTTGCATATATCGGCAAAAATAAAGAAAATTCGCATTTTCTTGCCGGAAAACTTGCCGATGTCGGCAAAAAATAGTATCTTTGCACCGAGATTTGAGAATTTTGTAAGTAAGATTTGAGAATTTTGTAGCTTAAAATTGAGAAATATGGAGTTTCAAAGAAAACAATTTTACATACTATCGTAAGCACAATCCAAATAAAATGCAATATTACCTACTATAATATATAGTATCATGAGAACGGAAATTGCAAATACGGTCAAAGCCTTGCGGAAACGATATGGCTTAACACAAGAGGAAGCGGCCCGTAAAGCAGGAGTAAGTCTGGCGTTCCTCCGTGAGTTAGAGCAATTAGAAACACATGAAACATATCGACACACACATGAAACGTATTCTCTTTTTTCTTGCGGCGGCGTGCTTATCCGTTGCGGCGAGTAGCAAGACCCTGGTGGCATATAATACGGAAAATACCATGCAAATCAATGTCACTGTAGGCACCAAGACCTTCACTGCTACTTTGGCGGACAGCGAGACCGGCAGAGCGTTTGCGCAACTGCTGCCGATGACGGTTACGATGAACGAACTGAACGGCAATGAGAAATACCACTATCTGGACTCCTCGCTGCCGACCGACAGTTACCAGCCCGGCACGATTCAGGCAGGCGACCTGATGCTGTACGGCAACAACTGCGTGGTGCTGTTCTATGAGACCTTCAGCAGTTCCTATTCCTACACCCGCATCGGTTCTATAGACAATCCCGCGGGTCTTGCCGCCGCCCTCGGCTCCGGCAATGTGAGTGTGCGTTTCGAGAAAAGCGCAACCACAGACCTCAATCAAGTACCAAGTGACCAAGCACCAACTACCAAGTTCATCGAAAACGGCGTTCTCTATATCAAGCACAACGCCCAAACGTACGATGTACGAGGACAGCAAATAAAATAACAAAGATATGAGTAAAAAAGTAGTCGTTTTATCCACCTCGCTGCGGGCGGGGTCGAACAGCCACGCGATGGCGGAGCAGTTCGCCGAGGGCGCAAAAGCCGCAGGGCATGAAGTAGAACTGATCTCGCTTCGCGGCAAAGAAATCAAGTTCTGTATCGGTTGTCTCAAATGTCAGGAGACAGGCGCGTGTGTCTTCAAAGACGACGTGCCGGCGATTATGGAGTCGGTGCTCAACGCCGACGTCGTCTGCTGGGCAACGCCAATCTATTATTACGAGATGTCGGGTCAGATGAAGACCCTCATCGACCGCATGAACGCCATGTATCCGAAGGATTACACGTTCCGCGACATCTACCTCCTGACCACGGCGGCGGAGGACGAACCGTTTGTGCCGGAACGCGCCGAGAGCGGTCTGCAAGGCTGGATCGACTGCTACGAGAAATGCACCCTCAAGGGACATCTGTTCTGCGGCGGCGTGAACGATCCGCGCGAGATAAGCGGCCACGCCAAACTGCAAGAAGCATTTGAAATGGGCAAGAATATATAAACAAATCATATGAAAGCAATTAAATTATTCTGTTTAATGGCAGCAGCGATGCTGGTTGCCTGCAATCAAACAAATGACAAAATGGTAAATGGCTTCATGGACTTGGCACGTACACGTTTTGCAGTACGTGAATACGCACAGACTCCTGTAGAGCAAGCCAAGATCGACTCCATTCTGGAGGCGGGACGGTTAGCACCTACGGCAAAGAACGTACAGCCGCAACATATCTATGTGCTGCAAAGTCCTGAGGCTATCGCCAAGATCAACGAACTGACCCGTTGCGCCTACCATGCTCCGGTGGTGTTTCTCGTATGTTATGACACGGAACTGGCGTGGACCAAAGACGGCGAGAGTTCCGGCAACATGGACTGCTCCATCGTTGGCACACATATGATGCTGGAGGCTACCGAATTAGGACTCGGCACCTGCTGGGTCAAATGGTTCGATCCGGCAGAAGTAGCAACAGCTTTTGAGTTACCGGCAAACCATAAACCGTCGTTTATCATGCCTTGCGGTTATGCGGCGGAAGGTGTACAACCCCATGCGAATCATTTCAGCCGCAAGCCACTCTCCGAGACTGTAACTTATAAATAGCTTCGGTTGGTGGACACCAAGCCCTTAGCCCCCGAGGCAATGGAACAAATATTCAAGAAACTATGAAAAAGTTATTCTCTATTCTCGCAGCTGCAACCATGCTTGCCGCTTGCACAACCAAACAGTCAAACACCAAAGACATGAACCAACTTTCTTTTACAACCGAGCAGGCGGCGTGTATGTCTGCCATCGCCTGCAATGAAGCCAAAGGCGATCTGGTCTCGCTGGAATCAGCCATTCATGGCGGATTAGAAGCAGAACTGACGGTCAGCCAAATCAAAGAAGCCCTCTCGCAACTCTATGCCTATACGGGTTTTCCGCGCAGCCTCAATGCGCTAGGCGTGTTACAGAATGTAGTCGAAAGTCGAAAGTCGAAAGACAAAAGAGTTATTATGGGCGAGGACGCCAGTCCGCTTTCCGATGACTTTGATGCCTTAAAAGAAGGTACGCGCGTGCAGACCCAACTGACAGGCAAACCCTTCAATTACGACTTTGCGCCGGCAACGGATTATTACCTCAAGGCGCACCTCTTCGGAGATATTTTCGCCCGCGATAACTTGACGTACGCCGACCGTGAGTTGGTGACCGTCAGTGCGTTGAGCGGTCTGCAAGGCGTGGAACCGCAACTGAAAGCCCACATCGCCGGAGCGCGTAACATGGGCGTGACGGAGGAGCAGTTGCAGGGAATCGTCGTGGCGCTCGCTGCCAACGGTCTCTTGGATGAAGCAGGCAGACTCGCCGGACTGTTAGAAACGGAATGGCCGCAAGGTCAGCCCAATGACGCCTATGCGCAGTATTTCGTGGGTCAGAGTTTCTTGCAGCCGTACTACAGCGGTGTGGCAAACGTGACCTTCGAACCCCGTTGCCGCAACAACTGGCACATCCACCACGGCGCAGTGCAGGTGCTAATCTGCGTGAGCGGAAAGGGCTGGTATCAGGAGTGGGGCAAACCTGCCGTGCCACTGACACCGGGTATGGTGATTGCTATTCCCGAGGGTGTCAAACACTGGCACGGCGCTGCTGCGGACTCGTGGATGCAGCACCTCGCTATCCATACGCAAGAGCAGCCCGGAGCTACCAACGAATGGCTCGAACCGGTCAGCGACGAACAATATAGCGCAGTACGATGATGCACACTTCTATTCAAGAAACTATTAATATCTAACATTATACAATATGAATATCTTGATTCTTCAGGGCTCGCCGAGAGCCAAAGGTAACACCGCCTGGATGGCGGAAGAGTACAAGAACGCAGCGGAGGCTGCAGGTCACAAAGTAACCATCGTCAATGTGGGACACAAGCACATCGCCGGCTGTCTGGCATGCGAATACTGCCACGGCAAGGGCAACGGTGCCTGCATCCAGAAAGACGACATGCAGGAGCTCTATCCGCTCATGGCGGAGGCGGAAGTGCTGGTTCTCGCTGCGCCGATCTATTATTTCACGCTCTGCGCACAGATCCAAGCACCGATCCAACGAATGTACTGCGTCAATGCACCGGCTAAGGTAAAGAAGATGGCGCTGCTCGTATCCTCCTATTCGCCGGGCGTGTATGACGGTGCTACGGCTGAGTTCCGCGACATCTGCAACTACTGGCACGCTGAGAACACAGGCGTCGTAACCGCCAAGATTGACGAGCAGAAGACCGACGCCACCAAACAGAAAATCGTTGAACTGGTTGCCAAACTATGAGAAAATTTATAACCCTTGCACTCGCGGCTGTACTGTTCGCCGCCTGTGCGAAACAAGATGATAAAATGGTAAATGCAAATGATTCGTGGGACAAAGTTTTCCCGCTAAGCGAGAAAGTCTCTCATAAAAAAGTGACCTTCCACAACCGTTTTGGTATCACGTTAGTTGCCGACTACTATGCGCCTAAGGACGCTCAGGGTCAACTCCCCGCTATAGCGGTTTCGGGGCCGTTCGGCGCAGTGAAGGAGCAGTCGAGCGGTCTATATGCACAGCACATGGCGGAACTCGGCTTCATCGCTATCGCTTTTGACCCGAGTTATACGGGTGAGTCGAGCGGCGAACCGCGACGCATGGCTTCTCCGGATCTGAACACCGAGGACTTTCTGGCGGCAGTGGATTATCTGAGCACGCTACCCGAGGTGGACGCGGAACGCATCGGTATCATCGGTATCTGCGGTTGGGGCGGAATGGCTATCAACGCCGCCGCACTCGACCCGCGCATCAAAGCTACGGTAGCCGTGACGATGTATGACATGTCTAAAGTCAGCCGCGAGGGCTATTTCGGTAGCACGGACAGCAAAGAAGCACGTATGGAGCAACGCCGTGCGATGGCGGCGCAGCGTACCGAGGATTACAAGAATGGTACCTACAAACGCGCCGGAGGAGTGATTGACCCGCTACCGGAGGACGCACCTTGGTTCGTCAAGGATTATCACGCTTACTACAAATGTCCGCGCGGCTACCATGCGCGTAGCGGCAACTCGACCGACGGCTGGAATGTGATCGGTTGCCAGTCATTCATGAACATGCCGCTGCTCTCTTATGCCAACGAGATAGAGACACCGGTGCTGCTCATTCACGGAGAGAAAGCCCACAGCCGCTATTTCAGCGAGTATGCCTTTGAGAAGATGACGGGTTCGCACGTAGAGGGCGAGAGTACCCAAATCGGCAACAAGGAGCTGCTCATCATCCCCGGTGCCAGCCACGTGGATTTGTATGACGACGTAGCCGGAGTTATTCCGTATGAATATATTAAGACATTCTTTACTACAAATCTATGATAAAGATACATTTATGAAAAAGACATTCCTTTGTACTTTGTACTTAGTCACTTTGTCCCTTTTTCTCGGCTGTGCCAAGAAGGCAACAGCGGAGCCGCAGACAGCCGGTAACGACAAGCCGGTTGTGTACATGACGCAGGAGATCTCGCCTGCGGCGTTAGTGCGTATCTACGAAGCTCTCGGCCGTCCTGCCGAGGGACGCGTGGCGGTGAAGATCTCTACCGGCGAAGCCGGCGGACACAACTACCTCAAGCCCGAACTGATTCGTCAGTTGGTGAACGGCGTGAACGGCACGATCGTGGAGTGCAACACCGCTTATCCGGGCAAGCGCAACAGCTTCGAGGCGCATTGGCAGACTATCAAGGAGCATGGTTTTCTTGACATCGCGTCCGTGGATCTCATGGACGAGGAGGGCAGTATGCGTATCCCTGTGCAGGACAGCACGTGGATCCATTACGACCTTGTGGGCAAGCATTTGGCGAACTATGACTTCATGATCAACCTCGCCCATTTCAAGGGTCATGCCATGGGTGGCTTCGGCGGAGTTCTCAAGAACCAGTCTATCGGTGTGGCTTCGGCGGCAGGCAAGGCGTATATCCATTCCGCCGGCGTGACGGAGGATGTGAACGAGTGCTGGAACCATATCGGCAATCAAGACGGTTTCTTAGAGTCCATGGCGGCTGCGGCGCAGGCGGTGCATAACTATTTCGGCGGCGAGCGGATCCTGTATATCAACGTGGTCAATAACCTCTCCGTCGATTGCGACTGCGACAGCCATCCCGCGGCTCCGGAGATGAACGACATCGGTATTCTCGCCTCCCTCGACCCCGTGGCGCTTGACCAGGCATGCGTGGATCTGGTATTCAACTACCCGTCCAAGGAAGGCGATGACGCAGCGGCGCTCATCGAGCGTATCAACTCAAGACATGGCATCCATATTCTCGAACACGCCGCCAAGATCGGTCTGGGTTCGCGCGAATACCAACTCGTTTCGATTGACGGCGAAGACATGCTGGCGCGACTCAACGGGCAGCAGCTCAGTCTGATTGTCCGCAACGCCGGGCTGACGACCGAATACCACCAGCATGGCGTGAACGACCTGCTGCAACTGTTGGAGAACGAACCGCAGCGTCTGCAAGGCGCCGTGGTGGCGGACAAGATGATCGGCAAGGCGGCTGCGGCACTCATGGCAGTAGGCGGCGTGAAACAGGTTCATGCCAACCTTATTTCTACGCCGGCGCGAGAGATGCTGGAGAAAGCGGGTGTGCAGGTCACAGCCGCCGAAGAGGTGGAGATGATCCTTAACCGCGACCAGACGGGGCAGTGCCCCATGGACCAAAGTCTCAACGGAACGGATGATCCGGCAGAGTGCGTGGCTATTCTGAAAAACAAATAAAGGAAGCAGGAAGGCTCGCCGCCTTCTCACAAAAAGAAAATCAGGTGTCTGCTTGACCTCTGATTTCTTTTTCTGCGGAAGAGGGGGGATTCGAAAATTGCGAAGCAATAATCGACAGAGCGAAGCGGCGGAGAAAATTGCATTGCAATAATCGTTCGAGCGTAGCGAGATAAGAACCCCCGACCGGGGGTGAAGAACCCCGCTCTTTACGCAAAAAAGGCACCGATTTGGTGCCTTTTGCGGAAGAGGGGGGATTCGAACCCCCGGTACAGTTACCCGTACGA
>CAMOGT010000026.1 GCA_946614295.1 uncultured Bacteroidales bacterium
TCTATTTCTTCAGCCTGCTTTCTGAGTACCGGCTGACCGTACAAATATATAGGTAGTATCATAGTCTTTCCAAATAGCCTTCCAAAATGATACAAGCGGCGATCTTATCCACCGTTGCTTTGTTCTGCCGGTCTTTTTTCTTCATGCCGCCGGCGAGCATGGCTTGGTGCGCCAACACGGAGGTAAAGCGCTCGTCATACATAGTTAAGGGTTTGTCGGGAAATCGTTTCTTGAAAACGCCCATGAAAGGACGGATATAGTTCATGCTCTCCGATTCCTCCCCGTTCATTTGGGTCGGATGACCGATCACGACCTCATCTACCGGCTCTTTCTCAAAGTATTCAGCGAGCCATTCGATAAGATCCTTTGTTTCCACCGTAAGCAGCGGATTAGCCGTTATGCGGAGAACATCCGTAACGGCTAATCCTGTACGCTTACGACCGTAGTCTATTGCTAAGATTCGTCCCATTAGAGGTTATTCATCTCCTCAGAGATAGCGTTATACTCTGCGTCCATGTGGAAACGGTAGTAAAGGCCCTTGAGTACTTGCATGTACTGGCGGTTTTCCGGATCCATCTGGTGTGCTTTCTCGAAATACGGCAGTGACTGACGGAACACCTCGTTCATCTCGTCAAGCGCTTTCTTGTACTCTTTGTTGTCGGAGATCAGCGCAGCTGCCTCATTGAGTTTTACGGCCTGGTTGTAATAAACCCTGCCCTTACCGGCTTCTGCATCAGCCAGTTTCGGATCCACCTTGAGGGCGTTCTCGAAATCTACCATCGCCTCGTCATAATGACCTAAGTTCTCATTGAGATTACCTTTGATCAGATGATACTGCGCTACGTTCGGCTCACGCTCGATGGCCTTCGAGAGGTAATCAACGGCTGTCTCTTCCTGACCGGAATAGATATAGTAGTTGATCAGGTTCTGCAGGAACCACGGCTCGCTCGGGAAACGATCGATAGCGTGCTGAAGTGTTGCCACGAACTTAACGGTGTCTTTCAACTCTACATACTCTTGATAGAGGAACTGGTTTACAGAAATCCCCTCGTAATCACCGTCTTTTAAGTCCTCGAGTAATACGACTGCATCCTCATGGCGCTCAGCCTGTACGGCGAAAATGGCGGCGTAGTACTTATACTGTATATAAGTAGTATCACGCGGCATCTCTTTCTGCAGTTTCGGATCCTGCATCATCTTCAACTCGGGAATGGCGAGATGCTTCTGGAATGCCTGATAAGCACCGTCGTAATCTTTCTGCTCGTTGAGATAAATACCGTATTTCACCAGCTCCTGCTGTTTGTAATATTCGAGCATCTTTTTGGCTATCGTGTTATGGGTCTTGGCGTCTGCCATTACCTCACGGCCTTTCTTGTCGAGCACGATAGCGGAAGCCAGTTCATCTGCCTTGAGCCAATAGTTGTAACTCTCCTCTACAGCGGCGCCGGCTACAGCCTGGTTGGCTCCTTTGCCCATCATCAGGTTGTAGTTCTCCTGAGTCAACTCTTGGTAACCGATCATACCGGCCCAATAGTAAGCCTCTGCGGAGGGATCTGCTGCGATTGCTTCTTCGATGGCTACACGTGCGGCTCCGAAATCCGGAGCTTCCTGCATCATGTAACTCTTTGCTTTCTTTACCTGCGGGTTCTTTTGTGCGAAGCAGCCGGCGCTTATCAGCACCAATGCTGCCAGAATCAATGATTTTCTCATATTATTCTTGATTTTCGTTGTTGTTGGTTTCTTCATTAGCCTCTGACCCTTCGCCATTAGCCTCATCTTCTTCCTCTTTCGGTACGATACACCCGCTTACGAGGGAGTCATTGCGTTTCTGGAGTTCGATCAGTTTGACGCCTTGTGCGGCTCGTCCGGTCTGACGGATAGTCGAGATATCCATGCGGATGGCTGTTCCCGACTTGGTCATCAGCATCAGGTCGTCTGCATCGGTTACGGCTTCGATACCTACCAGATGACCGGTCTTGTCCGTGATCTCGATGGTCTTGACACCCTTGCCGCCGCGGTTGGTGACACGATAGATCGGGTTGCCTTCCTCGTCATCGACAGGCGTACGCTTGCCGAATCCGTTCTCCGAGATGACGAGAATAGTCTTGTCTGTACCCTTCTCTACACAAACCGTGCCAATCACGCGGTCCTGTCCGTCGTCCTCGAGCGTGATAGCCTTCACACCGGTCGCGCCACGACCCATCGGACGTACGCCGCCTTCGTTGAAACGAACGACCTTGCCGTTGTACGAAGCTACCAACATCTCGCTCTGACCGTCTGTCAGCGTTACGCCGATCAGTTCGTCGCCTTCACGCAGACCGAGCGCGATGATACCGTTGGCACGCGGACGGCTGTAAGACTCCAGTGTCGTCTTCTTCATCAGACCGTTCTTGGTCACGAAGATCAGGTAGTGGTTCTCGATATACTCCGGATCGTTAAGACCCTTGACATTGATACAGGTGCGCACCTTGTCGCCCTTCTGGAGGTTGATCATGTTCTGGATAGCACGACCTTTGGACTGCTTGTTACCCTCCGGCAACTCATATACTTTCTGCCAGTACAGACGGCCCATCTCCGTGAAGAACATCATCGTCGAGTGCATCGATGCCTGATATACGCGCTCGATGAAATCCTGGTCGCGCGCACTGCCGGCCTTCGAACCGATACCGCCGCGGCTCTGCTGACGGAAATCAGCCAGCGGAGTACGTTTGATATAGCCCAGATGCGAGATAGTGATGACCATGTCGTCATCGGCGTACATATCCTCGGGGTTGAACTCGGTAGCCATCTTCACGATCTTCGTGCGGCGCTCGTCGCCGTACTTGTCCTTGATCTCGATGAGCTCGGTGTTGATCACGTCATAACGCATCTCCTCGCTCGCGAGCAGTTCGTTCAGGTGGGCAATCAATTTTTCTATCTCCTCGTACTCCGCTTTCAACTCGTCGATACGCAGGCCGGTCAGGGCGCTCAGACGCATATCTACGATAGCTTTGGACTGCAGGTTGTCGAGGTCGAACCGCTTCTCCAGGTTCGTCTGTGCGTCTGCAGGAGTACGGCTGGCGCGGATGATACGTACTACCTCGTCGATGTTATCTACGGCGATGATCAAGCCCTCCAAAATATGCGCTTTCTCCTCTGCTTTGCGCAGCTCGAAGCGCGTACGGCGGGTCACTACATCCATGCGGTGCTCGATGAAATAACCGATCAGCTGTTTGAGGTTCAGCAACATCGGGCGGCCTTTCACCAGCGCGATATTGTTAACCGCAAAACTCGACTGCAGCGCCGTGAACTTGTAGAGTTTGTTGAGCACCACCTGTGCGTTGGCATCGCGTTTCACATCAATCACGATGCGGATATCGCGCTTCGAGTGGTCGTTGATATCAGCGATACCCTCGATCTTCTTGTCGTTAACCAACTCGGCGATATATTTCACGAGGTCGCTCTTCACTACGCCGTACGGCAGCTCGGTGATGATGATCTTCTCACGGCCGTTGTCCTCGGTCTCGATATCGGCGTTCGAACGGATTACAATCCTTCCGCGGCCGGTCTCGAAAGCGTCCTTGACACCCTGATAGCCGTAGATAGTACCGCCGGTCGGGAAATCCGGAGCTTTGACATACTCCATCAGGTCCTCCACGGTAATCTCCGGTGTCTCGGGGTCATGCAGGCGCGCTTTGATATTATTGATATACGCGCAGCAACCGTCAATCACCTCTGCCAGGTTATGGGTCGGCATGTTCGTCGCCATACCTACGGCAATACCGCTCGCACCGTTCACCAACAGGTTCGGGAAACGGCAAGGCAGTACCGTCGGCTCTTTCAGGGAGTCGTCGAAGTTGTTCTGCATATCTACGGTGTCCTTCTCAATATCGCGGAGCATCTCTTCCGCTAATTTCGAGAGGCGGGCCTCCGTATAACGCATGGCGGCGGCACCGTCGCCATCCACTGAACCGAAGTTACCCTGACCGTCCACCAGGCAGTAACGCATCGCCCACGGCTGTGCCATACGGACCAGCGTTCCGTAGATGGAGCTGTCGCCGTGCGGGTGGTACTTACCCATTACCTCACCGACGATACGGGCACTCTTCTTGGTCGGCTTGTCGCTCGTGTTGCCTAACTCGTTCATTCCAAACAGCACACGGCGGTGAACCGGTTTGAAACCGTCGCGCACATCCGGCAACGCACGGCTCACGATCACACTCATCGAGTAATCGATATACGAGGATTTCATTTCCTCGTCGATCTTCACGGGAATAATGTGATCATTCTTGATAATCTCGTTGTTTTCTTCCATTGTGATAAGTATTTGTATTTAGTTATATTCAAAAAACGCTGCAAATTTACGAAAAAAAAATGACATACGCAAGCGCGCACGTCATTTTTCTGTATTTTTATGCGTTTTTAGCCGTTTTGGACTTTCCATCGACACTCTGTCGGTAAAAATCGCCCAATCGCTTAGAACGCAAATAAATGGTCTTTAATACGCTTTCGGATTAATTAACCTCAGCGCGAGCCATCGCATCTTTGTAGTACTGCTGGTCAACGAACACATCCTCCTTGTACGGGTTGATGTGACGAACCTTAGCCTGGTACATGATATAACCGAAGGCGATGATATTGGTAACCAGCGCGAGAGCGGAGATCACGAGCATCATCGTCGGGTTCGCAGCGGTAGCACCCTCGGCAGCAACCGTGGTGTGAGCCACTACTTCCTCGCCCAGACCCGAAGCGGCATAGATAGCATTGACGGTCTCGATGCCGTTGACGTACTGAACCGGCAGAACTGCCCATGAATAGAACTGTTTGCCGTTGAAGAAGGTCTCCTGGAAGAGCGGGAATACCTGTGCGAACATACACCAGATAGCCAGCGTGTTGGCGCGGTTCTGGATCCAACCGCCGCGGTTCCAGCAGATAGCGGCAATCGTCGGAGCTACCAACAGCGCAATACCGCAGTACCAGCTGTGGGTCGGCAGACAGTTGTACGTGTAAGCGAAGTTCCAGATGTCATAAACAAGGATATATACCCACGTCATGTCCGCCCAGATCATATCCTTGCGGTCCTTGGAGGGATATACGTTCCACCATGCGGTCATACAGAAGATGTTGAACAGACCGGCAACGCCGTTGAATACGTTGTGCCAGCCGCCATACAACCACACACCTTCGCTCGACAGCCACCATTTGTTCCAACCTAAGATAGCCGACTCGAAATCAGAGCAAACGGCAATCAGGATGTTGATAGCCACGATGATGAACGGGAACGGCTTGAACCAGTGCTTGGCTCCGATGCCCCACTCGTACTTGATCATCATGAAACCGATACAGCCGGTCAGCGCAGCATACAGCTTGGCGTAGTGGAACCAGCCGTTCATGTACACGTGGGTCTGGTTGTTCACCGCCCAGTCTGCGCCCATGCGTGCACCGATTGCGATTGCTACGAAATAGACGGTCAGCGCCAGCGGAATGGCAAAGAACGTGATAGCACCGCCGAGTTTCGTACGGCGTGCAAACTCATTCCAGAGAATCAGTCCTGCCAGGACTGCAAAGAGCATTACCCATTGGATCAGAGCATGCTCTCCATAAACTTGAAAAAACATGATAATTTAGATTTTTAATGATTAAATGATTGATTTATAATATCGATTTGTCGATATATCGATTTTCTTTAAGCCTTGACTGCTTTACGCTCTTTGAGATAGCAATAAACCGCCCACACTACGGTCACAACTACCGACATTGGTACGCCTACCGTCAGCATCTCTTTGA
The DNA here is from genome assembly GCA_946614295.1 of uncultured Bacteroidales bacterium. The sequence continues at coordinate 5,767 of CAMOGT010000026.1, forward strand.
GCATGACTATTCCGCCGCCTTCGCTCTCCAGAGCGGTAAAGAACGGATACATCCATGTCACTTCGCCGTTGAGGATATGGTCCACAATCAGCATCAGCGAACCGCCCCACAGCATTTTCTCCAGGGTCATTAGGTTACGGCCGACAAACGTGTCGGTCCGGTGTGTGCTTTTGCGGTAAGCTGTCGTCGCTGCCGCCTGCACTAATGGTACAATAAAACAAGCCATATTTACGATTTAACAGTTTAACGATTTAACAATTTAACGAGATTGCGGAACGACAATCTCCTTGATCTCTACCTCATTGCCTCTCAAAAGCCATGTCTGCTCGCTGCCGCAATGCGGACAAACCTTGCCGTGCGCCACGGTCGGGTAATCTTTTCCGCACCCGTCGCAATGCGTCACGGCAGGGATGGTCTCTATCTGCAACTCGCAGCCCTTCAGCATCTCTTCTTTATCCGCCGCCCACCGCCAGCAGTCCGTCAGATACTCCGGAATGATAGTACTCACCTCGCCGATGTTCATTACCACCGCCGAGACGTGCTCCACTCCGTTTTCCTGCGCCGCTTTCTTGACGTCACGGATGATATAGAAGACGATTCCGAGTTCGTGCATGGCTTTTGTCTTTGAGCGTCAGCGGTCTTTCTACTTTCTACTAAATAGTATTTTACCGCCTCTCTTGATCATGTACGGCAGAATTCCGTCGAACTTGTTCTCCGACGTCCGCATGACGCTGGCTTCGGGGTGCTCGCGGTGCAGATGGATAGCATCGAACGCGCACTTCGTGGTGCAGATACCGCAACCGATACACCGGTTCTCATCGACAACCGACGCGCCGCAACTGAGGCACCGCGCGGTTTCTTTCTTCACCTGCTCCTCGGTCAGCGTACCGTGGTATTCCTCGAATTTACTCTTCGTTACCACCACACCCGGCTCCTGACGGCTGCTGTTGTCGTACTGCTCAACAACTATATCCTGTTTGTTCAGTTCGATAAAATCTCTCCGGTTGCGTCCGATGGTCATGTGTCCATGCTGTACGTAGCGGTGCAGACTCTCCGCAGCTTCCTTGCCGGCTGCGATTGCGTCGATGGCGAACTTCGGACCGGTGAACACATCGCCGCCGACAAAGATGTCCTCTTCCGCCGTCTGGTATGTCAGTTTGTCGGCTACAGGGTACACGCCGCGGACGAACTCCACCTTGGTGTCTTTCAGCAGGTCTTTGAGTACGACCGTCTGACCGATGGCGAAAATCACCATGTCTGCCTCCAGCGTAATAGTCTCGTTTTCGTCGAACTTCGGCGCAAACTTATGCTGCTCGTCAAAGACAGACACACACTTCTTGAAGGTAATTCCTTTCACCTTTCCACTTTCGCCTTTCACCTCCATCGGTCCCCATCCCGGATTGATCACTACCCCATCCTCGCGTGCCTCCATGCGTTCTTCTTGGGATGCCGGCATGATATCTTCACTCTCCAGCGACAGCATCGTCACTTCGCTCGCACCGCTTCTTTTGGCAACTCTCGCAGCGTCGATGGCTACGTTTCCGCCGCCTACGACTACCACTTTGCCGCTGATCTTCTTGCCTCCGCAATTCGCCTCATGCAGGAAATCGATAGCGGTCATTGTGCCCTCCAAATCCTCTCCCGGAATGCCCGGCAGACGGCCGCCTTGGCAACCGATCG
>CAMOGT010000027.1 GCA_946614295.1 uncultured Bacteroidales bacterium
TGGTTCACTTCCTCGTGGAGCGATTTGACGCGCACCTCGGGACGGAGTTCGGGCATCTGTACACGGGGGATCGCCACACGGTCCTTGGGCTTGCCTTCAAAAGGTTCAACCAGTGTTACTTCCGTCTTACAGAGGCTTTGACCGTCGTTCGACCGTCGTTCGACCGTCGTTCGACTGTCGTTTTTAGAGGCTGAATAAACCTCCATTGCCGCCGTCTCTTCCGCCTTGTAGGATTTCATGCGTGAGAGCATCTCGTCCCAGTCCACGCCGTGGGCGTCGAACTCGGGTCCATCGACGCAGACGAACTTCGTCTTTCCCCCTACCGTCACGCGGCACGCTCCGCACATTCCCGTGCCGTCCACCATGATGGTATTGAGGGATGCCTCGGTAGGGATGTTATACTTCGCCGTAGTCAGCGCTACGAATTTCATCATGATTGCAGGTCCGATGGTGACACACTTATTGACGGTCTCACGGTTGATGACCTCCTCGACACCCACTGTTACGACACCCTGTTTGCCCATCGAGCCATCATCGGTCATGACAATCAGTTCGTCCGACCATTGCGAGAGCTCATCCTTGAGGATGATCAGGTCTTTGTTCCGGGCAGCGAGGACGGTGATCACTTTGTTTCCGGCTTTCTTGAGCGCCTCGGCGATAGGCAGCATAGGCGCAGCGCCTACTCCACCGCAGGCGCATACGACCGTTCCGTAATTCTCAATCCGCGTCGCCTTGCCTAACGGGCCTACCACGTCGTGAATACAATCGCCCGGATTGAGCGCCAGCAGTTTATGCGTGGAAACGCCTATCCGCTGCACGACGAGCGTGATCGTACCTTTTTCAATATCCGCGCCGGCGATCGTCAAGGGCACACGTTCGGATTGTGCGTCCACACGGATGATGACAAAATGGCCGGCTCTGCGGCTACGCGCAATGAGCGGAGCCTCCACTACGAGCTCCGCTACATTGGGTGAGAAAAATCTCTTGGAAATAATTTTGTACATTTAGAAATATTTGGTTTCTTTTCCGACGATAGAAGATAACAGATTGTTAGCGAGACGTGAAGCTCCGAAACGGAAGGACTCATTGTTGAGCCACTCCTCTCCGAGGATTTCCTTAACGAGGGTGAAATGCTGTACCGCTTCCTCGGTGGTAGAAACACCTCCGGCAGGCTTGTATCCCATCTTGACACCCGTTTTCTCTTTCCAAGCCTTGATGGCATGACACATGACGAACGTAGCTTCGGGCGTTGCGTTCACGGCAATCTTACCGGTAGAAGTCTTGATAAAATCACAACCGGCAGCCATGGAGAGGATAGAGGCTTTCCAGATATTCTCCGCGGTCTTGAGCAGACCGGTTTCGAGAATCACTTTGAGGTGCTTGTCTCCGCAAACGGCTTTGAGTTCGCTGATCTCATCGAAGCACTCCTGATAGTTACCCTCCAGGAATTTACCGACCGAGAGGACGATGTCAATTTCGGTAGCTCCCGCCTTGATAGCCATCGCGGTCTCCGCCACCTTGACCTCAAGGAAAGTCTGCGAAGCAGGGAACCCACCGCTAACGCAGGCGATATTGAATTTCGGGTCTTTGAGCGCAGCGCGAACGTACTCCGCCATAGCGGGATAGACACAGATAGCAGCTACGTTAGGTATTCCGGGGAAATCCTTCTCGAAGTTATTCACCGCATTTGCCATCTTCTCCACTTTGGCGATCGTGTCATCGGCACTGAGAGTGGTGTAATCAATCTGATGGAGGCACTCTTTCCAGACCTCAACATTATTATTCTCCGCAAAATGCTTTGCTTCAATTTCAGCAACCTGAGCCTTGACTTGCTCATCGGTAAACGGGCAGGGATACTGCGCAAATAATTCTTCAAAATTCATGGTGATAAGAAATTTATAGTTTATATTTTTATTCTTCATTCGTGTTGATGGCGGGGTCGTCCTGCAACCTGCCTATAATCGTTTCGTTTCCCCTTACCGCTTCACCGACAGTCACAAACATCTCGGTATTCAGCGGCAGGTACATGTCCACGCGCGAGCCTAACTTGATAAATCCAAGGTGGGTATTACGGTGCGCCTGGTGTCCGGGTTTGGCATACGTCACAATCCGTCGCGCCATGGCTCCCGCCACCTGGCGGACAGCTACCTGAACCTTCGACGGCGTCTCGATGACCACGAGCGAACGCTCGTTCTCGGTAGAAGATTTCGGGAGCCATGCTCCTTTATGATGCCCCTTCTGGTGTTCGCTGACCAACACCGTGCCCTCTATCGGATACCAGTTGGCATGCACATTGAACGGCGACATGAAAATCGACACCTGGAGTCTGGGTTCATGGAAATACTCATTCTCCTCCGTAGGCTCCACTACGACCACTCTCCCGTCCGCCGGGGCGATAATAAAATTCGGGTCATCAATCTCCAGCACACGTACCGGATTGCGGAAGAAATACGTCACGAAGACCAACAACAATGCGGTCAGCGCCAGAGAAATTCCGAAACTCCAATGCGGGGAATACAAGTACATCGGCACATTGATGATAAACAAGAGCAATACGATGCCGATAATCATAGTCCGCCCTTCTCTGTGTATTCTTGGTCTCTTCATACCTGTAAAAAAGTTAATTCCATTGTGTATAAGGGAACTGGGCGAGCATATCCGCCGCCTGGTCCAGCCCCTGTTGGAGTTTTTTCTCCACCATAAATTTAAACATCATCGGAATATCCGCTTTAATCGTCAGTTTGATCCGGGTATCAGCGACGCCCGCCTCTTTCAACTGTATCCAGAGGTTCGCGTTCATAGGGATTCCCTCCACTCCGAACTTCACGGTATCATTCTCTATCCGGTCAACAATAGCGAGTGTGATTTTCTGTGCAAGCCCGTCCACCTTGAACCGTACGCGGTCCTGCTCGATCTCCATTTCCTGGATTTTATCCTGCGGGATCAGGTCTTTCACTCTCTCCAGACTGCGCATATCGCTCAGAACGCGATAAATCTGCTGCGCCGAGCACGGAGAAGAGGTTATTTTGCTTTCGTATTTGCTCTCACTCATGGGTATAAAATTTAAATCGGCGGCAAAGGTACAAAAAAAAAACCATATACGCAAGCCTTTGTATATTTTTATACAAAAAACGTCCGAAAACTTGCGTATATGCAATTTTTATAGTAATTTTGTGCCCTGTATGAAAAAGTATCTCGTTTACCTCATCGTCTGTCTGGCCGTTTTTTCCGGTTGCAGCAAGCCCTCCCGAGTCGAACAATACCGCTCGGAGAAACATGTGCGTGACTCTGTCTCGCTGGTAGAGCAGCAACGTTCGCTGGCTTATTATGAAAGCCAGTTAGACTCCCTCATGCCCGTAGCGGACAGTCTGGTGGCTTTATTCCGATACGAGAAGAACGAGAAATATCAGGATCACGGCAACTACGCCCAGACGACGCCGAGCGGTCTGCGCATCCTGGTTCGTGACGACGGGAAAGAGTTGCTTCTCTACCGCGCAGGCAAGCGGGTAGAGGCAGGCGACATCAAGATTAGCGGAAAAGACCAAGAGTTGTACGACCGCGCAGTACATATGCAGATTATCATCCGCGACATCAAAGAGCTGGAGAAACGGATTTCCCGCACATCGCTGGAGATACAGAAATACGAGAAACGGTTGCATAAACCGGCAGAGCCATGAATATCGTCAAGAAATTTCACAAAGCCTGTGCGGACTATGGTCTGATAGCCGACGGCGACCATATCCTGATAGGTCTGAGCGGCGGGAAAGACAGTCTGGCGTTAGTAGAACTGTTGGGACGCAGAGCGCAGATCTACAAGCCCCGGTTCCTGGTAACGGCTCTGCATGTACGTGTCCAGGAGCGTGCCTACATCTCCGACCTCAGTTATCTGCAGGCTTTCTGCGACGAGTTCAAAGTGCCCTTCGTAGTAAAAGATGTCGAGATAAGCGGAGGGGAGAGCGAAGACTCCAATCCGTGTTTCCTATGCTCGTGGTACCGCCGGAAAGCACTCTTCAACACCGCTCAGGAACTCGGCTGCAACAAAATCGCCTTCGGGCATCACCGGGACGACATCCTGGAGACGATGATGATGAACCTGATTTACCAGGGCGCCTTTGCCACCATGCCTCCTATCCTCCAGATGGACAAAATGCCGTTGCAGATCATCCGCCCGTTATGCCTGATTGACGAGGCGGACCTGATAGCTTATGCGCAAGAACGGGGATACCGCAAACAAAAACAACTATGCCCGTTCGAGCATGTCAGTTCGCGGGAGAAAGTAAAAGGCCTGATGGCGCAAATCAAAGCCCTCAACCCGGAAGCCGCGGATTCGATGTATGCGGCGATGAGTAATATCAAGGAGGAGTACCTGCCGCGCAGATAAATTATAAATTATGAATGCTTTATATACTATTTTGTTATTGCTGGCGTCAAACGTATTCATGACGCTTGCGTGGTACGGTCATCTGAAGATGCAGCAGACCGGACTGATTACCAACTCCACCCCCTTGATTTTCGTCATCCTGCTGTCGTGGGGTATCGCTTTTTTCGAGTACTGTCTCCAAGTCCCCGCCAACCGGATGGGTTTTGAAGGCAACGGAGGTTCCTTCTCCCTGATGCAGTTAAAAGTGATTCAGGAAGTGATAACCTTGGTCGTTTTTGTTGTTTTCAGTGCGCTTGCCTTTCATATGCAGCTGCGATGGAATCATCTGGTAGCCTGCCTGCTATTGATCGGCGCTGTTTATTTTGTATTCGGTTTCAAATAATTCTTTAAGTACAAAAGACTATGAAGAAGTGTTTCTTGTTAATAGCAGCAATAGGTCTGTTAACCGGCTGCTATCACCGAACGGACAGCCCCCGCGGATCGTGGGCAAAGGGTGCCGATCTGAGCTGGCTGAGCGAGATGGAGCATGACAGCGTGCCTTTCGGCAATCATGAGGACTGTATCGGGCTCTTGCGGCGAGAGGGGATGAACGCCGTGCGGCTGCGCGTATGGGTGAACCATTCAACGGGATGGAGCAACAAAGCGGATATGCTCTCCCTTGCCAGACGTGCGGCAAAAGCGGGACAACGGATTATGATAGACATCCATTATTCCGATTTCTTTGCCGACCCCTCGCACCAGACTATTCCGGCAGCATGGCAGAATTATGACTACGAAACGATGCTGGAAGCCGTCCGTGAACACACCTTGGACGTATTATACGCGCTCAAGGAAGAAGGGATCAAACCCGAGTGGGTCCAGATAGGCAACGAGACGCCGAACGGCATGCTTTGGCCGATGGGAAAAGTGAGCAAGCCTACCCCGACCCTCCCTAAAGGGAAGGAGACAGATGAGGCATGGGGACGCTATGCCGGTTTCACTCGTGTCGGATACGAAGCCGCCAAAGAAGCTTTCAGCGATATTACTGTCATCGTACATGTGGACAATGCCTACGAGCGTCGCGACTGGTTCTGGAAGGCGATGCATGAACACGGCGGCAAATGGGATATGATCGGCCTGTCGCATTATCCGATGATGAGCGCCTGGAACGGCGGCAAGACATGGCAGGAGATGAATGATTTAGCCGAAGAGAACATCAAGCACCTGATTCGGGAATGGCACTGCCCGGTGATGATTGCCGAGATCGGCATGTTCGCCAACGACTCCGTATCTCCGGTGGTCATGGCGGATTTCATAAAGCGCGCTACAGCCATTGATTCCTGTGCCGGGATTTTCTATTGGGAACCCGAGTGCTACGGAGGATGGCGTCCGTCCGAATACATCCCTTTGGGATGGGGCAGTTACGACATGGGGGCTTTTACCGACGAAGGCTATCCGTCCGAGGTCATGCACGTGTTATTGAAGAGTCAGAAAGAGTCCGAGCAATGAATCCCTATATCCAATCTTTGCGTTTGCGCACGCTGCCGCTCTCGATGTCCGGCATTGTCTTGGGAACCGGTTTGGCAGGATGGCTGGACTGGTACGTGTTTGTCTTAGCCATCTGCACGACCCTGAGTTTACAGATACTGAGCAATTTAAGCAACGAATTAGGTGACGCCCAAAAAGGGACGGACAGCGACCAACACGGCCGTGCCGCCTATGGGTTACAAGCCGGCACTATCACCACCCGTCAGATGAAAGGGATGATCGGTCTGTTTATCGGGCTCTGCGTGGTATTCGGCACCGCATTGGTACTCACCGCTTTCCGCCCGTGGTCTTCGAAGTTGGGAGAGGTTTGTATCTTCCTCGTTTTAGGGCTCTTGGCAATCATCGGCGCAATGACCTATACGCTGGGCAAACACAGTTACGGCTATATGGGCTTGGGTGATTTGGGAGTATTCCTGTTTTTCGGGCTCCTCAGCACAATGGGTTCTTACTATCTACAGGCTCAGACCTTGACATGGGAAGCGTTTGGCTGCGGCGTAGCTATCGGGTTGCCGTGCGTGGGCGTCCTTAACCTCAATAACATACGTGATATGAATAATGACCGCGCGCACGGCAAGCGCACGTTCGCGAGCATGTTAGGTACAAAAGGAGGCAAAATCTACCACACCTGTTTGCTGGTGACAAGTCTTATTTTGTTTGCGGTTTGGGGCCATTACCTGGCTTTGTTGATTGTACCTGTGTGGGCATGGCATATTGTCTATATATGGCGGAATGAAGGCAGCGCTCTGGATATCCAGATGCCCGTCTTGATGTTCTCTACTTTGGTGGTATCCGGGGTAGCATGGCTGTAAAAAAGCACCAATTTGCATTTTTTTTGCATTTTTTTGCTCAAAAATTTGCGTATGTCAAAAAAAAGCAGTACTTTTGCACCCGCTTTTGAAAAACAGAAGCAGAATGATCTTTCAATCGAAAGAAGAAAGCGGAAATAGCTCAGTTGGTAGAGCACAACCTTGCCAAGGTTGGGGTCGCGAG
>CAMOGT010000028.1 GCA_946614295.1 uncultured Bacteroidales bacterium
GAGAAAGCAAAGGAGCAATAAGTATGACAATAGACCAATTCCGTGAACGTATGGCGACGGGCGAGCCGATAACAGGCGGCTCGGACTTGCATAGGAAGTTCCATCAATATTCGCAGGAAGCCCTGCGTATCACCGCCGAGATCAACGGCTCGTACCACACGCCCGAGGAACTGCGACGGCTGTTGAGCGAGTTATGGGCGATAGATGTGCCGGAGTCGTTCGGTATGTTTCCGCCGTTCTATACCGATTGCGGCAAGAACACGCATGTCGGCGAACGGGTGTTCATCAACATGGGCTGTAAGTTCCAAGACCAAGGCGGTATCTTCATTGACGACGATGCCCTCATCGGTCATAACGCCACGCTCTGCACGCTCAATCACATCCCCGACCCGGCGCAACGGGCGGGCATGATTGCCAAACCGATACACATCGGCAAAAAAGTGTGGCTCGGAGCGAATGTAACTGTGCTGCAAGGCGTGACCATCGGCGATAACGCCATCGTTGCTGCCGGAGCCGTTGTGACCAAAGATGTCCCTGCCAACACCATTGTAGGAGGCGTACCGGCTAAGATACTCAAAACCATCGAGGAGATTAAATAATGCCTCAGAAGATACAGAAAACAAATGTATGCCGGCTGCTGGATGCGGCAGGGATCACGTATGAACTGATTGAGTACAAGGTGGATGAATCCGACCTGAGTGCTACGCATGTCGCTCAGCAGTTGGGTGAAGATGTGGATGCCGTGTTCAAGACTATTGTGCTGGAGGGCGACAAGATCAAGCATTTTGTATGCGTTGTTCCCGGGGCTTGTGAGGTGGACTTGAAGAAAGCGGCTCGAGCCAGTGGCAATAAGTCCTGCAAACCTATTCCGCAGAAGGAACTATTACCGCTTACCGGTTATATCCGCGGCGGTTGCTGTCCTATTGGAATGAAAAAGCCATTCCCGACATACATCGATGAGACGTGTCTGTTGCATGAGAAGATATACATCTCGGCGGGGCAGCGCGGCATGCAGCTTCGCCTCACGCCGCAGGACCTGATTGATTATGTGCCAATCGAAGTTAGCGACTTGATATAGTGTGAGAATGTTACTCGACGCCTTGGAATAGCAAGGGAGAAGACCAACGTCTTCTCCCTTTGAGCCACTTCCCGGACTCGAACCGGGGACCTACGCATTACGAATGCGTTGCTCTACCAACTGAGCCAAAGTGGCAAGATCGTGTGCTACTTGTTGTGCACGAACTTAGCTTTTGGTGGCAAGATCGTGTGCTACTTGTTGTGCACGAACTTAGCTTTTGGTGGCCTAAAACTGCAAAAGCGGGTGCAAAGGTACTACATTTTTTTGAATTGTGCAAATTTTTGAGCAAAATATTTTGCGGTTTGGTATATTTTTTGTAATTTTGCAACCGGAAAGGTAGAAGAAATGAAAAAAACAGGCATCATATTATCTTTTTTGTTCCTCTCTATAGGGATGATGGCGCAAACGCATTCACGTGTCTTTAATAATCACATACGCACGCTACGCGCCCCGCGCGAGATTATGCTCCTGGACGAACAGACACCGATGGAGATCTCGTTTGACGAGATGAGCCACGATGTGCATCTATATACCTATACGGTGCAAATGATAGACGGCGGGCTCACCAGCGGTGAGTATTTGCAGGGTTTCCCGACGAAGGATATTACCGATTACGAACACTCACTCAATACCAGCCGTGAATATACCCATTATTGGTTTACTTTCCCGAACGAAGACATGCACCTCACCAAGAGCGGCGACTACCGGCTCACTATCTATGAAGACGGCGATATTGCGAACAAGATAGCCGAGGTGGATTTCGTAGTAGTTGAACCGATGGTGAAGATCAGCGCCAAAGTGCGTGCCAACACGGATATTGAGTTCAACGGACGATTCCAACAATTAGATGTCGATGTCAATACCACCGCCCTGAATATCCGTGATCCGAAAGAGGTGAGGGTAGTGGTTACTCAAAACAACCGAATGGACAATGCAGTGACTATAACTCAACCGACTTACATAGAGCCAAATCGCCTTCGGTATATCAATAACAAGGCATTTATCTTTGAGGGTGGAAACGAGTACCACCATTTTGATGCATTCTCCCGTTTCTACGCGGGAACAGGCATCGATCGTGTCTATCATGAGATGGGCGATTACCACGCGTTGCTCTTTGCCAACGAGATAACGAGAGGACAGTATATCCACCAGTTTGATTCGGACGGACGGTTTGTGGTCAATGCCGAACGTACAAGCGATTCCGACACAGAGGCGGAGTACATGTGGGTCTATTGGACATTGCCCGTGGATAAGCCTTACTTGGACGGTTCGCTCTATCTGGGTGGCGAACTCTTCGGGAACGAGTTAGGGGTACGAAACCGGATGCAGTATGACCCGGAGACGAAATGCTACTGGCTCACTGCACTCGTCAAACAAGGTGGCTACGACTATCAATATTGGTTCTCTGGCAAGGGTACGCAAAACAAAACTACCACCCAGCGAGTGGATGGTAGTTATTGGCAAACGGAGAATGAGTACGCCATTTATGTCTATTGGCGGCCCTTTGGCGCGCGTTACGACCGGTTAGTAGGCGTACAGATTATCCATTAGTCGATACGCAGGAAATCACCGCGACGATTGAAGACTAACTCCATATCGTTATTCAGCTCTACCTTCTGGCTCAAGGATTCACTCTCGAACTCTGTAATAGTGGCATGAGGGAAGGTGCCGCGAACATATTTCAGTACCGGTTCCGGCACGAGCACGTCGGGAACACCAGCTGCGCTTTTGATCTTGTGCAGCTGACCGTTCTCATAATACTCCATTTTCGTGCCGTCAGCCAGCAGAAACTCGTACTCGTCTTTCCCGATTGTTTTCTCCCATGTAATGTATTGTACCAGCGAATCTGAATAGTTTTTGAGTACAGCCGATTTAACCATCTCCGGAAGATCCTGGAAGGCAATAGGTTGCTTGCCTCTTGCGTATGCTGAGAGGGAGAATACACCTAACAGCAGCGCTACTAAAGTCATTTTTTTCATACTGATATTTCTTTTTTGTACGTTGTTTTATTTTGCCAAACGCTCTTTGATAGCTTTCGACTCAGCCTCATAGCCGGGTTTGTCAAGCAGTGCGAACATATTCTTCTTGTATGCCTCCACGCCCGGCTGGTTGAACGGATTGACATCCAGTACATAACCCGAGATACCGCATCCGCGCTCGAAGAAATAGATGAATTGGCCGATATTGAATTCGTCGATACGCTCAAACTCAATCAGGATATTGGGTACACCGCCGTCAATATGTGCCAGACGAGTACCGAGCTCAGCCATCTTATTAACCTCATCTACACGTTTGCCGGCGAGGAAATTGAGTCCGTCGAGGTTCTCCTTATCCTCCGGCACGAGGACGGTCTTATTGGCTTTCTGGATAGAGATGACAGTCTCGAAGATTGTACGCTCGCCATCCTGAATCCACTGACCCATCGAGTGCAGGTCGGTCGTGAAATCTACGGAAGCAGGGAAAATACCCTTGTGGTCTTTACCCTCACTTTCGCCGTAGAGCTGTTTCCACCACTCGCTGAAATAGTGCAGTTTCGGGTTGAAGTTCACGAGAATCTCAATCTTCTTACCGCTCTGGTAGAGGGCGTTACGGATTGCAGCGTATTGGCATGCGGGGTTCTCGGCGAACGGAACCTTCACATCCGTCGCTTTCTCCATCTCTTGTGCGCCGCGTACGAGCTCACGGATATTACCGCCGGCGACAGCGATCGGCAGCAAGCCCACCGGAGTGAGTACCGAGAAACGGCCACCCACGTTATCCGGGATGACGAAAGTCTTGTAACCCTCTTGGGTGGCTAACGAACGGAGCGCACCTTTAGCGCGGTCTGTAACGGCTACGATACGGTGCTTGGCCTCCTCTTTGCCCACTTGCTTCTCCAGCATGGTCTTCAGCAGACGGAATGCGAGAGCGGTCTCGGTCGTGGTACCGGATTTGGAGATATTGATGATACCGAACTGCTTGTCTGCGAGGAACTCCATCAACTCTGCCAGGTACTCCTCGCCGATGTTATTACCTGCATACACTACGTACGGGTTTTTGCGGTCTTTGGCTACGAAGGCGTCAAAAGACGAACTGAGTGCCTCATTCACGGCGCGGGCACCGAGATATGAACCACCGATACCGGCTACGATAACGACCTGACAGCGGCGACGAAGCTCGTCTGCAGATGCTTGTACTTCTGCCAAGAACTCATCCGTGATGGAGGAGGGTAGATGCACCCATCCGATGTAATCGTTTCCGGCTCCCTGACCGTTCTCTAACAGCTGGTTAGCTGCTTCTGTTTGAGACTCCAGTTTCTTCAGCGCGTCTGCTTGTACGAAGCACGCAGCGTTTTTAACACATAGTTTCATGATTATTGTAATTTAGAAGTTAATGACTTGATAATTGGTTTGGCTTTCTGCTTGTTGAACAGAATCTCGTACATTGCGTCCACAATCGGCAGCGATACTTTGAACCGTTGGTTTGCCTCATAAATCGCCTTGGTACCGTAAAATCCCTCGGCTACCATTTCCATCTCCATCTGAGCTGCTTTGACCGAATAACCGAGCCCCAGCATCTGGCCGAACTGCCTGTTGCGGCTGAACTGCGAGTAGCCTGTGACGAGTACATCGCCCAGATAACCGCTCTGGGTAATGTCGCGCGGCACATTGCTCATGGCTGTTGCAAACCGTTGTATCTCCTGAATGGCATTCGATAGTAGTACAGCCTGGAAGTTATCGCCGTAATGAAGAGCCTGACACATACCAGCGGCGATAGCGTAGATGTTTTTCATCACCGAGCTGTATTCCAGCCCGATGACATCGCTCGAAATGGTGGTATGTACGTAAGGAGTTTGGAATAGTTTCGCCCATACTTCTGCGTTGGGTCTGTTCTCACAGCCGATGGTAAGATACGAGAGACGCTCAAGCGCAATCTCCTCCGCATGGCACGGACCGGCGATTACGCCTAACTGGTCGAACGGAATCTTGAAACGGTTATGCAGATAATCGGTGATGATCACGTTTTCATCAGGGATCATTCCCTTCACAGCCGAGATAACGACCTTGTGGGTCATGTCGCGACGGATCTTATTGAGCGACTGCTTGACATAAGGCGATGGAATCGCGAGAATCAGCACATCCGATTGTGCCACTGTCTGGTTGATGTCCGACGAGAAATGAATCTGTCCCACATCAAAACTGGCGGCTCCGAGATAGGTCGGGTTCTTGCCGGTGGCGATGAACTCATCGATCACCTCCTGACGGCGGATGAACCAGTTGATCTCGCTTTGGTTCTGCATGACGATCTTCGCCAATGCCGTCGCCCATGAACCGGAACCTAATATTGCTACTTTTCTATACATCTTATGCCTCCGGTTTCATCGTGGGGAAGAGTAGTACCTCTTGGATAGTCGGCTGACCGGTCATGAGGATGGCCAGACGGTCGATACCGATTCCGATACCGGAAGTCGGCGGCATTCCGTATTCTAACGCGCGCATAAAGTCATGGTCAATCACCATAGCCTCATCGTCGCCCTTGTCTGCAAGCTTCATCTGCTCTACGAAACGGTTGTATTGGTCGATCGGATCGTTCAGCTCGGAGTAAGCGTTGGCGAGCTCTTTGCCGTTTACCATGAGCTCGAAACGCTCGGTCAGGCCGGGCTTGCTTCTATGCATCTTGGTCAGCGGGGACATCTCTACCGGATAGTCGGTAATGAAGGTCGGCTGAATGAAGGTGCCCTCGCAGGTCTCGCCGAAAATCTCGTCAATCAGTTTGCCTTTGCCCATGTGCTCGGTGTCTTCCACGCCGAGTTTCTTTGCCTCCGCGCGGATCTCGTCTTCACTCATGGATGCCAGATCCAGCCCCGTCTTCTCTTTGATGGCGTCCAGAATAGGCAGACGGCGGTAAGGAGCCTTGAAATCAATCTCGTTCTCGCCCACTTTCACTTTCGTCGTGCCGTTCACAGCGATGGCGATCTTCTCCAGCAGCTGCTCCGTGAAGCCCATCATCCAGTTATAGTCCTTGTATTGTACGTACAGCTCCATGCAGGTGAACTCGGGGTTGTGGCTGCGGTCCATGCCTTCGT
>CAMOGT010000029.1 GCA_946614295.1 uncultured Bacteroidales bacterium
CCGAGTTCTTCCTGTTGGGCTAAGTTGTTTACTTTGAGGACGATACCGTCTGTGGCAACGGGCAGGTTCTTGCGCTCGGTGTCCCAGTAAGCGATATATGCCATTACCTCATCGACGGAGTGGCAGACCTTAATTGCTTCGGAGATGTGAAATCCCCATTCTTTGGCCGTGCTGAGCCTTTCGTAATGGGTCTTGCCGGGCAGGTTCTCGCCCAACATATAATAGAGATAGGCGGTCAGTCCGCGCCGTGCCACCTCTTTGGGGTCTTGCAGTTTGAGCGTGCCGGAAGCGGCGTTGCGCGGGTTGGCAAACAGCGGTTCTTCCTGTTCCTCGCGCTCTTTGTTGAGGGCTTCGAAACGCTCCCACGGCAGGAGTACTTCGCCGCGTAGTTCAAAGAAATCCGGTATGTCGTCCCGTTCAATCCGCCAAGGGATGGAAGGGATGGTTTTGATGTTCGCGATGACATCGTCTCCCTGCAGTCCGTCTCCCCGCGTGAGTGCGCGCACCAGTACGCCATGTTCGTACCAAAGGGATATGGACAGTCCGTCGTATTTGAGTTCGCAGACAATCTCCACGCCTGCGGGCAGTTTGCGCACCCAATCCTCAATTTCCTCGCGCGAATAACTGTTCGCCAGCGACAGCATCGGGTATTTGTGTTTGACTTGCTCAAATTTATTTCCCGTAACCCGTAACCCGTAACCGGTAACCGCTAAGTCCGATCCCACGTGCTGGGTCGGGCTCTTAGGGTCGAACATATCGGGGTAGCGTGCCTCCAAATCCTGCAGGCGGTGCATCTTCTCGTCAAAATCACGGTCGGAGAGAGTAGGCATGTTCAGTACATAGTACTTGTAGTTCGCCTCCTCCAACTCCTTGCGCAACGCTCGGATTTCCTCGCGTTCCGGTTCTTCTATCTGGCTAAAAAGGTCCATCATCGTACTATCATCTTTCGCTGGTATGTCTCTCCGTTATAATATACAAAGAGAATGTATATTCCCGCTTGCTCCGGCAGTTCTGCTTCGTAGAGCGGTGAGGTGATCTCTTTTCTGGAAACGAGCCATCCGTTCACCGAGTAAATGGCATAATAACTCGGCTGATCCTCTTTGTATGCATTCCGGATGACGAGTTTATGTGCATCTCCCTCTATGATTTCCCGCGAGTTGATTTGCGGCGTAGGGTCATAGACGAGCGTGCTATCCAGCTTCAGTCCCACTACCACGGGATCATGGTCCGAGCAACGGAACATAGAGGTGTTGCCCGATCTGCTGTAGGTGTAATAATCGTCCTCGTCGGAGTTGATATGATATCCTGCCATTCCTGTGACCTGTTTGTACATCGTACCGTTCGCGATGGCATGGTCAATATAGCTCGCCAAACCTCCGTACATGTAGCTGTAACTGCTATCGGCATGGAAGGCGCGGTGGAGATCAATATACCCGTTATCCGTGAAGACCTGAACAGGTCGGGTAAAAGCATAACAGTTCAAGTCGCCCATGAAGAGCACATCTTTCTCTTTGATACTGCTGTTCTGGCGGTATTGGTTATATAGTTTGACGACCGCTTTGGCTTCGTTGACGCGTGTCTCCTCCCCGCCGGTGTTCATCGATTTGAAGTGGTTGATGGAGTAGATGAATTTCTCGCCGGTAGCCACTTCCTTGAAGCATATCATTTTCTTGCGGAACTTGAGTTCGACATCCGTCTCAACGGGTGTACCGATAGGCTGCACCTTGTTGGCGTCATAGACAAATCCCACCGCCTGATTGGTGCCGCCGGAGGCATCGTGGAAGAACTTGTAGTTGCGCTCGGGCAGGCTGTTGTTCAGGTCGCTCGTGATTTCGCCGATGGCTTCATCGCCCTGCTGCAACTCCACGAGGCCGTAAATATCCGCATTGATGCGTTTTAGCGCTTTGCTGATTTTGGCGCGCTGGTCCTGGTGCTCCGAATAACTGCGTGCGCCCATGGACCCCCATGTCATGTAGTAGTTCTCGAGGTTAAACCCGCATACCAGCAACCTGTAGTCGCCCAAATCGGGTATGCCGGCTTCTAACTCCGCGCGTGTGTTGCCGCGCCATGTGCCACTGACCCAACTCAGCGAACCGGTACTATTCACTGTTGCTTTGAGACCGATGATTTTCTCGCCGCACCGGTGATAATTGCTGATGCCGGAGATGGTGAACATACACTCATTATTGATGCGCACGGCGGAACGGTAATCGGTAGAACCCGGAATGCCGCAACTCTCCGGCTGCATCCTGCGCCATGGAGAGATCACATAATTGCCGTTCGCATTGGCACAAACGACCATCGGCACATCGAAAATGACCGTTTGCCCGATGTATGACCGTAGCGATTCTCCGCTCCATGTATCCGGATTGTCTATGGTGATGCGGGGCTGGCTTGATAGCCACGAACTCATCATCAATACCGTCAAGAAAAGTCCTATGCGAGTTTTCATGTGTCTCTTTTTATAAAATCGGGTGCAAATTTACATTTTTTTTTGCATATATGCAAGTTTTTTCGTAACTTTGCACCGAAATTTATAAATATTTATGACGTTTACGGAGTTCTGGAGAGATATTAAGATTGCTCAATGGGGTAAGTATGTTATTACGCTGTTGGTTTTTCTGGTTGTTTTTCTCTTTATCGGCGAGCAGAGTGTGCTGAACTTTGTCCGCAGAGGTCGCGAGATCCGGCATTTGGAGGAGCAACGCGATATGTACCGGGAGGAAACGGACAAGGCGCAGCAGGAGATCCGGACGCTCAGTAATCCCGACAGTCTGGAGCGTTACGCGCGCGAACATTATTATATGCATACACCCGATGAGGATATTTACCTGGTAGAAGAATAAAGGCGAAAGGTCAGAGTTTAAGGGTTAAAGGCTAAAGGTTAAGGGCTAAAGGTTAAAGGTTATGAGAAAGTCATCAATCATATTAATTATCGGGCTGGTGATACTCGCCGTGGGGGCTGCCCTGAGTGTGGCTAAGATTGAACCGTGGGCAGATTATGTGCTCATCGCCGGTGCCGTAGTGGTTATCATCCGCGGTTTCGTCAGAAACCATGAGAAGGATTAACAATTTAACTATTTAACGTTTTGTTGCAAACAAAACCATTTTAACTATTTAACGTGAATGCAGGACTTTGTCCGGAATGAACATATTATCTTGGGTGTGGATCCCGGTACCCTTTTCATGGGATACGCACTCTTGCACACCATTGGCCAGCAGGTCGAGATTTTGGATTTCGGCGTACTGGATGTGCATAAACTGGACGGTCAGTATCCGCGGCTGCAGAAGGAGTTTTTCTTTCTGCAAGACCTTATAGATCAATACCATCCGTCGTGTCTGGCGATCGAGACGCAGTTTGTCGATAAAAACCCCCAGACGATGATCAAAATCGTTCATGCGCAGGGCGTGGCAATCGCAGCGGCGCTGAGCAAGGACATCCCCATTTATGAGTATTCGCCGATGAAAATCAAGATGGCAATCACCGGAAATGGTCATTCGTCCAAAGAACAGGTGGCGGGAATGTTGCAGCGGTTCCTGCATATTCCCGACGATCAGATGCCTAAAAAACTGGATGCCACCGATGCGCTCGGTATCGCGTACTGCCATTTCCTGCAACTCGGTCTCCCCATAAATAAGGATGCCGGAGCAAAGGACTGGACGACCTACGCAAAACGTAAAGGGCTGACAGACAAGGGCTTGACAGGTCCGGCGGCACAATTGGCGGCGGCACTCGCCACGGCCTCCAAAAAGAAAAAGTGAAAAAAATATCCCTAAAATTTGGTAGTGTCAAAAAAATGTTGTACCTTTGCATCGAAAATTGCAAATAATCGTGCCCTTGTGGCTAAGAAAATCATTAAACATTAAACATTCAACATTAAACATTATATACTATGGCTTACAAAATTTCATCAGACTGTGTAGCATGTGGTACTTGCATTGACGAGTGCCCGGTAGGTGCCATCCATGAGGGCGAGCAGTATTCGATCGATCCTGAGGTTTGCATCGAGTGTGGAACCTGCGAGGGCGTTTGTCCGAGTGGCGCAATCAGTCTCTAAAAAGTGCATTTTTTACTGAAAATGACGAAAAATGAGGGAATACGGTATGTGTACCCTCATTTTTTTGTAAAAAATGTAATGTAAACCTTGCAAATATAAAAAAAAAGTTGTAACTTTGCGCCAAATTTTCATTAAATTGAGAAAAATGGAGAAAAAAGACCTACAAATCGACGCTCGGAAGGTTGAGGCTACGCCTGTTGCAGAAGTGCAGACAGTGCCGCAGACAGACCCTCAGGAGACCATGTTAAAAGCATTCTTCCGCATCCATGATTATCTCGTAGCACATGCTTCTATGCCTCTCCGCAGAAAATTGATGGATGAGATTGATTGGAATGATCGCTTGATTGCCATTAAAGGTGGACGCGGAGTGGGGAAAACGGATTTCCTGCTGGCACGCGCAAAGGAAATTGAGACAGAGTGGGCGAATATGCCTGAGCCGGAGAAGAAAGGCCGGCGCAAGGTGGTGTCGCCAAAAGATATCCGTCCGTGCCTCTATGTGAGTTTCAATGACTTCTATTTCACGAAACACACGCTCTTCGATCTGGCAGGTGTGTTTGCCAAGAAGGGTGGACGCTATCTCTTTATTGACCAGCTCTTCAAGTATCCTAATTGGTCCCGGGAACTGAAGCATTGTTATGCCAAATACCGCGATCTCCATATCGTATTCTGCGCAACGCCCGTCATGCCGATTGACGAAGATAACAACGATCTGAAGGGCATTGTGCATACGTATAACCTCCGCGGGTTCTCGTTCCGCGAATATCTGAACATCCAGACAGGTCTGCGCCTGCCGTCCTACACCCTGGATGAGATCATGCAAAGGCATGCTTCTATCTCCCGGGAGATATGCGAGAGGGTGCAGCCCCTCAAGTATTTCGATGCGTATCTGCACCATGGTTATTACCCTTCGTACCTCGAGTCCAAGTCGTTTGAGACCGAGTTGCTGAAGGTGATGAACAGCCAGTTGGAGGTCGATGTGCTGATGATCAAGCAGATTGATGTGGCGTGTCTCCATAAGCTCCGCCGGCTGCTCTATATCCTCATGCAGGATGCTCCCTGCGCACTCAATGTGTCGAATATATCCGATGAGATCGAGCTTAGCCGCGCAACGACGATGAACTATATCAAGTATCTCAAGGACTCGCGACTGATCAACCTGCTCTATCCGGAGCATAAGAACTTCCCGATGAAGCCGACCAAGGTGTATATGCATAACCCCAACGTGGCGCAGATGAACTTCACACGGGAGATCAGCAAGATAGACCTCTATGAGACCTATTTCTACACGGCTATCCACGGCTCGCACAAGGTGAACGCCACCGACCGTTCGGCGATGTTCATCGTAGATAACAAGTACTATTTCGATGTCAAGGAGAAGGTCTCCGTGCGTGACTCGATCCGTCCCACGGCGGTAGCAGACCTGGAGTTCGGCCGCGGCAACCAGATGCCGTTGTGGCTCTTGGGATTTTTGTACTAGGGTTCTAGAGTCCTAGGGTCCTAGTATCCTAGTATACTAGCAATTTTTACCAATAACAAATAACAAATAATCATTTAATCTTATGGCAAAAGAAAAGAAATTTATGACCATGGATGGTAACGCCGCTGCGGCGCATGTAGCTTACATGTTCACCGAGGTAGCTGCTATCTATCCTATCACGCCGTCGTCTCCGATGGCGGAGAACGTGGACGAGTGGGCTGCCGCAGGTCGCAAGAACCTCTTCGGTGAGACCGTTCTCGTGCAGGAGATGCAGT
>CAMOGT010000030.1 GCA_946614295.1 uncultured Bacteroidales bacterium
GGCACCGCCATAGGGTGCATTCAATCAGGGAGATAATTCAGTATCTCCCTTTTTTGTGTCAAATGATAACAGATGTATCCTATGGAAAAATATAAATCAAAACTCAAATCCGAGTTGGCACAAGCAGCCGGTGTATCGCTGCCCACCTTCCGCCGATGGTTACTCTCCGACCAAGAGGAACTGCGGCAAATGGGCGTATCTCCATCGACCAAGATTCTGCCACCCGTGGCTGTCAGATACCTTTGCGAGAAATACTGCATCGACATCGACTGAGCCACACTAAACGAAAAAAAATGAAAAAATCCGAAAGGAACAGAAAGAAGAGGAACGGAACAGAAAACCGTTCCTCTTTTTTGTAGTAATTTTGCAGCGGATTTCCAAAAATTGTCTTCAATTGTCTTTAATTGTTGACCACGAAAATCATTATTAACCCGCGAAAGTTTGTGTGTCCGCACGTGCATTGAGTGGCCACTCGCATACAAGCCGAGCACAAAACTTTTCGCAAATGGAAAAGACATTATTATGCGACCATCCGCGGACAGCCACGCTGCCGGATGGAACAGAGGTACGATTGGTCGTACCTATCGAGCGGACCAACCACAGAGCTCTTTACACGACTGCTGACGGCAGAGCGTTACGGCGAGCGTTTTGAGAACAGGCTTTGGGCGATCTGCGTGAGAATCTTTCGCCCTCTCAATCCCCCGCTAACCCGCTTTCTCGGTCCTTCGATTCATCGGTTCAGCCCTCGCCGCTGTTTCGGCGAGTTCCTCTCTTTGGTTCTGCTCTCGCGGGTAGTACCGCGAGCCCAAACACCAGCCTGCTTGACGTGAAGCAGGCTGGCTCTTTCTTCTTGGCAGTTGTGCCGTCTGCCAGACGGATTCTCTCTCCCATTCCATTGGGAGAACGCTCCGAGGAAAAGTTGTATTCGAAGACCCCGTACAATCCAAACAAAAACCGTCGAGACCTACGACGCGAGCAAAAATTTGTGAAAAAGAGAGGCGCTTTCGGGCGCTTCTCTTTGTTTTTAGACGCAAAAATCAAGAAAAATGGCTCGCAATGCGTTGAAAACGGATAAAAATAAAGTTTTTGAGCAGAATTTGGCGAAAATTCTTGCATATATGCGAAACTTATTGTAACTTTGTGCGTTTTTTGAGATCCTACAGTCGCAGGCGGTCTTACAGGCAAAGCCGGTCCTACAGCATAGCGGTCTTACAGTGAGTGAAACGAACAATCAATTTATTAACAATAAATTTAATTAGCATGGCAGAAAACAAAGTAAACATGTTGGCGGATTTTGCGCCGGTCTCCACTGAGACTTGGAAAGCCAAAATCATCGCTGACCTGAAAGGTGCCGACTTCGACAAGAAGCTGGTATGGCGCACGCCGGAAGGATTCAACGTGCAGCCGTTCTACCGCCGTGAGGACCTGAAAGGGCTCAAGACCACCGTCTCCGCCCCCGGTCAGTTCCCCTACGTCCGCGGTACGCGTACAAACAACGACTGGGCTATCCGTCAGAACATCTGCGCCTGCAAGAACGCACGCAAGGCGAACGAGAAAGCCCTCGAGGTGCTCAACAAGGGTATCAACTCCCTCGGTTTTTGTCTCGACAAAGAGAAGTTGACCTACCATTTCATCAAGACGCTGCTCAACGGTATCGCCGCTGACTGCATCGCCATCAACTTCTCCATCTGCGCCTGCGCTGCGCCGAAGCTCGCGAACATCCTCGTGCGCTACTACGGCCGCATGGGTTACGATGTGAAGCACATGGTAGGTTCCATCAACGTGGACCCGATCAAGAACATGCTCGTCAAGGGCAAACCGCTGACCCGTGAGCAGGTATCGGCTAAGATCGCCGAGGTGGTGAAAGCCGCCAAAGCGCTGCCGGGTTACCGCGTAGTGGGTGTCAACAGCGTTGTGCTCAACAACTCCGGCGCATATGCTACGCAGGAACTCGCTTACGCCCTCGCTTGGGGTGCCGAGTACATGACGATGCTCACCGAAGCCGGTGTGCCTAACTACCGCGCTGCCAATGCTATCCGTTTCAACATGGGTATCGGCGGCAACTACTTCATGGAGCTGGCTAAGTTCCGTGCGGCGCGTCTGCTCTGGGCAAAGATCGTAGAGGCATACAAAGCGCCGATCTTCACCACCGCTCTCCGCAATGCGGCTAAGATGAATGTCTCCGCCGAGACCAGCCGTTTCAACATGACCATCTTCGACGCGTATGTGAACCTCCTCCGCACGCAGACCGAGACGATGTCCGCAGCCCTTGCCGGCGTGGATGAGATCACCGTTACGCCGTTCGACATCACCTACGAGCGTCCGACGGATTTCTCCGAGCGTATCGCCCGCAACCAGCAGCTGCTCCTCAAAGAGGAGGCGCACTTCGACAAGATAGTGGACCCGGCTGCCGGTTCGTATTATCTGGAGAACCTGACCGCCTCCATCGCTGCTGAGGCATGGAAACAGTTCCTCGCTATCCAGGACCAGGGCGGCATGTACCAGATGGTAGCCGAGGGTAAGGTACAGGAGCACATGGCGGCAAACCTCAAAGCGCGTCTCAACGACGTAGCCAAACGCAAAGAGGTGCTGCTCGGTTCCAACCAGTTCCCGAACTTCACCGAGAAAGCCGCTAAGAAGATCAAAGCCGACGCCGGGGCTTGCTCAAGTATCTGCACCTGCAAGACGGATAAGAAACAGGCTGCTTGCGGCTGCGGTAATTCCTGCGAGAACGCGCTGCCGACGCTGCCAGTTGCCCGTGCGGCAGAGGAGTTCGAACAACTCCGCTTGGAAACGGAAGCTGCTAAGAAACAACCTGTTGCTTTCATGCTCACCATCGGTAACCTCGCTATGCGTATCGCGCGTGCGCAGTTCAGTTGTAACTTCCTCGCGTGCGCAGGATACAAGGTCATCGACAACAACGGCTTTGCCACTATCGCCGAAGGTATCAAGGCGGCTCGCAAGGCGAAAGCGGACATCATCGTTCTCTGTTCGTCCGACGACGAGTACGCAACCCTCGCGCCGAAGGCATGGAAGAAGCTCCAGAACGCCAAAGAGATCTTCATCGTTGCCGGTGCTCCGGCATGCATGGAGGACCTCCAGAAGCTCGGCATCCAGAACTTCATCCACGTCCGTTGCAACGTATTGGAGACGTTAAAAGCTCTTAACTCGCAGTTACTGAAGAAATAGTTTCACAGTTCACGGATAATATAAATATAAAGGTTCACGAATTAATCTAATTAACCGGAAGAAATTATAGTTCACGAATTAATCTAATTAACCGAAAATAAATTCGTTAAATTCGGTCAATTAGTGAACAGCAATAATTAGTGAGCAATATACATGAACGAATATGGAACATCAACTAATCTACAAAAACGAAGTATACAAAATCATTGGTGCTGCGATGGAAGTCCACAGCGTGCTCGGATGTGGGTTCAAAGAAGCCGTCTACCAAGAAGCTCTTGAAAAAGAGTTCCAGTTGCGCAATATACCATATATGCGCGAGAGGGAGTTCCCGGTATACTACAAAGGAGAGTTGCTAAATACGAATTTCCGTCCGGACTTTGTGTGCTATGACAACATTATTGTAGAGTTAAAAGCAGTTAACGACTTAGTTGATGAACATTATTCGCAAGTACTTTCATATTTGCGAGCATGTGAGATTCAACTTGGTTTGCTGATTAATTTCGGTGAAGTTAATTTGGAATATAAGCGAATCATACGTCCTGATTACTGGGATTCGAGCGAATTAGTCTAAATATAATTCGTTAAATTAGTGAACAGTAAAAGAAGATTCACGAATGAATCGAATTAACCTAAAATTATTCGTTTAATTCGTTAAATTAGTGAACAGTAAAAAATCATTTAATTAGTGAACAATATAGTATTATTTGTGAACAAAAAAAATATTACATCTATGAAACCAGATTTCAAACAAATAGATATCAAGCAAGTGGCTGCAAGTAAGGTCTTGGGCCCGAACACCGCCGACTGGCAGACGCCGGAGCTCATCGACGTCAAGCCTATTTATACCAAAGAGGACCTCAAAGGCATGGAGCACCTCGACTACGTGTCCGGTATCCCGCCGTTCCTCCGTGGCCCGTACAGCGCCATGTATCCGCTGCGTCCCTGGACCATCCGTCAGTACGCCGGATTCTCCACCGCAGAGGAATCGAACGCTTTCTACCGCCGCAACCTCGCGTCCGGTCAGAAAGGTCTGTCCGTAGCCTTCGACCTCCCGACCCACCGCGGCTACAACGCCGATAACATGCGCGTCGTAGGTGACGTCGGCAAAGCAGGTGTGTCCATCTGCTCGCTCGAGGACATGAAGGTCCTCTTCGCCGGCATCCCCTTGAACAAGATGTCCGTCTCCATGACCATGAACGGTGCCGTGCTGCCGATCCTCGCGTTCTATATCAACGCCGGACTCGAGCAGGGTGCCAAACTCGAGGAGATGGCAGGTACCATCCAGAACGATATCCTCAAGGAGTTCATGGTGCGTAACACCTATATCTACCCGCCTAAGTTCTCCATGAAGATCATCGCCGATATCTTCGAATACACCTCGCAGAACATGCCTAAGTTCAACTCTATCTCCATCTCCGGTTACCACATGCAGGAAGCCGGTGCGACGGCAGATATCGAGTTGGCTTACACCCTTGCCGACGGTATGGAGTACCTCCGCGCAGGTGTCAACGCCGGCATGGATGTGGATACGTTCGCACCGCGTCTGTCCTTCTTCTGGGCGATCGGTATGAACCATTTCATGGAGATTGCCAAGATGCGTGCAGGTCGTATGCTCTGGGCGAAGATCGTCAAGTCTTTCGGCGCTAAGAACCCCAAATCGATGGCGCTCCGTACGCACTGCCAGACCTCCGGTTGGTCGCTCACCGAGCAGGACCCGTTCAACAACGTCGGTCGTA
>CAMOGT010000031.1 GCA_946614295.1 uncultured Bacteroidales bacterium
TCATAGTTTCGAATAATTTTAGTTGCACATCCTTAGTTGCAAAATCCGTGCCAAAAAGAGACCGATTATTAAGATTTGGGTATTATACCAACATCCCTCTAACCTCTGCACAAGGTCAGCTCAAGGTCTGCTATTTGGAACTACTATGAAACGATGTTAAAAGGTATATGATTGTTAAGAATAAGGAGTTGACCACCACTCAACATAACAGCGGTCAATCAGCCACTCTCACGCCACTCTCACGCCACTTTTAGATATGTTAATAAAGAGATAGTATACTTGCTGAATTGAATTAGTCGCAAGAACTGAATATCGGATTCTTATTTCTTTACTCCTTCGAAAGAATCTACTATCTTGATTTTTATATCTTCAAAGGAATCTACTATCTTCACTTTGACATCTTCAAAATGCTCAACTATTTTCACTTTGCCGCATGAGTCCTCAAAGGCATCCACAATTTTGATGTCAGCGTCTTCAAAGGCATCTACGATAAACGTTTCATCTTGAACCTTTATGTTGAATAGGTGAGTATATTTTTGCAACTGTCCATAGCCCCAAATATGAACAGTCTTCATTTATCTTCCTTGTCTTCGAATGGTAATTCTTTCGCTTTGCCTTTTTCTTCTATCGGACGGATGTGGTAGGAAGCACGTTTGGATGAGATGACGGAATGACCCAAACGACTCTCGATGTCTGCACGGGCGTTTCGAGCGACTTCGCCACCTTCTTTGGCAGTCTGGCGACTCTGAGCCATACCTTTAGGATTGCGCTGGCGGGATATTTCCGTGGCAGTCACTTCGGCAAGCGTGTTTAGCGCCAATTCCACATTTGTCATGTTATCACGCAAGTTCTCTTTCGTCAGACCTTTATGGCGTTTGTATTCACCGGTGGTCATTCCGCTCCAAGCCTGCGTGAGGACATTCGTGAGAATCGCAAAATCCTTCTGCTCCGTAATACCTGCGCGATGCCATTCGTCCGTCAACTCTTTGCGCATCTCAATGGAGCGCATCCTTTCGTTAATCCATTTGTCGGAATAACCTTGGCGGCGATAATCCTCCACTGCCATTTGGAAGGTCAGTTCCGGGTCGATGATCTGGTCAATACGTTGCTCGCCTAATTTTGCCAACCACTGTTTGACAGGCTCGGCTTTCTTGGAAGGAACAGACTGAATGAGGCGGAAAATACCCTGTAAATCAGCGGCTTGAACTTTTCTCCGTTTTCCATCAAAAGCTCTCATTTCAACAGGGGTACAAATTGTACCCCACTTGGAATCTAATTCCGGATCACGTGCGCGCATTTTCTTAATGTATTGCTTGGCATCGGCACTATCCGTTAACACTTGTACTATATCTGCAATAGAGAAATAGTACTTTTCCTGCTCGGCGTCCCACACGATGCGGACACGCTTTCCTTCAAAGAGTTGTATGGCAAAATTATCGTCCATAGTTCCGTTTACAGCAACTTCTTTACTTGCTCATAGACGTTCTGGGCGGTGAAGCCGAGTTTCTCGTCGAGGACTTTGTACGGGGCGGAGAAGCCGAAGGAGTTGAGACCCCAGACAGTGCCGTTCTCGCCAACGAGGCCTTCGAGGGTGCAGGGCAGACCGGCGGTCATACCGAAACGCTTGATACCCTTCGGGAGGACGGAGTCTTGGTATTCTTTGGGTTGCTCGCGGAAGAGACCTTCGGACGGCACGCTGACAATCTGCAGACGGATGCCCTCTGCGCGGAGCAGTTCGGCACCGGCAAGAAGGGTTGAGACCTCGGAGCCGGAAGCCAAGAGAACTACTTGCGGATTCTCGTCTTTGGAGACGATGTACGCACCTTTGCGGAAGCCTTCAAGGTTGACGTTGGGCACCGGAGCGATGTCCTGACGGCTGAGGATGAGGGCTGTCGGCGTAGCGGTGTTCTCGATAGCGCAACGCCATGCGAGGGTGGTCTCCTCGGCATCCGCCGGACGGAGAACGAGCATGGACGGTTTGCCGGAATGGTTGTGCAGTTTCTCCATGAGACGGATCTGCGCCTCTTGCTCTACGGGCTCGTGGGTCGGACCGTCTTCGCCGACACGGAACGCGTCGTGGCTCCAGATGAATTTCACCGGCAGTTCCATGAGCGCCGCCATGCGGACAGCGGGTTTCATGTAGTCGCTGAAGACGAAGAACGTGCCGCAGGCAGGGATGATACCGCCGTGGAGCGCCATACCGATCATGACGCACGCCATGGTGAGTTCGGACACACCGGCTTGCAGGAACTGACCGCTGAAATCGCCTTTCTTGAAGGCGTGGGTCTTCTTCAAGAAACCGTCGGTTTTGTCGGAGTTAGAGAGGTCGGCAGACGAAACAATCATGTTGCCAACGTTCTCCGCGAGGAAAGAGAGCACTGTGCCGCTGGCGTTGCGGGTAGCGGCACCGGCTTTCTGCTGGATAAGGCTCCAGTCAATGCACGGCGTTTCGCCGGACATGTAGGTCTCGTATTCGTTGGCAGCCAGCGGGTTAGCCTGCTTCCACTCGTAGTACGCCTCGTATTTCTTGTTGCACAACTCGCGCAACTCGGCTGCGCGGTCGTCGTACAGTTTCTTCACTTCGGGGAAGATTTGGAACGGGTCTTCGGGGTTGCCACCGAGGTGCTCGATGGTCTTCTCGAAAGATGCACCGGCTTTGGAGAGCGGCGCTCCGTGGGTCGAGCACTTGCCTTCCCAGTTCTCGCCTTCGGCTGTCACGCAGCCCTTGCCCATGGTGGTATGACCGATGATGAGGGACGGACGGCCTTTCTCTGCTTTCGCTTTGATGATCGCCTCGCGAATGGCATCGGGGTCATTGCCCGGAATCTCCTGCACGTACCAGCCCCATGCCTTGTATTTGGCGGCTACGTCTTCGGAGGTCACTTCGCTGCAACCCGTTGAGAGTTGGATCTCGTTGGAGTCGTAGAACATGACGAGGTTGTCGAGTCCAAGGTGTCCTGCCAGACGGCCTGCGCCCTGCGAAATCTCTTCCTGTACGCCGCCATCGGAGATGAAGGCATAGATCGTCGGGTTATGAATTGCACCGTAACGCTGATTGAACCATTTGGCTGCGATGGCTGCGCCAACCGCGAAAGTGTGTCCCTGCCCGAGCGGACCGGAGGTGTTCTCTATCATCCGCTCTATCTTGCGCTCGGGGTGACCGGGAGTCACCGACCCCCACTGACGGAGGTTCTTGAGGTCTTCGAGCGTGAACTTGCCTGCCAGACAGAGTTGTCCGTAAAGCATCGGCGCCATGTGTCCGGGGTCGAGGAAGAAACGGTCGCGTGCTTCCCAACCGGCGTTGTCCGGGTCGTATTCAAGGAACTCGCTAAAGAGCACATTGATGAAATCTGCGCCGCCCATGGCTCCGCCCGGGTGACCGCTCTTTGCTTTTTCTACTGCTGCTGCTGCGAGGATACGAATGTTATCCGCCGCACGGTTCATAAGTTGTGTCTTGTTCATAATATTATGTGTTTTAAAATCTCCATCCTAAATAGTAGTTCAGCCCCCAGCCGATGTTGTCCCTGTTACCGAACCCGGGGATGTATATGGCGTACTGCTCGGCGGCGGGTGTATATTCGTTCTGGCGGGTGAAGAGGAACTTAAACCGTCCCATCCACCCCATGTAAAAGGCAGTCTGCTGTACCTTGGCTATCTCCACCTGACATCCGAGAACTATCTCTCCCCAGCAATCGGCTTGCACCAAGTTCTGCCGTATATTGCCGGCTGCCAGCTGATGGCTAAAGCCTTGTACCGCCGTACCGATGCGGACACCGACGAGCAGAGCGTGAGGGCTGTCTTTATGTTTCTTGAGCGGGTTGATGTCGCAGCCTACGCGGAAGAAACCTCCATGACCGTTATAGGCAATGCTATCGCCTCTGTTGGTACGCCCACCGGCGTAACCTAATTCGAGGGTAGGGAAGAAGCGTTGCACTAACTGTACGTTCGCCGCTATCTCATAATGCTGCATCTTCCATTGACAGACAGCCGGTGTGACGACAGGCGAGGCGATGTCCAGCTTGATCTGCATGCCGTTATAGACGGACGGCTTGACAAGTTTTGCAGAGTCGCTCTGCGCATGGACTGTCAGGCTGCATAACAGGCAAAGAATAATATTACATAATCTCTTTCGCCTCATTTTTTAGGTACTCCAGGGCTTTGTCGGTCGGGGTAGTGCCGTTGCTCGAATAAGCGGTCAGCAGCGCGGTGGCGTAAGTCTGCGCAGTGGCGTCCTTGGGTAACTGTGCCGAGATAGCGATGACGAACGCCGCCATCTGGTCACGGGCGTTGATAATCATATCCCAAACCTCGTCGGATACATACACTTGCTGGCTCTGGTTGTGGTCGTACTCGGCACGTATGGTCTGCAGGAGATATTGCTGCACCTGCGGGATGGACCATGTGAGGAGTGCTTCGGGCTCCTTGGCGCGCAGCTCCATGAGCATGTGCTCGGGCTTGGTACGCTCCAAGAGCAGCGTGAGACGTTCGTAGGCACGCAGGCGGATAGGTGAAATGGACTTCTGACTCTCGCGTTTGAGCTCAAACTGCCGTTTCTTCTCCTCGTTGCGGAACTGCGAGTACTGGATCAGCCAGAACCCGAAAATCAGAACTACCACCACTAATATGACCAATAATGCTGTTTGCATAGCCTAAGAGTTTTTTCAATTTTGCTGCAAAGGTACACAAAAAAAATGACATAT
This sequence comes from uncultured Bacteroidales bacterium, assembly GCA_946614295.1. Next base: position 4,701 of record CAMOGT010000031.1, read on the forward strand.
ACAAGAAAAAAGCACTCAACGGTGCTTTTTTCGTTAAAA
>CAMOGT010000032.1 GCA_946614295.1 uncultured Bacteroidales bacterium
CCGATCCCCGTCTCTGGCTGACGGTAGGTATAGCCGGTTTCCCGTATGAGTTCAACCCGAACCTCATCATGAGCCGCACCCACAACTGGAGCCGCTCCAATGGTTTGTACGGTTACCACGTGACTCTGAAACACAACGTGGACCCGGAGAGCGGTTATCTCATCCGTTCCGCCCTATGGTTCGGTACGCCGATGAACCGTATCGTCGTTCGTTACGCTGACGTGCTTCTGATGCGCGCCGAAGCGATGGCACAGTTAGGACGTGACGCGGAGGCTATCGAACTGGTTAACCAACTCCGCAATCGCGCCTCGCGCAGCATGGGCATGCTCTCCGGATACGACACCAACTACGGCGCCAAAATTCGCGTCAAACCTTATACGGACAACACCAACGCACTCGCTCGTGTCAAGATGGAACGCCGTCTGGAACTGGCGATGGAATCCGAACGATTCTTCGACCTCGTACGTTGGGGAGAAGCAGCGCAGGTGATCAATAAGTATTACGTAGAAGAGGCCAACGACTGCCGTATCTACACCTCTGCGCATTTCACTGCCAACAAAAACGAGTATCTGCCTATCCCATTTGAGCAGATCGCAGCTTCCAATGGACATTATAAACAAAACATAGGAGCATGGTAATGAATAATGAATAATGAATATTGAATATTGCGTTATGAAGACATTCTATAAAATAGTACTTTGTACATTGTCCCTTTGTACCGTATTGGCTTCCTGCCAGAAGCAGGACAATCCGTTCAATGTCGATGGAGACTGCCGCATTGATTCGCTGGTACTGGATGAGATTTATCCGGGCGTAGTGGACCACGCATCGGCTACGGTCACAGTAGCTGTGCCCGAGGTGCATGACGACCATCTGATGACCATCTCCACGCTTCGCCTTTCTGCCGGAGCCACGGCGACACCCGCCCAAGGCGCTCAGGTAAATATGACCTCACCGATAGTGATTCATGTGGAGAACGGAAATGTCTATCGCGATTATAAAGTGCGTGTGAAACATGATGAGGCGCGTATCCTCTCTTTCATGCTTAATGAACTCTACGTGGGTATCATCGACCAAGTGGCTCACACCATCACCGTCTCTGTACCTATCGGAACGGATATCAAAACCATGATCCCGAATATCAAGACTACCGATGGCGCAACCGTATCGCCGCGCTCTGGGCTGCCTTGTGATTTCACCAATCCGGTGGACTTCACCGTGACGTACAACACCGCTTCTACTACGTATAAGGTAACCGTTAAGGAAAAGGGCAACCCGGTTGTGCTCTATCTCGGTCTGGCTCAGACGGCTGCGCAACTCAACCCCGAGGAGCAAGAGGCGGTTAATTGGATGCTTGCCAATGTGGAGAACTCAGACTATGCTTCCTTCGCTGATCTGGCTGCCGGAAGGGTGGTGATGACGGATTGTAAGGTAATCTGGTGGCATTTCCATAAGGACGGCGGACTGGAAGGCAAGGGTGCCTTTGAGGCAAACGCTCCCGAAGCAGTCGATTATACCGTGCTCGACAAACTCAAAGAGTTCTACCATGCCGGTGGATCGTTCCTACTGACCCGTTATGCGGTGAACCTGCCGTACTATTTAGGCGAAGCCGAGTGCTTCCCGAATAATGCATGGGGTGGTAAGGAGTCCGATGCAGAGCGCGTAGGCAGTCCGTGGGAGTTCGCTATCACCGGTCATACAGACCATGCCCTCTGGCAGAACCTGACCATGAACCCCTCAGCGCTGGATCACGTCTATACTTGTGACGAGGGTTATAAGATCACGAACTCCACCGCACAATACCATATCGGCTCCGACTGGGGTGGATACGCGGATCGCGACGTCTTCCACGAGAAGACCGGCGCTTACGACATCGCCGGTGGAACGGACGCAGTTGTGGCATGGGAGTTCCGCAAGACAGCAGAACACGGTACGATCATCTGTATCGGATCGGGTTGCTACGACTGGTACACCGCCGCTGATCCGAGCGAATACACCTCGTACTATCACGAGAATATCGCTAAGATAACCGAAAATGCGTTTAACTATCTGAAACAATAATGTCTTATGAAAACACTAAATAAAATAGTATTTGGTACTTTGTTCCTTTGTACCTTCCTGACTTCCTGTCAGGAGAATATTCCGCAGGAGCAAAAGGACTGGGAGAATATCACTACCTATTTCAATGCGTCGGATGAGTCGGGGACGACTACCTATTATATTCCTTCCGCAGGTTCGGTAGGTGACCCGTTGCCTTTCTTCGACCCGGTAGAGAAGGATTACAAGATCCTTTACCTCCATAATTTCGAGCAGAACCTGGAGGAGACCTTCCACCCCTTGTGGGGCATCCGTACTACCGATTGTGCTACCTATACCTCTATGGGCGAAGTGCTGCCTACCGGTCGCGCCGGAGAGCAGGATGCAGCCCTCGGTACCGGATGCATAGTCTATGACGAAGCGCAGAAACTATACTATATCTACTACACGGGTGAGCGGTACAAACCCGCTGCCGATGAGGATCGCCAAGTCGTGATGCGCGCCACCAGTCCGGACTTCAAGACCTGGACCAAAGATCCGCTATTCCGTCTGCGCGGAGGTGACTACGGCTATAGCACGCTCAATTTCCGCGATCCGTATATCTGGAAAATGGAAGATGGCTATCATATGATTGTAGCTACCAAACCAATGCCTGCGGGTTCGCGTGCCGAAGACAAGGACGGCTGCTTTGCCGAGTTCGTCTCCGCTGACCTCAAGACCTGGGAGCACAAAGGTGTCTTCGCCAAGATGGTTTGGGATCGTTTCCTCGAATGCCCCAATGTGTTTAAGATGGGTGACTGGTGGTATCTGACCTATAGCGATATGAGTGCCTTTGAGCGCCGTGTGCACTATCTCAAAGGACGTACGATCAGCGAACTCAAATCCGCTACTGCTCCCCATTGGCCGGACAGCAAAGAGGGCGCATTGGACGGTCGTGCTTTCTATGCCGGCAATACTGCCTCCGACGGTACCGACCGCTATATATGGGGATGGTGCCCCGAGCGTCGTGGTAAAGACAACACGGATATCAGTCCGGATGCCGAGCCCAAATGGGGCGGTACGCTGGTGGCGCATCGTCTGATGCAACGCGAGGATGGTACGCTCTATACAACTGAGGTACCTGCTATCCGTACCAAATACAACCAAACAGCTACCCTCAAACCCGTGAAGAAATGGGGCGAGGAAGAAGGCAATCTCAACATCGCTGACGGCGTCTATTCAATGAAAGCCTACAGCTCCGTGATGTTCAACACACTCGGCTACCACAATCATATCTCCATGACCGTTACTACTTCTGACAAAGCTGACCGTTTTGGTATCTCTTTCGTACGAGGCGATCGCAAAGAAGGCGACAAGACTTACGAGAAATACTACAGCATCATGATCTGCCCGGATGGTAACAATAACTATATCCGTTTCGAAGAGGAACAGGGTAAATGGGAACTCAAGGGAGGCGGCAGCTATC
>CAMOGT010000033.1 GCA_946614295.1 uncultured Bacteroidales bacterium
ACGAACCGATGTTACTTCCCATCGTCAGGTAGATACCCTGGTCCAGCGCGATAAGCCCCGTAACGACCATAGTGATGGCGATGGAGGTCATGACGGACGAGGACTGGATAATAGCGGTAATAATGGTTCCCAAGAGCACCAGCAGCAGCGGGTTGCGGATAGAGGCGAGGAACAGTTTGACGGAGTCGAGCGCCGCGAACTCGTCCATGGCATTCGCCATCATACTGAGACCGACAAAGAGCATTCCGAAGCCCGTCAGGATACCGCCTGTTTTCTTCCATGCATCGCTCTTGGCGAATAGCATCATAAAGGCTCCAATGCCCGCGAAAGCGGCGAAAAGGACGGTGGTCGAGAGGCTGTTGGAGCCGGAGAGACCGAGTGCCACTAACTGGGCGGTGACGGTAGTACCGATGTTCGCGCCGTAGATGATGGTCGCGGCTTGGGTGAGCGACATGATTCCCACGTTCACAAAACCGATGACCATGACCGTTACGGCGCCGCTACTTTGGATAGCAGCCGTTCCGAGCGTACCGATACCGACACCGATGAGTTTGTTGTTGCCGGTGTGCGAGAAGAGTTGTTTGAGCCGCCGCGAAGCTGCCGACTCCAAGTTGCTACTCATCATTGTGCAAGCGACGAGGAACACTCCGATACCTGCCAGGAGAGTCAGGATAGCTGTTAGAATAGAGATAAAATCCATTGGTTCATTTATTTATTTTCGCATTTGTCTTTCTACTTTGAGCAGGTCAGACCTGGGTCTTTCTACTTTGAGCGTAGCGGTCTTTCTACTTTCGTCTAACAAAAAACGGTACAAACTCATTGGAGTTCATACCGTATAGTTTATGTCTGGGCATAGTTATAGCACACAAGTGCTTTTTGCGGGGCATAACGGCGCACCAAGCCAAGCCGCTGTTTGTCGGAGATAAAAGGAGTGCGAGACACCTCACCCCAACCCTCTCCTAAGGAGAGGGAGCTTCTCCCCTTAGGGGAGACGGGAGAGAGGTCTGCGAGGGGTTGCACCTGTCCTTCATCCCACTCAAAGTCCTCCGTCTCCAGCTCCATGCACGTTTCAATACGCAGATCTTCTGTGATGCGCCGGCTGTCGTTGTATTCATCCATCGCCAGTGCCATAGCAAAGATACTCATCATAACGACGAGCATCATCGGGGCATATTTGCGAATGATCTGAAACACGGTGCAAAGGTACAAAAAAAATCCCACATACGCAAGTGTTGCAGGATTATTTTGTAAAAAAAAGAGCGGAGAGTGAGGGATTCGAACCCCCGATACGACGTAATGCGTATACCGCATTTCGAGTGCGGCTCTTTCGACCACTCAGACAACTCTCCTCGTCGGTAACGGCGATCCATGATTAAGTTACTTCGTAACAAATGTAATGGTCGCGTTCCCTCCTTTTCCCAAAAATTAGAAATTTTCGGGAGCCCTACTTATTTCTATTTCTGAAAGCGGGTGCAAAGGTACTGCTTTTTTTTGGAATATGCAAGGATTTGCGTATTTTTTTTTGCCGAAGAGCCTATTTTCCTTTGATTTTGTCAAAGCCGGAGCCGAAAACGCCGCTCACATCAGCGATGGAGACCAAAGCGTTAGGGTCTATCTCATTAATCAGACTCATGACCAACGAGCTCTCGGGTTTGCGGACTAAGACGGAAATCACCTTTACCGGTTGTTTGGAATACCAGCCGGTGCCGTCTAACACCGTTACACCGCGATTGACGGTCGTATTGATGGCGGTCGCTATCTCGTCATACTTGGAGGAATAAATCAGGAAATGGACGGAGCGGTGCAGCCGCGCCATGAGCCAGTCCACCGCCACCGTATAGGAGATAGTCATAGCCACGCCGTAGAGCACACGCTTGATTTTGAGGATTTGGAGATTTGAGGATTTGAGGATTTGAAGATTGTCGGCATCGTGCATCATTGAGTCCGGCAACGGCAGGAAGAAAGCGGAAGCAATAATCACTATGTCGCACGCGAGCATGATATTGCCCAGCGAGATATTATGGTAGTGGTTGACAATCATGGCTACTATGTCCGTTCCGCCGGACGAACCGTTAGCCGCCAGCACGACGCCCAGACTGAGTCCGAACACAAAACCGCCGATGATGGCGCCCAACCACGGATCTTCGATAATAGGCTCCGGCAGAATAGGTATCACTCGGTACCAGAACGTGATTGCCGCCACGCCCACCATCGTCCGGATGCAGAACCTCCACCCTACTGTCAGACCGGCTATGAGAAGCAGTATGGCATTGAACACAAAGGTTGTCAGCCACACCGGTACTGCGCCGCCGTATTCGGGAAAGAGCGAGGGGAACAGACCTCCGGTGACATAATAGATGGCGGAGCAGATACCCGTCAGACCGCCGCCTACAAAGGCATGTGGCAGCAACACCCAGTTCACCATCAACGCCATCGGGAAGATACCGAAAATGATCACCAGGTACTCAAATACCGTCCTTGCCCGAGACTGACTCGGCGCATTGTGCGGGTTTACAAAACGATGAAAGCGCAGCATATTCTCTGAACTCTATACTATTTCCCGTTTGCCATGGGGTCAAAACCTTGCCCGAAGACGCCTCGTACCTGACTCTGGGACACGAACGCATTAGGGTCTATCGATCGCACGAGGCGGAAGATCGTAGCGGACTCATAAGACCGCGCGATGGTGGTGACGACTTTCATGGGCTGTTTGTAATAGCCGCCTTCCGCCTCCAGGAACGTGCATCCGCGGTGTGCCTGCGTGATAATCGCCTCGGCTATCTCGTCGGGTTTCTGGGTGAAGATCATGAACTGCACCGACTGCCGCATCCGGTTCATGACCCAGTCCACAGCCGTCGAGCTCATGAACGTAT